>JBDSAJ010000001.1:0-2708 GCA_039922235.1 Umezawaea sp.
ACAAGGACAACGTGCGCGGGTTCGTCTACGACGTGCGGACCGGGGTGCTCACCGAGGTCGTCTAGACGGTCAGGACGACCTTGCCCCACCGGGGTCGCCGTTCGGCGAGCGCGTGGGCCCGTGCGGCCTGGTCCATCGGGAACACCTCCCGCAGCGGGACGCGGAACCGGCCTTCCTCGAAGAGGGCGGCCGCTTCCGCGAGCCCGTGGCGGCCGTTCGGCTCGCCCGCGAGGTCGCCTCTCGAGAGGCGGACGCCGAGCGCCGGGCCGGTGAGGTCCGCGATCGTCACGACCGACGCCGCCGAGCCGGTGAGCGCGACGAGTTCGGGCAGCGATCCCGCGCCCGCGACGTCGAGCGCCAGGTCGACCCGACCGTGGCGGAACCGCTCGCCGTAACCCGCCGGGATCGCGCCGAGCCCCGCGAGGACGTCGTGGTGCTCCGGGCTGCCCGTCCCGATCACGGTGGCGCCGCGGGCGACCGCCAACTGCACCGCCATGCCGCCGACACCACCCGTCGCGCCGTCGACCAGCAGCGTCGTCCCACCGCGCACGTCGAGCAGGTCGAGCACGCGGGTCGCCGTCTCGATGCTCGTACCGCCCGCGCCCGCCTCCGCCCACGGCATCGACACCGGTTTCGCCGCCCAGAACGCCAGCACGGCGAACTCGGCACTCGCCCCGCCGAGCCGGGATACGTCGACGCCGCCGAACACCTCGTCACCGACGGCGACACCGGTGACGTCCGGCCCCACTTCGTCGACGACTCCCGCGGCGTCGACCCCCGGAACGTGCGGCAGGGTGATCGGCATCGACGACCGCCCTCCGCGGAACCCGATGTCGACCGGCGAGATCCCGGCCGCCTGAACCTTGACGCGCACCTGCCCCGGACCGGCGTGCGGCTCGGGGAACTGGCCGACCGAGAGCACCTCGGGAGGACCGAACCGGCTGAACTGGACCGCGAACACGACCACCTCCTGGACGACGAGACCTGCGGCTACCGTAGGAGCGGACCGCTCCGGACCAGTGCAAGTGAGATGAGGTGCTGGCCGAAGTGACTCGGAAAACCCGGTCGGACGCCGAGGACAACCGCAGGCACGTCGTGGACGTGGCGCGTGCCGCGTTCGCCGCGGACGGACTCGACCTGCCGATGCGCGAGATCGCCCGGCGCGCGGGCTTCGGCGTCGCCACGGTCTACCGGCACTTCCCGTCCCGCCAGGACCTCGTCTCCGCCGTGCTCGCCGCACAGGCCGCCCGGTGCGGCGAGGACATGCGGGCCGCACTAGCCGATCCGGACTCCCGACGAGCGCTGAGCGGTCTGGTGCGCCGCTTCGGCGAACGCCAGGTGAGCGACCGCGGCCTCACCACTGCGCTGCTCGGCGCGCACCCGGCGTTCGACGACCAGCGCCGCGCGCACGCCGACGCGTTCGCCAGGCTGGTGCGGCGAGCCAGGGACGACGGCGCCGTGCGCGAGACCGTGACCGTGCAGGACGCACGCCTCGCCCTGACTGCGATCGCCGCACTCCGCACGCTCCCGGCCGACCGGGCCGCCTCGGCCGTCCGGAAACTGACCGACCTGTTGCTCACCGGCGTGCTGCGGGACGAACCGATGCTTTAGTGCGGTGGCCGCTGCTCCTTGCCGGGTTTCGTGCCGCCGAGGGCGATTCATCGCGGTATCGCCCCACGTCCTCGTACTGGTAGCGAGACCGCGAGGGATCCACCTGGGCCGCGCGAAACACGGTGAGGATTGCGCCACAGCCCCAGCCGCAAACTCGCAGGTCAAGGGGCCGATGTGCCGGCACTGTCGTACCCCGCCGCTACCGTGGTGACTTCGGGGGCCCATCCCAGGGCGCCCTAGACGTCGTGGGTGAGCGGACGTGGTGAATCTCCATCGCCTGCGGTGGGCTGGACTGGTGGCCGTGCTGACCGGGGTCCAGTACCTGGTGCTCGAAGCGGTCGCGGCTGCCGCGTGGCACGACCCGCCCTACCGATACGCGGTGAACTACATCAGCGACCTCGGCGCGGCGGGTTCGCCGCTGGCCTGGGTGATGAACACGGCGTTCGTGGTGCAGGGCATGGGTTTCCTGGTCTTGGGACTGGCCATCGCCGCGCAGCTGCGGGGGCCGCGGCGGTTCCTGGTCGCCGGGCTGGCCGTCGCCCACGCCGTCGGCAACGTCCTGGTCGCCGCCTTTCCCAGTTCCACCGGGTCGGGGTTCCACCTCGCGGGTGCGGTGCTGGCGATCGGCGGGGGCAACCTGGCCGCTCTCTTCGTCGGACTCCGGGGCCTGCCCGTCCTCGGTCTGGTGAGCGTGCTGCTGCTCGGCCGGATCGGCGCGGGTGAGATCGACGGGCTCTGGGAGCGTGGTGGGGTCTACTCGATCACCGCGTGGGAGATCGTGTTCGGGGTGGTGCTGCTCGTGCGGAGTCGCCTGGGAGAATCAACGGTGCTATGAGCCTGGATACCGAGTTGGTCCTCGACTGGTTCGCCGAAACGGCCCGTGACCTGCCGTGGCGGCGGCCGGAGTGCACGGCGTGGGGGGTGCTGGTCAGCGAGATCATGTTGCAGCAGACGCCCGTTTCACGGGTGGAGCCGATCTGGCACGAGTGGTTGGCGCGGTGGCCGGTGCCGTCCGCGATGGCCGCCGCCTCGCAGGGCGAGGTGGTGCGGGCGTGGGGGAAGCTGGGCTACCCGCGGCGGGCGCTGCGGCTGCACGC
>JBDSAJ010000002.1:0-2658 GCA_039922235.1 Umezawaea sp.
GGCTTACCAAGCGTCGAATCCACGAGTATTTCGGTGCGGCGTCAAGGATTTGACCGGGCAGGCGCGGGTACCTGTGACCATGGCCAAGGTCGATCTCGAAATCCCGAGCCCGCCCGAGCGGGTGTTCGACGTGCTCACCGACGGCTGGTCGTACGCGGGCTGGGTGGTGGGGGCCACCCACATCCGCGACGTCGACCACGGCTGGCCGGACGTCGGCGCGCGCATCCACCACAGCGTCGGGGCGTGGCCGTTCCAGATCGAGGACCAGACCGTGGTCCAGGCGGTCGAGCCCGGCAAGTCGCTCGAACTCCACGCGAAGCTCTGGCCGCTGGGCACCGCGTGGATCAGGTTCGAGCTGACCCCCACGAGCGGCGGCACCCTCGTCACCATGACCGAGCGGGCGATCAGCGGCCCCGGCTCACTGCTGCCCGAAGCGGTGCAGACCGTCCTGCTGGTCCCCCGCAACCGCGAGACCCTCAAACGGCTGGCCGACCTGGTCGTGCGCGGCGATCACCGGTAGACCGCGCGCAGCGCCGCTCCCACCACCGCCCGGTACGCCCCGCCCGCTCGACCGTGCCGAGCGAGCGCCGCACGGGCCGCGTTCGCGCCGCACGCGCCGTGCACCCCGCCACCGGGGTGGGCCGACGCGCTCGCGAGGAACAGCCGGTCCACCGGGGTGTCCGAACGGGACAGTCCCGGTGTCGGCCGGAACACCAACTGCTGGTGGATGCCCGCCGTGCCCGCGTTGATCGCACCGCCCACCACGCTGCGGTTGCGGGCCTGTAGTTCGGCCGGACCGCTCACCGACCGGGCGATCACCCGGTCGCGGAACCCCGGCGCGTGCTTCTCCAGCACCTGTTCGATCCGGTCCGCGCGCCGCCGCAGCCGGTCCGCCGACCACGACTCGCCGCGCGGCACGTGGGTATAGGCCCAGACCGACTCGGTGCCCGCGGGCGACCTGGTCGGGTCTGCGGTGGTCATCTGCCCCAGCAGCAGGAACGGCGAGCGCGGTAGCCTGCGGCAGGCCAGATCGTTGGCGAAGTCCGCCAAGCCGTCCAGGTCGGCGCCGAGGTGGACCGTCCCGGCCAGCCGGGCGTCCTCCGACTCCCACGGGATCGGACCCGACAGCGCCCAGTCGACCTTGACGGTCGCGTCGTCCCACTCGAACCGGTCCAGGTCCTGCAGCAGCCGCGCGGGCAGGTGGTCCGGCCCCACGAGGTCCAGGTACAGGGCGGGCGCGGGCACGTCGGCCAGCACCGCGCGCCGGGCGCGCACCAGCTCGCCGTCGGCGTCCCGCACGCCCAACGCCCTGCCGTCGGCCACGATCACCTGCTGGACCGGCCTGCCGCAGTCCACCCGGCCGCCGCGGGCTTCGAGCCTGCGCACGAGCGCGGCGGTCAGCTCACCCGCGCCGCCCTCGGGAACGGGGAACCCGACGTCCTGGCCGAGCATCGCCAGCAGCCAGCCGAAGACCGCGCCACCGGCCTGGTCCGGACCGAGGTCCGTGTGCAGCGCGTTGCCGGCCAGCAGGATCTTCGCGCCATCGCCGCGGAACCGCTCGTCGCCATACGCGCGCACCGGCTGCGTCGCCATCCGGGCGAACCGCAGCGCGTCGGACGCGCCCAGTTCGCGCAGCAGCCGAGCGCCCGAGCGGACCGGCGGGAACGGCCGGAGCAGCGCGCCCAACAGGTCGTCGCGGACCCGCTTCCAGGTCTCGACCTCCGCCAGCCACGCGTCGCCGTCCTCCGAGGCGAACGCGCCGACGGACTTGGCGGTCCGCTCGGGGTCACGGGAGAGCAGCGTGGACCGGCCGTCCGGGAAGACGTGGGCGAGCACCTCGGGGGCGTGCACCCACTTCAGGCCGTGGTCGCCCAGCCCGAGGCCGCCGAGCACCGGTGAGGCGACGCCGAGCGGGTAGAACGCGCTGAACAGGTCGTTGCGGAACCCCGGCGCGGTGATCTCCGCGGTCCGCACGGCCCCGCCCGGCGAGTCCGCGGCCTCCAGGACCAGCACGCTCCAGCCCTCGTCCGCCAGCAGGTTGGCCGCCACGAGCCCGTTGGGCCCCGCTCCGACGACGACCGCGTCGTAGGTGTTCACCGCGCCTCCCGGCCCTGGCTCTGATGGGTTGGTCCGCCGTGACCGAGCTTGCCCGATCCGCCCGCGAGCGGTGCACTCGGTGCGGACCGGCCGCGGGCGATCGCGGCGACGAACTGCGCGAGGGTGTCGCGGGTGTCGTGCTCGGGCCGCCAGTCCAGCTGGTCGCGCGCCCGGTCGGCGTCGACCAGCGGCACCTGGTCGGCCAGTCGCAGCCAGCCGGGGTGCATCGGGATCAGGCCCGTCCGCCACGACACCCACGCGAGCGCCCGCAGCACCGGCAGCGGCACGGGCAGCAGGCGGCCGCCGAAGATCCGGGCGAGCTGCCGGGCGTCGAGCACCGGTTCGGCGGCGAGGTTGAAGCTCCCGGCCAGACCGCGGTCGAGCAGGGCCGTGATCGCGGCCGCCACGTCGTCCGCGTGCACGGCCTGCGCGCGCAGCCCCGGCCAGAGCGGCACCGGCAGCCACTTCCGGCCGAGCAGCCGGGTCGGCAGCAGCGGACCGAGGGTCCACCGCCCCACCTCAGCCGCGGAATCGGGCTGCACGACCGCGGTCGGCCGGATC
>JBDSAJ010000003.1:0-5444 GCA_039922235.1 Umezawaea sp.
ACGAAGTGCCCGAGGTGGTTGGTGCCGAACTGGGTCTCGAAGTGGTCGACGGTCCAGCCGCGCGGCGGGGCCATCACACCCGCGTTGTTCATCAGCACGTCGACCGCGTCACCGGTCCGCTCGCGGATGTCCGCGGCGGCCGCGCGCACCGACGACAGGTCGGCCAGGTCGAGCGCGACGAGCTCCGCCTTGCCGCCGCCCTCCAGCACCCGCCCGAGCGCGTCGGCGCCGCGCTCGGGGGAGCGGCAGGCCATCAGCACCCGCGCGCCCTTGGCGGCGAGCACCTCGGCCGAGCGCAGGCCGAGCCCGGAGTTCGCACCGGTGATGACCACGGTGCGGCCGGTCTGGTCGGGGATGTCGGCTTCGGTCCACATGGCTACACCTAACCAAGGTCGTTCAGGCTCGGCTGAGCAGCCTGCCGCGGGATGGTCGCACAGCGGGCTCCGAGCGGATCAGCGCCAAGAACGCCGCGCCGATCCGGGTCACCTCGGCGGCGGGCTCGGACAGGTCCGCCAGCCCGGAAGTCAGTGCCAGCAACCGCTCTTCGCGCTCGACGGCCTCGCCGTCGGCCAAGTGGGCGTCCAGCACGCTGCGCAGCGCGGGCTGCTCGGCGGCGAGAACTCGCCACGTCCTGAGCACCGCTTCGACGCGGTCGTCGGTGTCGGCCAGCGCCACGCCCAACCGGCCTGTGAGCTGTTGGAGCCAGCGGTGGTGCAGGGCGAGCAGCAGCTCGTCGGCGGTCTCGAACGCGGTGCGGTCGAACTCCAGCGGGCCCGCCGGGTCGCGGCGGAGCACGGCGTCCAGAGC
Organism: Umezawaea sp.; assembly: GCA_039922235.1. Lineage (GTDB taxonomy): Bacteria > Actinomycetota > Actinomycetes > Mycobacteriales > Pseudonocardiaceae > Umezawaea. The sequence continues at coordinate 808 of JBDSAJ010000003.1, forward strand.
GTCGCGCCGCCGGTAGAAGTCGTTCCAGCCCATCGTCACGCCTCCTGCTCATACTGAGGGTCTTTCGCATACCTTCGGTATGCCCCGTCGAGGTGAACATACCACCGGTACGTACCGTCGGTATGTCGTACGGTTGTGAGCGTGGTGACAACGGGGTCCAGGCGGGTCGAGTACTCGGAGTCCACGCGGCAGGCGCTCGTGGACAACGCGGTGGAGCTGTTCACCAAGCGCGGCTACGCAGGCACGTCGCTCGACGAGGTCACCAAGCGCGCGAGGGTGACGAAGGGCGCGCTCTACCACCACTTCAGCGGGAAGCAGGCGCTGTTCGAGGCGGCCTTCGACGCCGTGGAGAACAAGTTCATGACGCGGCTGTCGGAGATCGTGTCCGCACCCGGCGACCCGTGGACGACCGCCATCGCGGGGCTCCGCGCCTACGTCCGCGTCTGCCTTGAGCCCTCCTACCAGCGGATCGTCATCCACGAGGCCCCGGTCGTGATGGGCTGGGAACGCTGGCGCGAGGCCGAGGAGCACTTCAGCTACGGCCTGCTGCGCACCGCCATCGAGCTGCTGGTCGACTCCGGCGAGATCGATGACGTGCCGGTTGAGACCACCGCGCGGCTGCTGTTCGGCGCGCTGTCCGCGGGGGCCAGCACGATCGCGGCGGCGACGGACCCGAAGAAGGCCAGTGCGGAGGTCGAGTGGACCATCGTGCGGGTGGTCGAAGGCCTGCGCGTCCGCGACGGCGACCCCGCGCCCGTCCCGGTGCGTGGACGCTCGCGGTCGCGCCTGCGCTAGTACGCCGGGCGTACTACTTTGGCCTGGTGGAACTCCGGATCTTCACCGAGCCCCAGCAGGGGGCCTCCTACGACGACCTGCTGCGCGTCGCGCGGACCGCGGAGGACGCGGGCTACGACGCGTTCTTCCGCTCCGACCACTACCTGAAGATGGGCGACTCCGACGGGCTGCCCGGCCCGACGGACGCCTGGACGACGTTGGCCGGACTGGCCCGCGAGACGTCCCGCATCCGGCTCGGCACGCTGATGACGGCCGCCACCTTCCGCCACCCCGGTCCGCTCGCGATCAGCGTCGCCCAGGTGGACCAGATGTCCGGCGGCCGGGTCGAGTTCGGCTTCGGCGCAGGCTGGTACGAGGCCGAGCACAACGCCTACGGCATCCCGTTCCCCGGCCTCGGCGAGCGCTTCGACCGGTACGCCGAGCAGCTGGAGGTGATCACCGGACTGTGGGCGTCCGACGGTCCGTACTCCTTCGAGGGACAGCACTACCGGCTGGTCGACTCGCCCGCCCTGCCCAAGCCCGTCCAGTCGCCGCTGCCGGTGCTCGTCGGCGGTGTCGGGGCCAAGCGCACGCCGATGCTGGCGGCCCGGTTCGCCAGCGAGTTCAACCTTCCGTTCCAGGACTTCGACACGGCGAACCGGCAGTTCGCCCGCGTCGCCGCCGCGTGCGCCGAGATCGGCCGCGACGAGACCGAGCTGACCCGTTCCGTCGCGCTGGTCCTGTGCGTCGGCCGGGACGACGCCGAGGTGGCTGAGCGCGCGGCGAAGATCGGCCGCGGGGTCGACGAACTGCGCGCCAACGGGATCGCGGGCACGCCGGGTGAGGCCGTCGAACGGCTGTCGGAGTGGCAGGAGAAGACCGGCGTCAGCCGCGTCTACCTCCAGGTACTCGACCTGGCGGACTTGGACCAGATCGAGCTGATCGCCGCGCAGGTGGCCCCGAAACTGGCTTGAAGGTCGTTTTGAGATTCCTCCAAGGTCCGGTGGTTAGCGTCGGTGACGCCAGCCGTCCGGACCTTGGGGGAACACGGTGCAGAACGCGACGAAGATCGGCTCGACCCTGGTGGGGATGACCGTCCTGCTCGCGCTCGCCACACCCGCCACAGCCGCGCCGGGTTACCGGCCGGGCGACACCGAGGGGTTCGCTCGCAGCTCGGACGGCGTGGTGCTGCACACCTTCAACTCCGGTGCGGGCTGGTCGCCGTGGTCGCCGGTGGGCGACCAGCGCGTGGTCGGCACGCCGAGCGGCGTCTACCAGCCGGGGTCCCACTCGACCGAGGTGTTCGCCCGCGACGCCGACGGCCGCGTGGTGCACGCCGAGAACGACGGCGAGGGCTGGTCCGCGTGGTCGGTCATCGGCGAGCAGCGACTCGCGAGCGACCCACTGGCCGTGCACCAGCCGAACACCGGCACGACCGAGGTGTTCGCCCGAGGCGTCGACGGCCACCTCGTGCACACCGACGACTCGGCGGGGGAGTGGGCGCCGTGGACGACCATCGGCGACTGGACGATCACCGGCTCGCCGACGCCCCTGCACCGGGCCGACACGAACACCACCGAGGTCACCGCTCAGACCACCGACGGACACGTGGTCCAGGTGGAGAACGCGGCAGGCGGCTGGGCGATCTGGTCAGTGCGCTAGAGCCACTCGCGGGTCGAACACTCACGCACCCGATGTCCACATCGGACAGTCGTGAATGTTGCACTCGGGGTGCGCGAACGTTCGACTCGCGACTAGCGCAGCTGGCCCGCCACGTCGGAGGCAGCCGTCAGCAGCACCAGCACGGGGACGATGGCGTTGGCGCGGAGCCGGTAGCTGCCGCGCTTGTCCTGCTCGACCACACCGGAGGACGTGAGCGACTTCAGGTGGTGGTAGAGCTGGCCGGTCGATCCCAGCCCGGCGGCCTCCTGGAGCGCCGAACCCGGCTGGGGCCCGTCCACGAGCAGCGAGCGCACGATGCCCACCCGAACGGGGTGGGCCAGCGCGGCGAGCACGTCGATCGGACCGCGGTCGGGCAGGTCGAGCACGTGCTCGGGCTGCACGTCGATCTGCCACCGCACTTCGCCGCCACCGAGCGTCACGAGGCCGCGGTAGCCGATCGTGCCACCGCCGTCCTCGCTCCGGGGGAACTCGGTGGTCGCCCGGTCGTCGCCCTCCAGCGCGGCAACGCGCATTTCCAGTTCGGCCAGCCTCCGCGCCACGTCCACCACGGTCATCTTACGAGGCTTCCCCGCAGTTCTCGCAGCGCAGCCGGGTCGAGGAGGGCGCCGAGGGTCAGGTCGACCAGTTCGCCGGGCTGTCCGAACAGCTGCTCGTCGACCTCCTCGGCCAGCAGCACGCCCGTGCCGATCCGCCCGTCCTCCCACCGGACGGTGAACGCCAGCGTCAGCACGCCCGGCAGCGACCCGCCCTTGAACCCGATCGCGCGAACGCCCTTGGGCAGCGAGCCCGCGTACGCGCGCTCCAGGTGCGTGCGCGCCAGCGGGAACCGGCCGCCCGCGATGCTCCGGTGGAGGCGGTGCAGGCCCGCCGCGGAGCCGCGCCACGTCTGCCGCGCCCACGGCCGCTGGCCCTCGTAGGTGGTCGGGATCTGCGGGAACCGGCCGATGACCTCCAGCTGGAAGTTGGTGTCGTGCAGCAACCGCGCTGCCAGCTCGTCGCCGACGCGCTTGCGCCGCGCCGGGTCGGCGGGCGCGCGTTCGGGCAGGATCAGCATCAGCACCTCGCCCGCGATGGACCGGGTGTCCGCCGACGGCCAGCCGCAGCGCACGGCGGCCGCGCGCAGGGTCGCGTCGCCGACCCGGACCCGCACGAAGTCCGTCGCGGCGTTGTCGCTGTGCAGCACGGCGACCTTGACGAGGTCGTCCAACGTCACGAGCCGGTCGGGGTCGTCGGCGGTGAGGCCGTTGGTGAACGGGATGCCGAGGTCCGTCAGCGCGTTCTGGTGCGCGCCGCCGTCGAGGCCGAGGTAGTACTTCTCCCAGTCGCCGACGCGCACGCGCTCGTCCGCCTTGACGCGGCCCTGCTCGACCGCGAGCGCGTAGCCCGCCGCGTGCACGGCCTTGATCGCCGAGGCGAGTACCTGCTCCTGATGGGGCCGATGGCTCAACCGGCCTCCGCGTCCGTCGTCGAGGACTACTCCGACGTGGTCGCTATTTTTCGCGATCCAGCCGAGCCACCCTTTCGGCTCTGCCGCCGCCTGCCCGGTACCGATCAACATCGAGGCACCTGCCACTCCTGCGGCGGTGAGCACCTGTCGTCGGTTCAAGAGCACGACAATTCCCCCTCTAGTGGTCCGTAATTACGGAATACTAGAGGAGTGGGGTGTGCTTGTCAGCCGGTTCGCACCGAGAACGTGATCCCCGCGGCGTTCGGCCCACGGCGTTCGATCATCCGGTCGGTCAGCGGCAGAGCACCGTCCAGCGCTGCTGGCACGGCGTCGCGGGCCATCGGCAGCACCTCGGCGACGGTCACGTCCCGACCGAGCTCCTGGGACAAGGAGGCGACACCGGCATCCCTGATACCGCAAGGGATGATGTCGCCGAACGCGGAGAGGTCGGCGTTGCAGTTGATCTCGAAGCCGTGCATGGTCACACCCCGCTGCACGCGGATGCCGATCGCGCCGATCTTGCGCTCCGGGCCCCTGTCGTCCGCCGCCAGCCACACGCCGCTGCGCCCGTCGACCCGCCCGGTGGGCACGCCGAGCTGGTCGCACACGTGGATCATCGCCTGCTCCAGCCTGCGCACGTACTGCACGACGTCCATCGGCTCGGCCAGCTCCACGATGGGGTAGCCGACGAGCTGGCCGGGACCGTGCCAGGTGATCTTCCCGCCGCGGTCCA
>JBDSAJ010000004.1:0-7408 GCA_039922235.1 Umezawaea sp.
CGGGTTGGACGAGGTCGCCTCCGGCTATCGCGCGATGGCCGACCGCACCGCGCTCAAGGTGCTGATCCGCCCATGACCGCGCCGACGTGGACCGACGACGAACTCGACCGGGTCGGCCGAGCGGAGGAGCTGGAACTCGCCTCACGACGGCCCGACGGCACGCTGCGCCCGTACGTGACCATGTGGGTCGTCCGCGCAGGCGACGACCTCTACGTCCGCAGCGCCCACGGCCCCGACAACCCCTGGTTCCGCCGAGCACGGGCCACCGGCGCGGGCCGTGTTCGAGCCGGTGGTGTGGAACGCGACGTCACGTTTGGCGAGGCCGCTCCGAACGTCCACGACGAACTCGACCGGGCCTACCACGCCAAGTACGACCGCTACGGGCCCGCCATCGTCGGCTCCGTCGTCGGCGCGAAAGCGGCACCGGTGACCATCCGACTCCGCCCCCGCTGACCCTCCAGGAAGGACCACCCGTGGAACAGCGACAGCTGGGACGCACCGGCGTCTCGGTCAGCACCCTCTGCCTCGGCACCATGATGTTCGGCGACTGGGGCACCAAGGACCACGATGAGAGCATCAAGATCATCCACCAGGCGCTGGACGCCGGTGTCACCTTCGTCGACACCGCCGACGTCTACTCCCAGGGCGAGTCCGAGGTCATCGTCGGCAAAGCCCTGCGGGGCAGGCGTGACGACGTCGTGCTCGCCACGAAGTTCTTCATGCCGTTCGACGATGACCCGAACCACCGCGGCGCGTCCCGCCGCTGGATCATGACGGCCGTCGAGAACTCGTTGCGCCGCCTGGCAACCGACCACATCGACCTCTACCAGATGCACCGCTGGGACCCCTCGGTCGACCTGGACGAGACCTTGGGCGCGCTCACCGATTTGGTCCGCGCGGGCAAGGTCCGCTACCTCGGTCACTCCACCTTCCCCGCTTCCACGATCGTCGAGGCGCAGCGGGTCTCGCACGACCGCGGCCGCGAGCGGTTCGTCACCGAGCAGCCCACCTACTCGATCCTGACCCGCGCCATCGAGAACGAGGTGCTGCCGGTCGTGCAGCGCTACGGCATGGGCGTGCTGTCCTACAGCCCGCTCGCGGGCGGCTGGCTGTCCGGCCGCTACCGCAAGGACGGCGACACCACCGGGCCGATGTCGGCCGCCCGGCAGCGCCTGGCCAACCGCTTCGACCTGTCACTGCCGGAGAACCAGCGCAAGCTGGACGCCGCAGACGCCCTGGCGGCGCTGGCCGACGAGGCGGGCATCAGCCTCGTCGAGATGGCCATCGCGTTCGTCCTGCGCCACCCGGCCATCACCTCGGCCATCATCGGCCCGCGCACCGCCGACCACCTCGAATCGCAGCTGGCCGCCGCCGACGTCGTGCTGACCGACGACGTGCTAGACCGGATCGACGAGATCGTCGCACCGGGCACTACCCTCAACCCCGCGGACAACGGCTGGGTCAGCCCCGCCCTGCACCCCACCGCTCGCCGCCGTTGAACCCAGGGGCGTCCCGCGTCAGGGGAACGGCGTCTCCGGGTCGGTGAACGCGGTGCCGAGCGCGAGGGGCGCGGCCAGGTCGTCCGCTTCCAGCAGCCGCGAACCGGACGACAGGTCGGCGAAGAACGCCTCCGGTTCGACCGCCGTGAAGCGGACGCCGAACGAGGCCACCTCCTGCGCGAGGGACAGCATGATGCCCACCAGCGCGAACCTGCTGCCGTGGTGCGACTGCGGCGTCGCGCCGGGCGTCGCCACGACGACGAGCCCACCGCGCCGCCGTCGCATGCCGGGCAGGACGGCCTTCACGAAGGCGACCGTCCCGAAGACGTCGAGCTGCCCGCGCGGATCGTCCACATCGGACTCGTCTCGCCCGAGGTCCGTGCCGACGATGAGGACGTCGATCGGCGCGATGTCGTCCTCGATCGACCTGACCACGGGCTCGATCCCGGTGGCCGACCCGATGTCTAGGACGCGCGCGAACGCCCGACCGGGCTCCAGCGCCTCGAACCCGGCGACCTGCTCGGGCCCTCGAACGGTGCCGACGACGCGGTGGCCGACGTGCAGGGCCTGTTCGGCGAAGGCCCGGCCGAGACCACCGCCCACACCGGCGATCAGGAAGGTCTTGCTGCTCGTCACGGGACCGCTCCTCGGCAACTTCGGCAGGACCCGCACCCTAGCCCGACACCGCGCAACGGCTACCGGACGGCGATGTCGGCCGGGAACCTCGGGTCGATCTCGTAGTGGGTGTCGTACTGGCTGCTGAAGCCGGTCACGCGGACGGTCCGGCCCACCGCCAGCCCGGTGAGGTCGATGCCGGTCTGGGTGTTGACGAAGATCGTGAGTTCACCGGAGCCGTCGTTGACGGAGAACTTGTGGCCGTAGGGCAGGTCCGACTCCGGTGCGCGGGTGATGGTGCCGACCACGCGCACCAGCAGTCCTTCGGTGGACTCGCCGACGGAGGCCGTGGCGAGCGGCTTGGGGTGAACCGTGGGGCCCGTGCCGCGCACGCGGACCGAGGCCGGGTCTGCGGGGACGAGGATGCGCAGCCCGGCGCTGTCGCGCAGCGTGCCGGTGACCCGGACGCGGTCGCGGGGCGTGACGTCCAGGTCGACCGCGGTGCTGACGTAGATCCCGGCGGAGCGGTCCTGGATGGCGAAGCCCTTGTCGAAGAAGCTGGACTCGAACGCGCCCGACGGGGTCGTGGCCGTGCCCTCGACCGTGACCACCGTGCCCAGCGGCAAGGTCCGCGCCCTGGCGACGGACACCGCGTGGTGCGACGTGTTCGCCTGAGCCGGTAGCGCCACACCCATGGAGGCGAGCGCCAGTAGCAGAACCGGGATGCTCCGCTGCCAAGAGGACATCAGGTCACAATCCTTTCCGGTCAAGCCGATCCGGGACGATGACCCGGTTTCCAGCGACGATATCGCCGTTGATGGCAGTGACCAGCGCGCCTGCCGATTCAGGGAGGCGTTGCGACATCAGGCCACCTGCCCTGCGGGATCGGTCGCCAAGGCCCACGCGTTACGTTGCGCAGTGTCCGGATGCGCATCGGGGCGAGATATCCGCAATTTTCGCGATATCGATACCTTGAATGGTTCGCCACATTTCACCAGCAGGCGAAAAGATCGACCGTCCTCGACTGTTCCCGATCAGGCGCGCGCGGCGGCCGCGCCCCACTCGTGGGCCAGTGCGGCTGCCTCACCGCGCGAGCCGATGCCCAGCTTGTCCAGGATCTTCGCCACGTGGAACTTCACCGTGGACTCGCTGATGTGCAGTTCGCGGGCGATGTCCCGGTTGCGCCTGCCGCGAGCCAGCTGACCCAGCACCTCCAGCTCCCGCGCGCCCAGCACGGTCAGCGGGTCCTCGCGTGGGGTGGCCGGCGGTCCGAGCGGGACCTCGACGGTCACCGTCGTGCCCCAGCCCGGCACCGCGTCCACCTCCAGCCGCCCGCCCAGCGCACCCAGCCGTTCCCCTACCCAGCGCCCGTCGAGGCCGCTGCGGGACAGCGCGCCGGGGCCGTCGTCCCGCACGGTGGCGCGCAGTTCGGCCGCGCCGATCTTCCAGCCGACGTGGATCCGCCGCACCTGCCGCTGATCGTCCAGCATCGCGTGCACGACGGCCCGGACCACCGCGCGCGCCGTGGCGGCGACGTCGGCGGGCAACACCCGGTCCGCGCCTTCCTCCGCGCCGGGCGTGCCCAGTTCCAGCAGCACACCGCGAGGCCGCAGGACGCGCCTCAGCGACTCGGCCAGCCGGTCGAACGCCTCGCCGACCCGCTCCTCGGCCATCGCGTGGTCCAGTTCCGCCCGTGAACGCAGTGCAACCAGCGCGGTGACGGCGAGGTCGACGGCACGGGTCCGGGCGTCCTCGTCGCTCAGCGAACGGTCGCGCAGGATGCCGAGCAGTGCTGTCAGCGCGGCCCCGTGCGCGTCGCCGAGGTCGGAGATCGCCACGGCGCGTGCCGCCGCGGCTGCACGGGACACGGCCAGCCATTCGGGCGCGGCCTCGTTCCGCAGGCCCTCCCAGTGAGCGGTCACCACGTCCCACACCGCCAGGGCGCGCGCCAGGTCCTCCTCCGGCACCGGGGCGTCCTCGGTCAGCACGAGGACCAGCAGCGCCCCGTCGCTGACCAGTGCCAGCACGGGCACCTCGACCCCCGCCACCGTGGCCCGTCCCTGCCAGGTGCCCCGCACGGGCACCAGCGGCCGGAGCGCGGCGAGATCGGCGATCGTGACGGACGATCCCGGCGCGCCGGGCGACTCGCCGTACGTCTTGAACGGCGCGAACGGGCAGTTGGCGGACAGCTGGGCGAGCGTCCGGTGAGGGATCGCCTTGGCGAGCGACGCGGACAACCGCGCCTGGGCCTCGGTCAGCGGCGCCCGGATCACCTCGACGGCCGACATCAGGTCCATGGCATTGAGCATAGCCGGCACAACGCACGTCCCGGCTGTCCGTTCGGCCAGGCAGAACTAGCCGAACGGCCGGCCATGGTGGAGCCCGCCCTTCTCCAGGATGGAGTCATCACCGGACCATGGGAGTGCAGATGAAAGCGATCGTTTACAGCGAGTTCGGCGGTCCGGAGGTCCTGCGGTTGGAGGACGTCGAGGAACCGCACGCCGGTCCCGGACAGGTGCGGCTGAAGGTCGTGGCCGCCGGCGTCAACCCGGTGGACTACAAGATCCGCAGGGGCTGGATGCCGGACATGGTGCCCGCTTCCATGCCCGCGATCCCCAGTCTGGAAGCGGCAGGCGTGGTCGATGAGGTCGGAGCGGGCGTCACCGGTGTCGTCGTGGGCGACGAGGTGATGGCCTGGACATCGACCGGCTCCTACGCCGAGTACGCCGTGGCCGACGACTTCGCGCTCAAGCCGGCAGGCCTCGACTGGGAGACCGCCGCCGCGCTGCCCGTGGCGCTGGAGACCGCGGACCGCGTTCTCGCCATTCTCGGGGCGACGGCCGGGGAGACGCTGCTGGTGCACGGTGCCGCGGGAGCGGTGGGCGCGTTCGGCGTCCAGCTCGCGGTGGCCCGCGGCGTCACCGTCATCGGCACCGCCTCACCGCGCAACCACGACTACCTGCGCTCACTCGGCGCGATCCCGGTCACCTACGGCGACGGACTCGCCGACCGGGTCCGGGCCCTCGCGCCGCAGGGCGTCGACGCGGTCTTCGACGCCGCCGGTCAGGACGCCCTGGACGTGTCGATCGAGCTGCTCGGCGGCATCGACCGGATCGTGACGATCACCGACCTGCGGGCCTTCGACCTGGGCGTCGTGTTCTCCGGCGCCAGCAGGCAGTTCGGCGCGCAGCTCGCCGACTACGCCAAGCTCGTCGCGAACAACGCGCTCGGCGTGCGCCTCGCCGCGACCTTCGCACTGGCCGACGCCGGCAACGCGCACGAACTGAGCGAGACCGGCCACGCGGGCGGAAAGGTGGTCCTGGTCCCCTAGCCGCAAGGCCATCCCCGAAGGCAGGCCAAGCTACTGTGCGCAATCAAACGCTTGACATGGATGAGGGGGTTGTAAGGTTGCGGCATGACGCGGGACGAGGACGAACCGGTTGATGCCGACGCGCAGAACCGATTGTTGTGGGCACTACGCCGAGCCGAACTGGGGGCGCGGGCTCTCAAGGAGCAGCGGTTGCGGCCACTGGGCATGGTGCCCGCGCACTACTCGCTGCTGATGTCGGTCCACGGCCATCCCGGCCTCACCGGCGCCGAGTTGGCCCGCCGGCTCGATGTCACGCCCCAGGCCGTGGCGTCGCTGGTCACGAGGCTGGTGGACAAGGGGCAGTTGGAGCGCCGGTCGCACGCCCGCCACCGGCACGTCCAGGAACTGCACCTCACCGAAGCCGGACGCGAGTTGCTGAAGTCCGCGGACGCCGTGATCGTCTCCATCGAGCAGCAGGTCGTCGAACGACTGGGCCCGGACAGCGCCGCGCGGTTCACCGCGCTGCTCGAAGAGGTGATCGACGCTGTCCGGGACACGAAGTCCGACACGAAGGCATGACAGCGGCGAACGGACACACGATGGCCATGAGCAGCGGCAACGGCAGGCTGAAGGAACTGGGGGACTTCCTCCGGGCCCGACGCGGCGAACTGAGCCCGGAGGCCTGCCGCCTGCCCACCAAACCGCAGGCCCGGCGAGTGCCGGGCCTGCGGCGCGAGGAGGTTGCCCTGCTCGCAACGATCAGCACGGACTACTACCGACGGCTCGAACAGGGCCGAATGACCGCGTCCGGGCCGGTGTTGGACGAGTTGGCACGGGTACTGCAACTCACCGACGACCAGCGCGCCTACCTCTTCGAACTGGCCGGGAAACCCTCGGCCAAGTCGCCGGCCGGGCAGACGCGGGTGATCAGCCCGCAGCTGCGCAGGCTGCTCGACCAGTTGCCGGCAGCGGCCACCGTGGTCCTCGGCGGCGGCATGGACATCCTCGCCTGGAACCGCCTGGCCGCCGCGCTGATCACCGACTTCGCCCAAATCCCGGAAGACCAACGCAACTACGTCCGCATGATGTTCACCGACCCCGCAATGCGCACGCTCTACCCCGACTGGGCAGACGTCGCCCGCAAGGCCGTCACCAACCTGCACATGGACGCCGCCCGCCACCCAGACGCCCCCAGGCTGGCCGAACTGGTGCACGAACTGTCCACTCAGGACGCCGACTTCCGAGCCTGGTGGCACGGCCAACACGTCGAAGGCAAGGGACAGGGCACAAAACGCTTCCACCACCCGGTAGTCGGCGACCTCACACTCGACTGGGACGCACTGATCTGCGACACGGCACCAGACCAGTGCGTGATCGTACTGACCGCAGAACCAGGCACCCCATCACACGACGCACTACGCATCCTCGCGTCCTCGCGTCCTGGGCAGACGAACACGCGCCCGACCCGCGCAGCGGCCGATTTTACTTGGGGATTTGACCCTTAAACTTGTCGATCGGGCAGGCTCTTCCACGCCTGCCTTTGGCCCGATCAAGGGTCAAATGAGGGGTCCCCAAGTCAAATCGGCCACCCCCGACCACCTACAGCGCTACCGCCCTGCACCCCACCCAACAACCCACAGCCCTACCACCCAAGAGCGATCAGCTCAGCGCCTTCACCAGTTCCACGGCCAGCGGGACCGCGGAAGCGGGGTTCTGCCCGGTGTAGAGGGTGCGGTCCACCTCCACGTGAGGAGCGAAGGGCGCACCCTCGCGGTAGTCCACTCCCAGATCGCTGACCAGCCGGTCCTGGAGGAGCCATTTCGCCCTGTCCGCCAAGCCGTTCAGCTTCTCCTCGGCATTGCTCAGGCCGGTGAGGCGGTAGCCGTCGAACGGGGACTTCCCGTCACCGTCCACAGTGGCCAACAACGCGGCAGGCCCGTGACAAACCAGCGCCAGCGGCTTACCAGAAGCCAGCCAGTCGCTC
>JBDSAJ010000005.1:0-5426 GCA_039922235.1 Umezawaea sp.
AAGTCCCTCGCGTCCGGCGGCTTCTCGTCGAAGCTGCAGGACACCGAGGTGATCATCGTCGAGTCGGACACCGTCAAGCACGGACCGGACGAGGCCGCGCACAACAAGCTGATGAAGCGGGTCAGCACGGACGCCTTCCGCCTCGCCGCGGACCTCGAGAAGTAGCCAGAACGCCGGTCACACGGTCGCGAGTCCCTCGTTCGGACACCCCTTGTCCCCCACTCGGACACCCCGAGTGGGGGACAAGGGGTGTCCGAGTGGTCGACTCGCGGGGTGGAGAACATGTAGAGACCCCAACGCTGCGCGTCGGGGGGGCTAGCCGACCGCCGTGCCGGGCAGTGCCAGGCCCGCGGGCAGCAGCCCGCCGGTCTTGCGCCACCGGGTCACCCGGACCGCGCCCGCGGTCAGCGCGTCCAGCGCGGTGCGCCGCAGGTCGGCGTCCTCGGTCCGCTCCAGCACACCGTGCCAGGCGGCGCACGCGTCGAGTTCCACCGCGACCAGCGCCGCGATGGCCGACGCCGAGTCGGTCACCGGCGCGGGCGGCAGGTAGGCCGCTGCGGGCGGCACCGGCTCGGCCTGCGCATCGCGCAGCAGCCGCTCGGTGGCGTCCCGGCGGGCCCGGTGCGCGTTCGCGCCCTCGGCGGTCTGCTGCGCCTGCTGCACGAACGCGCTGACGAGGCCGTAGGTCCACACGGCCGCGTGCTCGGCGGCCAGCGCGTCCTGCACGGCCTGGACCGCCTCACCGGTCGGTCTGCCCGAAGGGGCGGATGACGACGGCTGGCTCATTGCCAAGTGATTCAAGAGAGCACCTCCAGCAGGCTGGCGCAGCCCGCGACGACGGACCCGAGCAGACCCGCCCGGTAGGACGGCACGGTCGCCAGCAGGGTCGTGCCCACCTGCTGAGCGGCCTTCAGCGCTTCCACGACCTGCTCCGGCGTGCCGCCCGACGGCGGGGGCGCGGCGGAGGTGCTGGGGGGCGCTGAGGACGAGGACGGGCCGCTGGGCCGTGCGCGGTCCACCTCGGCCTGCAACAGCTTCGCGTGCGTCGCGCGGGCCTCCGCCACCTCGGTGGCGCCCGCCGCGGTCGCCAGCGCCGCGTCCGCGCGCGCTTGAACCGCCAACTCGGCCAGCGGGTCGGGCGGCGGTGGAGGGGGCGGCGGTGTGGTGCACGCGACTGCCAACGGCGCGGACGCTGCGGCGAGCAGCACCCGGCGTCGACTGAGCAGCGGACCACGGGATTCGGCGATCACGTGGAGCGATCCTGCCAGAGTCCCGGTGATCGGCGGTGGCCGTGGAAGGTCCCCGGACGGGATAGTCTGGGCGACCACGACCGGCGAGTGCAGCGTCGGCCGGGGTTCCCATGCCCGTGTTCTGCACCTGAGACTTGTGGGAGTAACCAAATGTCCAGCCCGCCGCGCGGAGACCTCGCCGCGCAGCTAGAACCCGTCGTGCAGGAGGCGGTCGGGGCCATCGGCTTCGACCTCGAGCTGCTCGACGTGCATCAGGCTGGGCGTCGCAGGCTGGTCAAGGTGGTCGTTGACGCCGAGCACGGCATCGGACTGGACGAGGTGGCCCAGGCCAGCCGCGCCGTCGCCGCCGCCCTCGACGAAGTCGACCACCTGATGGCAGGTCCGTACACGCTCGAAGTCACGTCGCCAGGCGCCGACCGCCCCCTGACGAAGCCCCGCCACTGGCGGCGCGCGAAGCTCCGGCTGGTCAAGGTCAAGCAGCCCGACTCGGTCGAGTGGTTCGGCCGCGTCGGCCAGTCCGACGACAACGGCGTCGTGCTGCTGGTCAAGGGCGAGCTGCGCAGGGTCGAGTACCGCTCGATCGAGCGCGCCGTCGTGGAGATCGAGTTCAAGCCCGCCCCCGTCGCCGAGCTGTCCATCCTCGAACCGGGACAGCACGACGAGGGCGACGACACCGACAACGACAACGAATCGAAGGAGGAGTCGAGGTGAACGTCGACATCGCTGCTCTCCGCGCGATCGAACGGGACAAGGACATCCCCTTCGAGGTCGTGCTGGAAGCCATCGAGACCGCACTGCTGACGGCCTACAAGCACACCGAGGGCCATCACTCGCACTCGCGCGTGGAGATCGACAAGAAGACTGGCGCCGTCCGCGTGCTGGCGCAGGACCTCAACCCCGACGGCACCACGGCCGACGAGTGGGACGACACCCCCGAGGGCTTCGGCCGGATCGCCGCGACCACGGCCCGGCAGGTCATCCTGCAGCGCCTGCGCGACGCCGAGCACGAGCGCACGTTCGGCGAGTTCTCCGCGAAGGAGGGCGAGATCATCGGCGGCGTCGTCCAGCGCGACGCGCGCGCCAACGCCCGCGGGATGGTCGTCGTCCAGGTGGGTGACACCGAAGGCGTGCTGCCCCCGGCCGAGCAGGTGTCCGGCGAGACCTACGAGCACGGCGCGCGGCTCAAGTGCTACGTCGTCGGCGTCTCCCGCAGCGCGCGCGGACCGCAGATCACCCTGTCCCGGACGCACCCGAACCTCGTGCGCAGGCTCTTCGCGCTGGAGGTCCCGGAGATCGCGGACGGCACCGTGGAGATCCCCGCGGTGGCACGTGAGGCGGGTCACCGTTCGAAGATCGCGGTGAAGTCGACCGTGTCCGGGGTCAACGCCAAGGGCGCCTGCATCGGGCCCATGGGAGCCCGCGTGCGGAACGTCATGAGCGAGCTGGCCGGCGAGAAGATCGACATCATCGACCACTCCGACGACCCGGCCACCTTCGTCGGGAATGCCTTGTCACCGGCCAAGGTTGTGTCTGTGACGGTGCTCGACGAGCGCGCCAAGACGGCACGCGTCGTGGTGCCCGATTTCCAGTTGTCGCTCGCCATCGGCAAGGAAGGCCAGAACGCGCGGCTCGCCGCGCGGCTGACCGGATGGCGCATCGACATCCGCAGCGATGCCGAAGCGGCGGGTGCCGCACCAGCCGGGGCGACCGCATCCGGTTCGGCTGAATGAGCCGTAGGGGATAGACTACTCAGTGGTTGAACGTCGGGGATCGGTTGCAACGCACATCGGCCCAGCTCGTACGTGCATTGGATGCCGCGCTCGGACGTCGCCCTCCGAGCTGCTGCGCGTGGTGATGGCGGATGGAACTCTTGTTCCGGACACCCGCCACCGGTTGCCGGGTCGGGGCGCTTGGTTGCACCTTGATCTCGATTGCCTAGCGAACGCCGAACGGCGACGAGCGTTTCCCAGGGCCCTCAGGGTTCCGGGGCCGCTCGCCGTCGATCACGTGCGCGAGCACCTCGAGCAGCATGTGAAGAAGGCCGCGGGATCGTCCCGTGGCGAGCAGGAGTAGGGAAGCAGGTCGACCCGTCATGAGTCAGCCGTGAAGCTGAAGACATGAACGCGCGACGTTAAGACGAGGTCGACGGGACTGCCGCCGACCTCATCACCTGAGGAGAGCAGTGGCAGGGAAGGCCCGTGTGCACGAGCTCGCGAAAGAGCTCGGCGTCACCAGCAAGGAAGTGCTCACGAAGCTCGCCGACCAAGGCGAGTACGTGAAGTCGGCGTCCTCCACGGTCGAGGCCCCAGTGGCCCGCCGTTTGAGGGACGCCTATTCGAAGACCGATGCGAAGCCGAAGCCGGCAGGCCGTCCTGGCCCGCCGAAGCCGTCTGCCCCCGCACCGGCCCCGTCCGTCCAGTCGGCACCTGACACCAGGTCCGCCCCCAAGCCCGCCGCGGCCGGTCGTCCCGGTCCGGTCCCCGGCCGTCCCGGCCCGATGCCCGGCCCGAAGCCGCCGGCACCGAAGCCCGCGCCGCAGCAGCAGCCCGCTGCCGCCGCCGCGCCCGCTCCGGTCGCTCCCGCGCCCAAGGTCCAGCAGCAGCCCCAGGCCCCGGTGGCTCCCGCAGCCGCGGCCGCGCCGGCGCCCGCGCCGACCTCGCAGCCGCAGCAGCAGCGTCCCGCAGGCCCCCGTCCGGGCCCGCGCGTCGCCCCGCAGCAGCCCGCACAGCCCGCGGCCCAGCAGAACCAGTCCGTGGTTCCGCCGAGGCCGCAGTCGCCGAAGCCCGCCGGACCTCGTCCGCCGCGGCCCGGCAACAACCCCTTCGGTGTCGGCGGTGGCGCTCCCGCGCCGCGTCCGTCCGGCCCGCGTCCGGGCGGCCAGCCCGGTGGTGGCCAGCCTGGTGGCGGCAACCAGGGCGAGCGCGACGGCGGCGACCGCCGTCCGTCGTCCAAGCCCGGTGACAGCCGTCCGGCCGGTCCCCGTCCCGGTGGTTCCGCCGGTTCCGGCGGCCCGCGTCCCAACCCCGGCTCGATGCCTCCTCGCCCGAACCCCGGCATGATGCCCGGTCGTCCGGCGCCCGCTCCCCGTCCCGGTGGCGGCGGCGGTCGTCCCGCGCCTGGTGGCGGCGGTGGCCGTCCCGGTGGTGGCGGCGGCGGTGGCGGTCGTCCTGGTGGCGGCGGCGGTGCCGGTGGCGGCTTCCGCCCCGGTGGCGGCGGTGGTGGCGGCGGTGGCTTCCGTCCCGGCGGCGCTGGTGGCGGCGGTGGCGGTGGCGGCGCTGGTGGCGGCTTCCGCCCCGGTGGCGGCGGCGGTGCCCCGGCCGGCGGTGGCGGCGGTTTCCGCGGTCGTCCCGGTGGTGGCGGTGCCGGTCGTGGTGGCACTGCGGGCGCCTTCGGTCGCCCCGGTGGCCCCGCGCGCCGTGGACGCAAGTCCAAGCGCCAGAAGCGCCAGGAGTACATGGACAACATGCAGGCACCCTCGGTCGGCGGCGTTCGCCTGCCGAAGGGTTCCGGCGAGGTCGTCCGCCTCCCGCGCGGCGCGTCGCTGACCGACTTCGCCGACAAGATCAACGCCAACCCGGCCTCGCTGGTGCAGGTGCTGTTCCACCTCGGTGAGATGGTCACGGCCACGCAGTCCGTGTCGGACGAGATCCTGGAGCTGCTCGGCTCCGAGATGAACTACCAGGTCCAGGTCGTCTCCCCCGAGGAAGAGGACCGCGACCTGCTGGGCACGTTCGACATCACCTACGGCGACGACGCCGGTGGCGAGGAGGACCTGGTCATCCGACCGCCGGTCGTCACCGTCATGGGTCACGTCGACCACGGCAAGACGCGCCTCCTCGACACCATCCGCAAGACGAAGGTGCACGAGGGCGAAGCGGGTGGCATCACCCAGCACATCGGCGCGTACCAGGTGCGGACCGAGCTCGAGGGCAACGAGCGCCTCATCACCTTCATCGACACCCCCGGTCACGAGGCGTTCACCGCCATGCGTGCCCGTGGCGCGACGTCCACGGACATCGCGGTGATCGTGGTCGCGGCCGACGACGGCGTCATGCCGCAGACGGTCGAGGCGATCAACCACGCGAAGGCGGCAGACGTGCCGGTCGTCGTCGCGATCAACAAGATCGACAAGGAAGGCTCCAACCCGGACAAGATCCGGCAGCAGCTGACCGAGTA
>JBDSAJ010000006.1:0-4647 GCA_039922235.1 Umezawaea sp.
CCTCAACATCACCGGCGTCGACGCGCTGCTCGACGCGGTCAAGCGCTGCTGGGCGTCGCTGTGGACCGCGCGGGCGATCGACTACCGGACCCGCAACGGCATCGCGCACGACGAGGTGGCGCTGGCCGTCGTCGTGCAGCGGCTCGTGCCCGCCGACGCCGCCGGAGTGCTGTTCACCGCCAACCCGCTCACCGGTGCCCGCGGCGAACTGGTGGTCAACGCGGCGTGGGGGCTCGGCGAGGCGGTCGTCGGCGGCCAGGTCACGCCCGACACCTACGTCCTCGCGCACGGCACCCGCGAGTCCGTGCGGCGCGAGGTCAACGACAAGGCGGTGATGACCGTCCGCACAGCCGAAGGCACCCGTGAGGAGCCGGTGCCCGACGACCTGCGGCGCGAGCCGGTGCTGGACGAGGCCGCCGCGGCCGAGTTGGCGGCTCTCGGCGAACGGATCCAGGACCTCTACGGCACGCCGGTGGACGTCGAGTGGGCCGTCCACGACGGACGGTTCGCGATCCTGCAGGCCAGGCCCATCACCAACCTGACCGCCGAGGTGTGGAACGACAGCCTGCGCGGCGACTACCTGTGGACCTGCGCGAACCTCGGCGAAGCGGTCACCACCGTGATGTCCCCCATCACCTGGTCGGTGGCTCAGGTGCTGGCCCTGCCGACCATCGCCGGGCACCCCGTGCACGGCAACATCTGCGGCCGGTTCTACTTCAACCTGAGCGTGCCCATGGCGGTGGGCTCCGCGCTGGGGTTCGGCAAACGGATCCGCCGCACCCTCGGGCTGGCCTTCGGCCGGATCCCCGAGGACGTCGAGATCCCTGGGCTGCCGATGTCCCGGCTCGCGATGCTGCGAGCGACCATCCGGACGGCGTGGCCGATCCTGCGGCAGGAGCAGCACTACCGGAAAGGGCTCGCCGCAGCGATCGCCCAGTGCCCGGACCTGTGCGAGGCGCTGCACCGGCGGATCCGCAAGACGGACGATCCCCGGCAGCTCGCCGCGCTGTGGAGGTCCGACGTCGATCCCCTGCTGCGCGAGACCTGCCGCACGCTCGACGCGGGCGCCCGGCAACCCAAGGGCGAGAAGGTCCAGCGCGACCTCGTGCGGCTGGTCGGCGAGGGTGACACGACCACGCTGATGACGGGTCTGCAGACCGACACCGAGGACCTGCTCAGCCTGGGCCCGTTGCTGGGACTGGTGAAGCTGCGGCGCGGCGAGATCGACAAGGCCACCTACGCCGGCAACTGGGGGCACCGCGGCGCCGAGGAGTTCGAGATCTCCGCGCCACGGCCCGCCGAGGACCCGGAGTGGATCGACCGGCAGCTGCGGAGCCTGTCCGGGCAGGAGCCGGATACGCTGCTGGAGCGGCAGGCGAAGGCGCGGGACGAGGCGTGGCAGCGGCTGCGCGAGCGGCACCCGCGCAAGGCGGCTAAGATCCGCCGCCAGCTCGACCGCGCCGCGGAGGCCGCCCGAGCCCGAGAGCGAGCTCGCTCCGAGTTCGTCCGGCCGTTCTGGGTGTTCCGGGCGTTCGTGCTGCGCGCGGGCTCGTTGACCAATCGCGGCGACGACCTGTTCTACCTCCCGTACCAGGAGGTGCTGGCCGTGCTGGACGGCGACCGGGCCCCACTGGCCTCGGTAGCCGCGAACCGCGCCGCGGACGCGCGCTTCCGCTCCCTGCCCCCGTACCCGACGCTGATCCGCGGCCGGTTCGACGCCGTCACCTGGGCCGCCGACCCCGACCGGCGCTCCGACCTGTACGACGAGACCGCCGACCACGCGCCGATGGGTGAGGAGATCAGCGGCTTCGGGGGCGCCGTGGGCATCGTCGACGGCGTCGCGCGGGTGATCACCACGCTCGACGGGGGCGAAGCGCTCCAGCCCGGCGAGATCCTGGTGACCACCGTGACGAACATCGGCTGGACCCCGCTGTTCCCCCGTGCGGCAGCCGTGGTGACGGACATCGGCGCACCGCTGTCGCACGCCGCGATCGTCGCGCGCGAACTGGGCATCCCGGCCGTGGTCGGCTGCGGCAACGCGACCATCCGCATCAAGACCGGCGACCGCGTCCGCGTCGACGGCGCGAACGGCACGGTGACGCACCTGTCACGGAGTTGAAAACCCTATGGGCTCGCCGAACTGAGCCGTGTCGAGCAGAGCATCGTCGCGCTACACGCGGGGAAGCAGGAGTCCTGGTGGTGGGGTCTGCCACTGGTCGAACACGGGTGGCACGGTGTAGTCGTCGGCGCTGACTTCGGAGAGGTCGACCTGGCCACCGGTGAACTTGGCGCCTCGGAAGGTCACCTCACCGCCGGTGAAGGTGGCGCCCTCGAACCGGACGCGGCCGCCGCTGAACTCGGCGTTGTCGAAACTCACCTTGGCGCCGCAGAACTCGGCACCGCCGAACCAGACTTCACCGCCGCTGACGTGCATCCCGTCGAACGACGTCCGGCCGCCGGGGAATCGCGCCAGGCTGAGCAGGAACCGGCCTCCACTCACCTGGATGTCCGCGAAGTCGGCTGCGCGCAGGACCGTCCGGATCAGGTTGAACTCATGGCCCTGCCAGCTGACCGGTGCACCGGGACGAAGGTGATCGCTGATCACACTCGTGATCGAGAGGCGCACTTCGGATTCCTCGTCGTGCTGCCACGGCGAATCCAGCACGGGTTCGTACGGGATGCGCAGGTACGCGCACAGCACGTCGATGCACACCTGGCGCTGCTCGAACCACTCGTCGGCGAGGCTCGCCATGGCGTAGATCCCGGCGAGCCTGACGGTCGGCTTCTCGTGGCCGATCTGGGAGCACGCGCTCGCGAAGCGCTCGTTCAGGACTTTGACGTGCTCGCGCGCCTCGGCCACCTCGCCGATCCGTTGCTTGCGGTAGGCGACCACCAGCGCCACCACCCCGCCGACGCCCGCCACGACCGACAACGCGATCTTGATGATGTTCAGCCTGGTGTCCGGGCTCGGTGCGGCTGGAAGACCCAACGCCAGCCACAGCAGCACAGCCGCGACGGCGAACACGCCGAGACCGGTCAGCACCACCGCGACGATGTGCCTCCTGATCGACCACAGTGCGGTGGGCTGGGCGCGCTGGCGATTCGTCGGAGCCACAGCGAGATCCTAGGTCGCCGAGCAGCACCGCGTTGGAGAACGTCCTTGTGCTGTGACCACCACCGGCGATCGCGACCGAAGGGCCAGCGTCTCATTTCGGTGATGTGAACGTTAACTTCCTGGGCACCAGCTCAGCGATCGTCGAATGGCGTTCGATGTGGTCAGTCAGGAACAGTGCCGCATGATGGCAATGCGCAAGGGGTTCTCCCGGACGATCAACGGCCCTCTGGCACTTGTGTGCTTCTTGTGAGCGCGAACATCGGATGCCACACTCCTGACCGTCGGGTGGGCACCGGACGTCGTACTCCGGTGTCCACCCGACGCTCCACAGTGGAGCCTTACGGCACCGAACGTCAGGTCCTCAATGACGAGGAGAACGCGATGGGCTCCAGTGGCATGACCATTCGTCGTAAAACGCGGCAGGCGGCCGCGGCAGGCGTCGTCATCGCCGTCATGGCGGCCGCCGCCGCGCTCTCCACCGTTCCCGCCCAAGCGGCCGCGGGTTGCCGAGTCGACTACCAGGTCTCCAGCCAGTGGCCGGGTGGTTTCTCCGCGAACGTGAACGTCACCAACCTCGGCGACCCGGTCACGAGCTGGCGGTTGACGTGGTCGTTCGCCGGGGGCCAGGCGGTCTCGCAGCTCTGGGGCGGGACGTCGACCCAGACCGGTGCTCGGGTCGCGGTCGACAACTCGGGCTGGAACGGCTCGGTCGGCACCGGTGCGAGCGCCGCGTTCGGGTTCAACGGTTCGTGGAACGGCTCGAACCCCGTCCCGGCGGACTTCGCGTTCAACGGCGTCCTGTGCACCGGCAGCACCACGCCGCCGACGACGACCAGCACCACGACAACGACGACCACGTCCACACCGCCGTCGGACGTCCTGTCCCAGGCGCACACGGCGGGGCGGGTCAAGTCCGCGGGCAGCGCGGTGCAGTACACCTGGCCGGGGGTCTACTTCGAGGGTCGCTTCCGCGGCACGGGTGTCGGGGTCGTGCTCAACGACGCGAACAACGACTACGACATCCAGGTCGACGGGGCCACCGTCGCCACCCTGGTGACGCCGGGCCGCACGACCCGCATGGTCAACGGCCTGACCAATGCCGAGCACACCGTGCGGCTGGTCAAGCGCACCGAAAGCCCTTGGGCCGCAGGCGAGTTCGGCGGTTTCGTCGCCGGACCCGGTGGCAGCATCCTCGCCAAGCCGACGGCTCGCAGCAAGCAGGTCGAGTTCATCGGCGACTCCCTGACCGCCGGCTACGGCAACCTGTCCACCACGCGCGACTGCTCGTCCAACGGCGGGGTCGACCGCAACACGAACACCAACCTCAGCTTCGGCGCGCTGACCGCCCGCAGCCTCGGCGCCGACTACCAGGTGAACGCCCAGTCCGGTCGCGGCATGGTCCGCAACTACAACGGCGGCGAGCCCGGCACCAGCTTCCGGACCTACTACGACCGGGCGTTGCAGCACGTCCCCGGCGACGTGTGGCAGAACCCCGGCACCTGGCACCCGCAACTCGTCGTGGTCGGCTTGGG
>JBDSAJ010000007.1:0-2652 GCA_039922235.1 Umezawaea sp.
GCCTGCTCGCCGACGCACCGCTGCTGACCGCGGCCGACCAGCCCGACCCGGAGGCGGTCGTGCGGTTCCTCGACCAGCAGGGCATCCGCTACACCACGTTCGACGGCTGGCAGCAGCTCGACGAGCACGAGAAGAACCTCGGCGCGGCCGAGGGCCGGGAACGGATCAAGGTCGTCGACCGGCACACGATGGTGTCGGTGTCACGGGGCTGAGCGGGTCCGCGGGCCGCTCAGCCCAGGGCGTTGCGCGCGACGAGGCTCTCGGCGCAGTCGACCACGGTCGTCGTCGCGGGCCTGCGCCGCCACCCCAGCACGCGTTCCGCTTTCGCCGAGCTGTGCCGGTGCCGTCGGCCGAGGCTCGGCAGGATCGCCTTCGCACCGGGGTCGATCAGCGCGAGCCCGCGCAGCACGACGTCCGGCACCTTCCGCGTCGGCACCCTGCTCGCGGACGCGCCGAGCTTCGACCGCAGCTCGGCGGCGATCTCCGCCAACCAGAGGAAGTCGCCCGCCGCGATGAACCGCTCCCCCGCCGCCTCGGGCGCCGTCATCGCCAGGACGTGCAGCTCGGCCAGGTCGCGGACGTCGACCACGTTGAAGCCCATGTTCGGGACACCGGGCATCTTCCCCTGCATCATCCGGCCGATGACCTGCACTGATCCCAGGTTCTCCGCCGTCAGCACCGGTCCGAACACCGCACCGGGCAGCACGGTCGCAAGCGTTGTCGGTCCCTCGTGTGCCTCCATGAACTCCCACGCGGCCCGTTCCGCCACCGCCTTCGACTTCCAGGCGTTGAGCTTCCTGTCGGTCACGTCGGTCCACAGCGCCTCGTCGCTGACACCGTCCTCCCGGTTCAACGGCGGGCTGGCGGCGGCGTCCCACCCGGCGTCCGAGGTCAGGTCGGCGATGGCGAAGCGCAGTCGGTCGCCGGGGTCGAGCGCGCCCGCGACCGCGGCCGAGACCAGGGCGGAGCAGGCGGAGAAGGCCAGGGCGGCGGTGCTCGACACCGCTCGGCGGCTGTTCGCGGAGCACGGCTACGACGGCACGTCGCTGCAGATGATCGCGAACGCGATGGGCGTGACGAAGGCGAACGTCTACTACTACTTCCGCACGAAGGCATCGATCCTGGAGGCGATGCTGGAGGCCAACGTCGCCGCGCTCACCGAGGCGCTGGACGCAGGCGGAGGCCGTTCGCGGCCGGCGGGCGCGCAAGGAGTTCCTGGTCAGGGCGTTCGTCGACCAGGTGGTGGCGAACCGGGCGATCTCACCGGTCGGCCGCAACGACCCCGGACTGCTCAGGCAGGACGCGGTCAAGACCGCGCTGGCGGACCTGGGGCTGCGGGGAAGGCGACTGGTGTTCGGCGCGGACCCACCCCCGACGAGGTCGCGGCCTACAGCCTGCTCGGCGACCTCGGCCCGTCGATGCGCGACCTCCCGCAGCTGTCCGACGACGAGCTGCGGGAGGTGCTGGTGCGCCTGTGCCTGCGGGTCCTCAAGGTGTGACGGCCTAGGACGGCGTCGTGACGTTGTTGAACGGCAGCAGCGGCTCCGCCCACGGGAACACGACGAACATGAGCAGCGCGACTACGGCCGCGACCAGCAAGAACGCCTGGAGCAGGCGGACCGGCGTCGGCCCCGGCAGGTGGCGCCAGATCCAGCCGTACATCACTGCTCCTTCAGTTCGGGCGGCAGGAAGCCGGGGGCCTTCGGGTAGTTCATCGTCAGCACGGCGTGCACGATCATCCGCTGCTTGTCGGAGAACCTCGGGTGGCACGTGGTCAGCGTCATCAGCGCGACCTGCTGCGCGACGGGCAGCTCACCGGAGAAGTGCGGCACCGGGCTGATCACCTCGCCCTGCTGCGGCGTGACGATCTCCTGGCCGACGGTCTTGGCGTACGGGCTGCCTGCCGGGTTCGCCTGGTCCTTGAGCGGAGCCACCTTCGCGCACTTCGGGTTCTTCGCCTTGCCCTCGGCCCAGCCCGCTTCCTCGTCCGTGGTCGGCAGCATCCGGTAGACGACCCAGTTGGTCTGCGTCTCCACCACGATCGCGTCGCACGAGCTGAGCAGGTCGAGGTCGTTGAACGGGGCGCCCTTGCCGACGCGGTGGCCGGCCACGGCGAAGTTGCCGGGGTTGCCGGGCAGCGCGGTGCCGACGTAGTGGCCCGGCCCGACCTCCAGGTTCTTGTCGGTCGTGCCCTCGACGATCGAGAACTTGTAGTCCGGGCCGAACACCGGGACGTACATCTTCGCGAACGCCTTGCCGTCGAGCAGCTCGTACTGGGCCTGGCGCTGGGGGTCGACCGGGGTGACGGTGTTCGACTCCTTCCACTGGTCGTCCAGCGCCGTGGTCGCCTCGTCCTGCTTGCCCGCCGAGATCAGGTCTGTGACGTAGACCTCGTAGACCACGAACAGCAGGATCACCAGCCCGGCCGTGATCATCAGCTCGCCGAAGCCCCGAACGGCCTTGCGCACGGGTCCGTCGACCGGCGGAGGCGTCGGTCGCCGGACCTTGACCGTCTCCGGCTCCGGCTTGGGGAGCACGTCCTCGTGGTCGTCCACGATCCTCGGGATGACCTCGGTCGCCCCGTCGGCCACGCGTGGCCGGGGCGGTGGCCGATGTACGGGTCCTGGGGTGGTCCAGGGTGCCGCAGGGCGC
>JBDSAJ010000008.1:0-3234 GCA_039922235.1 Umezawaea sp.
GGCTGTACTCGGCGCAGTTCGCGGCGACGACCTGACCGCGCGGGGGACACGGGCGCACGCTCGTGTCCCCCGCGCTCCGGCATGTGCCATTCGGGGGACATTTCTCCAGTTGACCTGATGACCGGCCTAACCTTCGGGCCTCCTGATACGGCCGCCGGGAGGTCGGGATGCGGAGACCTGTCGGTACAGCCACACCCAAGTCGATGAACAGGTTGAGCGCGCACCGGTCGTCTTCGATGCTCGGTTCCTTCGTGCTGTGGTTGCAGGACTCCGTGGTGCAGGTCGGATTGATCGGCATCATTGAGGGTGTGCTGGGGATTCTCGCTTTCGCGGGACTGCTGAGCGCGTTGCTGGGCAGTGTCGCGATCAAGGCGGCTGCCCTTGTTCTGGCAGGACTCGGCACACTCGGGTTGTTCATCGTCTTGGTTGCGGATCGCGCTGAGGGGCATCATCGCAGTCGATTGGAAAGCCGGCTGATCCACCGCTATTGCCGTGATGTCACCAGGCGGATCGGCCATGCTTGGAGCGTGGTCGAGTGGGATGCGATCACCGTCATCGGCGCCAATGGCGATTCCAGGCAGACGATCAACTGCACTGCGGTGGTCGAGTGCGAATGGCTGGACTTCTTCAGTTTCTGGGATGGACCGAACTGGGACGGGTGGCCGGAGCGGCTTCGGCGGAAGGTGAAGATCGATGTGCGCGGCCCGGTAGTTGGTCAAGAGGGTGGTACTCGGCCGGACGTTACCTGGTCGTGGTTCAGCCGCAACAGGGTCGAGGTGATCGCGCACTTTCGGGAGGCGGTCAAGCAAGGAGAGGTCATCGGAATTACGGCCGTTCTCCATTGGCCATCCCGCTGCCGCCCGCTCGTCAGAGGAGAATGCGCGGAAGACTTCATCGTCTCCTTCCCGACCGCGCTCGGTCTCATCCGGCAGACGATCGTCCTGCCCAGTAACTGCGAGGTCTTCCACGAAGCTGTCGGCCTCGACCGGGCGAACGGCGACGGTTACACGCTGACCAGCCGTGTCAACAGTTCCGGTCACTGCGAGACCGTGCTTGAGGTTCGCGATATCGAGGGAGGACGTCGTGTCGGGCTTCGCCTCGACCTGAAGTGAGCGACCACCCGATGCCGTGCGGGAAGGTGAGCCAGTTCACTCCGGCAGCGGGATGCGCAGGCTCACGGTGCCGCGCAGGTCGAGCCACGCTGCGTCCGGGCCGCGGACCAGGCGGAGCACGACGTCCTCGCAGCCGGGGCACCTGGCGACCAGTCCGGGGGCCTGGCCGTAGACGTGCAAGGTCGCGACGGCGCCGGTGAGGCCGCAGCCCGCGCACTGGGCCACGGCTGTGGTGACGTCGACGGTGAACAGTTCGCGCAGCGGGCCCGCCAGCGCGTTGCCGTCCTGGTAGGTGGTCAAGTCAGCCTCCACTGGGACCGAAGCGCTCGGTCTTGATGCGGCGCGGGTCGTGGCCGAGCGCCTGCAGGATGTCCGCCGCGGTTTCCACGAAACCGGTTGGGCCGCAGAGGAAGCAGTCCGGCGTGAAGTCGGGGGGCCAGCCGGCGGTGGTGAGGTCGGCCACGCCGAGTCGGCCCGGCGGGCGGGGCCAGTCGTCCGGCGCCGAGCGGGTGTAGAGGTAGGTGACGTCCAGGCCGGGTGTCGGGCGGCGCAGTTCGTCCACGTAGTACCGGTCGTCCGGGCCGCGCACGGAGTACAGCAGTCGGAACGGCACGGGTGTGCGGCGGGCGCGGACCATCGCCATCAGCGGCACGATGCCGGAGCCGCCTGCGACCAGGAGGACCGGTGCGGTGCTCTCCGGCCGCCACACGAACCAGCCGCCGACGGGGCCGCGGAGCTCGATCTCGTCACCCACCTCCACGACCTGCGTGAGGTAGGGCGACACCTCGCCGTCGTCCACCCGCTGCACGGTCAGCTCGATGCGCGAACCGTCCGCGGGTGCGGCGATCGAGTAGCTGCGCTGCGTGCTGTACCCGTCCTCGGCGGTCAGCCGCACGTCGACGTGCTGGCCCGCCAGGTGGCCCGGCCACAGCGGCACCTCCAGCACGAGCGTGCGGGCGGCGGGGGTCTCGTCGCGCACGTCGACCACCTTGCCGACGTGCCAGTTCAGCCTGCGCACCACGGCTAGTCGCCCTGGTAGCGCTGCTCGCGCCACGGGTCGCCGTAGTCGTGGTAGCCGGCGGTCTCCCAGAAGCCGGGCTCGTCCTCCAGCAGGAGGTTGATGCCGCGCACCCACTTCGCCGACTTCCACAGGTACAGGTGCGGCACGAGCAGCCGGGCGGGCCCGCCGTGCTCCGGAGTCAGGTCCTCGCCGTCGTAGCGGTGCACGATCCACGCCTGCCCGTCGAGCAGGTCCTCCAGCGGCAGGTTCGTGGTGTACCCGCCGTAGGCGTGCACGAGCGCGTAGTCCGCCGCGGTCTCCACGTCCTCGAGCAGCACGTCCAGCGAGACGCCCTGCCACGCGGTGCCGAGCTTGGACCACTTGGTGACGCAGTGCAGGTCCACCCTCGGCTTCTCGTGGGGCAGTTCCAGGAGGTCCTGCCACTTCCACGTGTGCTTCACGCCGACCTCGGTGGTCACGGTGAACTCCCACCGGTCGGTGGGGACCCGCGGGGTGGGGCCCGCGGACAGCACCGGGAAGTCCTCGGTGAGGTACTGGCCCGGCGGCAGCGACACGTCCTCGTCGCGCGCCCGGCCGCGGAAACCGCGGGAAACGATCGCCACGTGAGCTCCTCTCGTTCGTCGCGGCACAGTCTTCACCGTTACCTGAAGTGTGAGCGTGTGTGAGTCCGCTCTGCTCAGGCAGTCGTCACCTTGCGGTGACGCCGTTGGCCCGGACGGGGTCCGGGTCTTCCCGTGGCGGTACCCGCTGCCCGCACCGTGCGGGTCTGACGTGGGTTTCCAGCGGGCTCGTTTCGGGTCGCCCCGCAACTCGGGGAGGACCTGCCGCCGATGCTCTCGTCCACGAGTGCGGCGAGGTTGCGGGCGGCGTTGAGATCACGATCGAGCACCAGCGGGCACTCGTCGCAGCGGAACACCCGGTCGGACAGGCCCAGCTTGGTTTTCACCGTGCCACAGTCCGAGCAGGTCTTGGACGACGGGTACCAGCGGTCCGCGACGTGCACGGTGCCACCGGCCCAGCCGGATTTGTAGCCGACCTGACGGCGCAGTTCGCCCATGCCGACCCCGGCGATATGCCGGGCCAGACGATGATTGCGCAGCA
>JBDSAJ010000009.1:0-4623 GCA_039922235.1 Umezawaea sp.
GGGCAGGCCTCCCGCCTGCCCGACCGGCGGTCAACAGCGCTGGTAGGAGTAGCCCGGAGCACCAGGGCGAACCAGGGACCGGTCGCGGACGATGGTCGCCCGAGGCCGGTCCGCCTTGCCGCACACCCCACCCGACGGCAGGTTGTCGGTGTACTCCACGTCCAGCACCCGCTGCCCGTAGACGGCCGTGTACGCACCGCACTCGTCGAACGCCAGGCACTCCTCGGCGACCGCGA
Source organism: Umezawaea sp. (assembly GCA_039922235.1). Taxonomy (GTDB): domain Bacteria; phylum Actinomycetota; class Actinomycetes; order Mycobacteriales; family Pseudonocardiaceae; genus Umezawaea. The sequence continues at coordinate 237 of JBDSAJ010000009.1, forward strand.
AGTCGAACCCGACCTCCTCCTTGCCGCGCTGCCCCAGCCCGGCCGCGTTCTTCTGCCCGATCAACAGCCCCCGGTCGTGCGCCTTCCCCACCAGCAGCGCCGCGAACGCCAGGTTGTTCTCCACGGTCAGCGCACCGCGCGACCGCGTGTCGGAGTCCAGGTTGTCGACCTCCACGGCGTCGAACCCCGCCGCGTCACACGCCTGGATGGTCGCACCGACGATCACGGCCAACCGAGCCCGCTTCTCGACCGTGGACGTGTCGAGGACCATCTCGTCCGGCCAGTTCGGATCGATGACCGGCTGACCGTCCTTGCCGGACAGGACGAGGTCGCGCCGCTCGCTCAGCCACACCTCGCGCTCGGCGGGCTGGGTCTGGAAACCGTTGACGTAGCAGACGTTGAAGAGCCCCTCTGCCGGCGCCTCGGTGCTGTCGCGCACCACCAGCGCCACCCCCACGGGAGGCGGGTAAGCACCACCGAGCTGGTAGTCAGCGGCCGCGCCATCGGGGAACGTCCGCGCGGCAGCCGACACCGGCACCGACACCTCCCCCACCTCGGCGGGCCGCGCCTGCACCGAACAGGCAACCAAGCCCAGCGCGACGGCGGCCACGCCCAACGACGGTCTGAGCTTCCCAGCCACGGCACTCCCCAGTGAGGTCTCCAGCGGACTGCCGAGACCCTACTGATCGTCCGCGACGGCCGAGGCCGTTTCGAGGAGTCCACAGCGGACGGCAAAACAAAAGGCAAGGAGACAACCGACTCCCTGCCACTTTCAACTTATAGCGCACCGGGGGGCTTGCGGCAAGACCTCGGTCATCCCGCAGAATCTCCGCCCGAAGCCGGAACCAGTGCAGCCTTTTGGGAAACGGGGACTCTTCCGTGATTGACGTGATCGTGGTCGGCAGCGGACCGACCGGCCTGATGCTGGCCGCCGAACTGCGACTGCACGGCGTGCACGTGGTCGTCCTGGAGAAAGAAGCCGAACCCACCAAAGTGGTGCGCGCACTCGGCCTGCACACCCGCAGCATCGAAGTGATGGACCAGCGCGGCCTGCTGCAGCGGTTCCTCCCACTCGCCAAGCAACACCCCGTCGGCGGTTTCGCTGGCATCTCCAAACCCGCGCCGGAACGACTCGACACCACCTACCCCTTCGTCCTCGGCATCCCGCAGACCACCACCGACCGCCTGCTCGCCGAACGCGCCACCGAACTCGGCACCGAGATCCGACGCGGCCGCGAACTGGTCGGGCTGACCCAGGACGACCACGGGGTGACCGCCGAACTGGCCGACGGCACGACGGTGCGCTCGCGCTACCTCGTCGGCTGCGACGGCGGCCGCAGCACCGTGCGCAAACTCCTCGACATCGGCTTCCCCGGCGAACCCACCCAGAACGAGTGGGTCCTCGGCGAGGTGAAGGCCACCGTGCCCCAGAAGACGCTGATGGCCAAGGTGATGGAGGTCTACCAAACCCGCAAGGGCTTCGGCGCCATCCCACTCGGCGACGAGGTCTACCGCTTCGGCGCACCCGCCGCCGGGGTGGCAGAGGACCCCACGGTCCCGCCGACCCTCGACGAGCTGAAGCAGCAGGTGCGGGAAGTCGCGGGCACCGACTTCGGCCTGCACTCACCGCGCTGGCTCTCGCGCTTCGGCGACGCCACCCGGCTGGCCGACCACTACCGGATCGACCGGGTGCTGCTCGCCGGGGACGCGGCGCACATCCACCCACCGATGGGCGGCCAAGGGCTCAACCTCGGCGTCCAGGACGCCTTCAACCTCGGCTGGAAACTGGCCGCCGAGATCAACGGCTGGGCGCCGGACGGCCTGCTGGACAGCTACCAGGCCGAACGGCGGCCGGTGGCCTCCGACGTGCTGGACAACACCCGAGCACAGGTCCAGCTCATCTCCCCCGAACCGGGTCCCCAGGCGGTGCGCAAGCTGCTGGCGGAACTGATGGACTTCGACGACGTGAACCGGTACCTGATCGAGAAGATCACCGCGATCGGCATCCGCTACGACTTCGGCGAAGGGCATGAACTGCTCGGTAGGCGGCTGAAGGACGTGCCGCTCAAGCAGGGACGGCTCTACGAACTGATGCACGGCGGTCGCGGCCTGCTGCTCGACCAGACCGGCGCGCTCTCGGTGCAGGGCTGGGCGGACCGGGTCGACCACGTCGTGGACGTCAGCGAGGAACTCGACGCGCCCGCCGTTCTGCTGCGACCCGACGGCCACGTGGCGTGGGTCGGTGACGACCAGCAGGAACTGGTCGCCAGCTTGCCCACGTGGTTCGGTGCCGCGGGCTGATCGGCTCAGCCCAGGTCGATGACCAGACCCGGCGTGGCGACGTCGAGGCGCCCGGCGTAGGCGCGGCGGGCGGCCGCCCGCGCGATCGCCGAGTCCGAACCCGGCCACAGGTGGGTGAGGACGAGTTCACCGACGTCCGCCTGGACGGCGTACTCCCCCGCCTGGGCCGCGGTGGACAGGTACGGGGCGTTGTCCGCGGGCAGCACGTGCTCGGCGAAGGTCGCCTCCGCGAGCAGGAGGTCGGCGTCGCGGGCCATCGTGACGATGTCGGGGCTCGGCCCGGTGTCGCCGGTGTAGGCCAGCACGTGGCCGCCCGCCGTCAGCCTCATGCCCGCGTTGGGCACGAAGTGCGGCAGCGCCCAGGTGTCCACCTGGAACGGACCGATCTCGAACCGGCGGCCTGCGGTGAACTCGTGCAGCGCGTACGCGCCGTCAACCATGCGCGGGTTGTCCAGCGCGAGGACGGCGTCCACGGCTCCGCGCGGCGCGTGCACCGAAAGCGCGGGCGGCGGGGCCAAGCCCAGTGCCCGCGCTCTCAGCAGCGGGTTCAGGTCGGCGCAGTGGTCCGGATGGCCGTGGCTGACCAGTACCGCGTCGACCTGTTCCGCGGCGGTGGTTTCGAGGAGGCGGGGAAGCGTCGCGTAGCCGGGGTCGAGCACCAGGCGGAAGCCCTCGTGCTCGACCAGGTAACCGCTGCACGCGGTGCCCGCCGCAGGCCACGCGCCGCACCCGCCGAGGACCGTGATCCGCACGGGATGAACCTAGCGGCGACCCCTGCGGCAGGTCGAAGCGTTTTGGCGTGGCTTCTGCGGTGTTGATCTATGGCTGTTTCGGTCAACACTGAAGTTATCAAGACCATCACCCAACCAACGCCTCCCGCGGCGAGAGGTCAAGCCCGTCGAGCCCACTCCTCGAACGCGCCGTGGACCTCGTCGAAGAACGCGGACTTCGCACGGGTGTAGTCGTCGTAGTCGGCATCGCCCGCGTGCTCCGCCGCCAACTGCGTCTTGACCTGCTCGTACCGGTCGCGCTCCTCGGGGTGGGCCTTCAGCCAGTCGCGGAACCACACCGTGTGCCTGCCCCACGGCGAGTCCAGCCTGCGGACGTGCACGATCGTCGGCGACACCGGGTCGGGGGACATGAACAGGCGCTTGTCCCACACCTCGTCGGACACCACCTCGGTGCCACGCGGGAGGTCACGGAAGACCCCTGGGGAGTCCGGGCGACTGCCCGTCGCGGGGAGGAAGCCGATCGCGGACATGGCCCGGTCGACCTCGGCGGGATCGGGCAGGCGCCGCACCCGGACCTGGAGGTCGATGAACGGCTTGGCCCCCAGCCCGCGCACGGCCGTCGAGCCGATGTGGTCGTAGCGGAACATCCCCGCCGGGTCGAAGGGCGCGAGCGTCGACCGGACGCGGTCCAGCCCGCGTCGCCCTGCCCATTCCCACCGGGCGTCGTGTGCCTGGATCTTCGCCGGACGGCGCGGCGCGGGCGTCCCGGCCAACGCCTCGGCCCACGGTCGCAGCCGCGTGGACCACAGCCGTTCCACCTGGACGTGCACCGGTTCGTCGGCGGTGAGCACGGCGTCCACGAACCGCGTGTCCCCCGACGTGTCTGCGGTGGCGATCCGGAAAGCGACCGCCGAACCCGGCCCCAGCACCGCCGCCGCGCCCAGCGCCCGCAAGCGGGACGCCGCGGCTGCGGCGTCCTGACCACCGACGATCCCGACCGTCAACATGATCGTGACTCTATCCGTGGACGCGGACCGGAGCCCGCACCCCCAGCCGTGGGACGGCGGTTCAGGTCACCGGCACGATGCGCGCCTCCACCAGGTCCCCGTCCTCGACGAGCCACAGGCCGACAGGAACCTGCGGGCGGGCAGGACTTCCAGCGGCGGGGCGCGTGCGTGTCGGACAGGACGACCACTCTCATGCCACCACTCTGGGGTGTCGAACCAGGCCGCGCATCCGATACATCAATGCATTCGATACGCGGATGTATCTGCTACCGTCCGGAGGCAATCCCGGAGATGAGGTGCACCGTGGCGGAGCCGACGCAGGCAGCCGACCCGGGCGGACGCCTGTCC
>JBDSAJ010000010.1:0-12366 GCA_039922235.1 Umezawaea sp.
GTCCTGAAGTCTTCTGCTCACCGGGTCACTGTAGTCCACTTGTTTAGGTAATCATGTTGGTATAAGGTTGTTGACATGAGTCGGTACGAAGATCTTGGTGAAGGGCGTCCGTTCCTGCTGCTGCACGGTGGTGGTGGGCCGCAGACGGTGGCGGGCTTTGGCGCCCTGCTGGCTGAGCATGGGCGGGTGATCGTTCCGGTTCACCCTGGCTACAACGGCACTGAGTTGCCGGAGTCGCTTGCCGGTATGCGGGCGTTGGCTGGTTTGTACCTGGGGCTGTTGGAGGAGTTGGACCTGCGTGACGTGATCGTGGTGGGCAACTCCATGGGTGGGTGGATCGGTGCTGAGATGGCCGCGTCGGGTAGTGCGCGGATCAGCGGGTTGGTGCTGGTGAACGCCGTTGGGCTTGAGGTTGAGGGCGAGCCGGTGGTGGACATCTTCCCGTTGACGCCTGGGGAGTTGGCGAAGTTGAGTTTTCACGACCCGGCGAAGTTCGCCCTTGATCCGGGTGCGTTGCCGGAGGGTGTGCGGGTGGTGATGGCTTCCAACCGTGCGGCGTTGGAGGTCTATGGGGCGGCGGGGATGGTGGATTCGACTCTGCGTGGTCGGCTGGCTGGTGTTGCGGTGCCGACTGCGGTGTTGTGGGGGGAGTCGGACGAGGTGGTGACGCCGGCTTATGGGCGGGCGTTCGCCGCTGCGATTCCTGGGGCGACGTTTCGGCTGTTGCCGGAGACCGGGCACGTGCCGCAGGTGGAGACGCCGGGGTTGCTGCTGGACGCGGTGCTGGAGTTCGCTGGTCAGACCGTCCAGTAGTCGTAGTCCGGCAGTCGGAGCCACATGTCGGGTGGGCCGGTGATGGAGCGGTCGTCCTTGGGGGCGAGATCCACGTAGGCGAAGCAGTGGGCTACGGCGTGGAACTCGTAGAGCCGGTCGAGCAGGGGCGACTCCTCGTCGTCCTCGCCGCCTCCGGGATGGAGGTCCCAGCCGACGACCACGCCGTCGACGATGACAGTGCCCTGGTTGCCGCTCTTGGGGTTGGCGTACAGGCCGTAGCTGGTGGTGTTCACCGAGAGGGTGCTCAGCACGCCCGGCATGGCCGCGCCATAAGCCCAGGGTTGGAAGAGCACGCAGCCTCCCGGAACGGTGGTGGCGCCCATGGTTCGGATGCTTTCGCTCGCCGGCGGGCCTTCCCCGTAGGTCCGGATCTCGTCGTCCGCGACGACGTCGGCTTCCAGGCGCCGCGCTGCCTCGGCCGCGTCGATGTCGGCTGTGCAGGCCAGGCTGAAGCCGTCGTAGCTCAGGTTGCCGAGCACGGCGATCAGCCGCAGGCTCTCGGCGGTCGGGTCGGTCACAGGTCCCCCTTCCGGCAAGGTCGAACCTACTTCGTCGATCTTGTGCAGGGCGGTGGCGGTCGGCCACGGTCCGTGTCGGGCTGGGTTCCTGTGTCGTTGTGGGCTGTAGGTCCGGGTTTGGTCCTCGTGGTCCTGTTGTTGGCGTTTCGTGGTCGCTGTCCGGGCCTGGGTGTGGTTGTGGGGTTAGCCTCCGCAGGTGGCACATGACACCGGACCTGGTCGTATCGAGGACTACGCGTTGTTGTCGGATCTGCGTACGGCGGCGTTGGTTGGGCGGGATGGTTCGGTCGATTGGCTCTGCATGCCTCGGTTCGACTCGCCGTCCTGTTTTTCGCGTCTGCTTGGCACTGAGGATGATGGGCACTGGCGGATCGCGCCTACGGCTGAGATCACCGCTGTTCGTCGTCGTTATCGGGACAACACGCTGGTTTTGGAGACCGAGTTCGACACGGCTGAGGGCACTGTGCGGTTGATCGACACCATGCCGCCGGAGGCCACCGCTGACGATGCTGACACTCGGTTGGTGCGGGTTCTGGAAGGTGTGACCGGCTCGGTTGAGATCCAGTTCCAGTGGGTGGTGCGGTTCGCTTACGGGGATTCTGTGCCGTGGGTTCGGCGGTCGTCCAACGGTGGGGACGAGTGCATCTTCGCGGTTGCTGGGCCGTCGGCTGTTGCGTTGTACGGTGATCGGCTGCCTTACCGGGTGCACGGGAAACGGGCCCACGAAGCGGTTTTCACCATCGACGAGGGTGACACGTTGTCGTGGGTGATGGAGTTCTCGTTCTCCGCTGAGCACCCGCCGGTCAAGGTCGACCCCGTTGCCGAGGTGGTCCGGTCCTCGGCGTTCTGGCAGGACTGGGCTGGGGATCTTGGGTATCACGGGCCGCATGGTGATGTGGTGCGGCGGTCGCTGATCACGTTGAAGGGCCTCACGTACGCGCCCAGTGGTGGGATTGTGGCTGCGCCTACGACGTCGTTGCCCGAGACGTTTGGTGGTGAGCGCAACTGGGACTACCGGTACTGCTGGTTGCGTGATGCGACGTTGACCTTGTTGGCGTTGGACAACTTCGGCCTGTCCGGTGAGGCTGAGGCGTGGCGGCGGTGGTTGTTGCGGGCGGTTGCCGGTGATCCGGCCGATCTGCAGATCATGTACGGGCTGTCCGGTGAGCGGCACCTGGTCGAGTGGGAGGCGGACTGGCTGCCCGGTTATCGGGGGGCCAAGCCGGTGCGGATTGGCAATGCGGCGTACCGGCAACTCCAGTTGGACGTGTATGGCGAGGTCATGGACGCGTTGCACCTGGCGCGGGAGCGGGGTATTGCGGAGTCTGCCGAGTCGTGGGCGATGCAGCGCGGCATGATCAAGCACCTGACGAAGGTCTGGCAGAGCCCTGACAAGGGGTTGTGGGAGGTTCGGGGTCCTGATCGGTACTTCACCCACTCGCGGGTGATGGTGTGGGTGGCGTTCGACCGTGCTGTTCGCGCGGTGGAGCAGCACGACCTGCCGGGGCCGGTGGAGGAGTGGCGGGTGTTGCGCGACGCCGTGCACGAGGAGGTGCTGGCGAAGGGGTGGAACGCTGATCTTGGTGCGTTCACGCAGTTCTACGGCGGTACCGAACTGGACGCGGCCACGTTGCTCATCCCGGCCGTCGGGTTCCTGCCCGGTGACGATCCGCGTGTGCTGGGCACGGTTGAGGCGATTCGCCGGACGTTGAAGCACGGTGATCTGGTGGATCGGTACGACACCGATCCCGGTGAGTCCGAAGTCGACGGTCTCAGTGGTGAGGAGGGCTCGTTCCTGGCCTGTTCGTTCTGGTTCGTGGACGCGCTGGCCCTGTCCGGGCAGCGGGAGGAGGCGGAGGCGATGTTCGGCAGGCTGGTGGGTCTGGTGAACGACGTCGGGCTGCTGGCCGAGGAGTACGACGCCCGGACGGGGCGGATGTCCGGGAACTTCCCGCAGGCGTTCAGCCACCTTGCGCTGGTCAACAGTGCCGCGGTTCTCTACGGCCAGGGGCACACCCGTGAAGAGCGCGACCGTCGTGACGGGGGTGACCGGTGAGGGCCGCGTTCGTGGTGCCGGGCAAGCCGGAGTTGGCCGAGGTCGTGGAACTGGACGAGCCCGTGCCCGTTGACGGGGAGGTCCAGGTCGAGGGTCTGCTGGTTGGCATGTGCGGTACTGACGTGGAAATCGTGCGCGACGGCTTCGGCACGCCACCGCCCGGTCAGACCGGGTTGGTGCTGTTCCACGAGTCGCTGGGCCGGGTCGTCGCCGCGCCGCCGGGTGGTGAGCTGGTGCCGGGCGACCTGGTCGCTGGTGTCGTGCGGCGGCCGGACACCGTGCCGTGCTCGGCGTGTGCCGTGGACGCGTGGGACTTCTGCCAGAACGGTGAGTACACCGAGCGCGGTATCAAGGAGCTCGACGGGTACGGGATGCGGAAGTGGAGCGTGCCGCCCAAGTTCGCGATCAAGCTCGATCCGACGCTCGGCGACCTCGGTGTGCTGACCGAGCCGACGTCCATCGTGGCGAAGGCCTGGGACCAGGCGCTGCTCAACTGCCGCCGCGCCCACCTGGTGCCGCGAACCGTGCTGGTCACCGGCGCGGGTCCGATCGGCCTGCTCGCGGCACTGCTGGCCGTGCAGCGCGGGCTCGTCGTGCACGTGGTCGACCGCGCCACGTCCGGTCGCAAGCCCGACCTGGTGCGGGGGCTCGGCGCGACCTACCACTCCACGGTGGACACCGTGCCCGAGGTGGACGTCGCCATCGAGTGCACCGGTGTGGCCGAACTGGTCTGGGAGGCCGTTCGCCGGGCCGCCGTGACCGTGCTGACCGGTCTGTCCGGCGACCACGGCACGTTCCCCGCCGAACGCCTGGTGCTCGACGAAGTGGTGATGCACAACCGTTCCGTCGTCGGATCGGTCAACGCGGGCCTCACCGACTGGCATACCGCGGCCGCCGCGCTGGCCGATGCCGATCGCACGTGGCTCAGTGGCCTGATCACCCGTCGGGTGCCGCTCGACCGCTTCGTGGACGCGCTGGAACGGCAACCCGACGACGTGAAGGTGGTCGTGGACCTGGCCTAGTGCGGTGGCCGCGGATTCCGGATCGACACTCTCCGTGATCCTCGATCCGCTACCTTGCCCCCATGCGGAGTTACCGACACCTCGCCGCGGCGCTCGTCGCCGTGGCCTTCCTCGCCGGGTGCTCGGCCAAAACGGCAGGTAGGGCGTCAGCGGGGGCCACCACGCCGTCCGCTGCCGCCTCGGCGACGGGGCAGCCGTCGAGCAGCGCGAAGGCCCCTGTGACGCGGCCGAAGAAGATCGACCTCAAGGGTGTCGACTCCTGTTCGGTGCTGTCCTCTGCCCAGCGGCAGCAGTTCGACTTCGCCAGGGAGCCCACGACCGTGCCGGCCAGGGCGTACGGGGATGCGACGCTGTGCAGCTTCAGCTCCAGCGACTTCTCCTACGGTCTCGGTGTCACAGTCGTCGCGAACCAGGGCTTCGACTCCTACGCGCGGGCGGTCGAGGCGGGCGAGGCCACCGCGATCCAGGTCGGGGGGTTCCCGGCGGCTGTCAACAGGTTCACCGCGTTGCGCCCCAGTTGCTTCATCGGGCTGGACGTCGCGGACGGCCAGTTCATCGAACTGCAGGTTGACTCCAGCAAGGTTCCGATGGACGAACTCTGCTCCCGCGCCACGAAGATTGCCGACGCAATCATCCAGACGATCAGCGCGAAGTGACGAGTGTCCTGAGTAGAACTGCGTGATTACCAGCGGAACCGTCGCGGCGCGTCATGCATCAGAGCTAAAGTCGTCTCAATTGCACTCACTGGGGTAAGTGCGGGACTGAGGAGGGTTGCCGTGTTCATCGCGGATGGTGGTGGGGGCTCGTCGCAGCCCTCAGTCCCCGACTACAGCGGTTCGAAGCAGGGGCTCAAGATCGAGCCGTCTGCCATTCCCGCAGCTCGGAAGGTTTTCCAGGACGCGCTCACCGTGTTGGACGGTCAGCTCCAGGCGACCCGGGCAACGCTCCGGGCCAAGAACTGGGCGCTCGACCCGGTCAGCAGTGAGACCGCCGAGAAGTTCAACTACGAGACCTTCGAGGCGGGCGAGTCGGCCGCTACCGCCGCGATCACGGCGTATCGCGAGCAGCTCAATGGCGTTGTGACGCAGCTCACTCAGATCGAGGCCACTTACCGCAGGATCGAGGGGGACAACGTCGCGTCTTGGGGGCGCATCAACCCGGCGTGATCCACTCGACTCGAATTCGCGCGACCGCACCTGAGGGGGCGAAGGACCATGGGTGATCACCGCTGGCGCGGTTACTCCCACGAAGAACTGCACAAGATGATCAACGGCGGCCCTGGGGTGGCCGCCTCGATCCCGCTCGAGGACAGCTGGAAGGCCCTGTCGGAGACCCTGGCGCAGATCGACACCTCGATCAGCGAGGGCCTGACCAAGGTCGGCGCGAGCTGGGAAGGCGCGTCGGCCGACGCGGCCACCGCGGCGCTGTCCCCCCTCGCCGCGTGGGCGACCGACGCGGGCCAGGGCGCGGACACGATGAAGGTCTCCGCCCAGCTCCAGGGCGACTACATCGCCGACGCCCGCAAAGAGATGCCGGAGCCGCTGCAGGTGACCACCGAGGCGCCGTCGACCGGTGACAAGCTGCTCGGTGCGCTGACGGGTCCCGTCGGCATGATGCACGTGATCAACCAGCAGAACGACCACGAGGCCCAGGAAGCCGCTCAGGACAACGCTGAGCAGAAGGCCATCACGGTCATGAACAACTACCAGTCGAGCAGCGAGTGGAACAGCGGCACGCTGGGCCAGTTCGTCGCGCCGCCGCAGGTCGTGATCGACACGCCGCCGCCGAGCGGCGCGGGCTCGTACAACAGCACGAGCGCGAACTACTCGAGCACGGATTCGTCGACCTACACGCCCAAGGGCGGTGACGGCACCACGTCCACCTCGTCGTGGACCCCGCCGTCGACGCCTGCCCCGGTCGCCCCGCCGCCGGTCGTCACCGGTGGTGGCACGACGAACCCGTCGTGGACGCCTCCGCCGGTCCAGCCGCCGGTGAACCCGCCGTTCCAGCCGCCCAAGCCGCCGCCTCCTCCGCCCGGTGGCTTCCCGCCCCCTGGCGGGTTCCCGCCCGGTGGCGGTCCGATCCGGCCGCCGGTCAAGGGTGGTCCGATCCCTCCTGGTGGCCTCAGGCCCGGTCAGGCTGGTCCAGGCGGTCGTCCCGGTGCGCCGGGTGGCTTCCGGCCCGGCGGTCCTGGTGCGCCGGGTGGTCCCGGCGGAACCAGTGGCGCTAACGGTCCTGGCGGTCGTGGCGGCTTCAGCGGCCTGCCCGGCGGTCCGGGTCAGGGCGGTCCCGGCGGCCAGTTCGGCCGTCCCGGTGGTCCCGGCGGCTTCGGTCCGGGCGGCGGCCTCGGCCCTGGTGGCGCGAACGGTCCTGGCGGCCGTCCCGGTCAGGGTGCGGGCGGTGCGGGTGGCGCAGGCGGTCGTGGGGGCGACGGCGAGGACGACACCGAGCACAAGATCGCCGACTACCTGGTCGAGACGGACGACGTGTTCGGCGACGACCGGATGGTCGCGCCACCCGTGATCGGGGAGATGCCGGAGCAGTGACGTACTTCGGGGGGCCGGTGGAGAGGGAGCCCGTAGTCCTCTCCACCGAGGAGTTCGACGTGGTGTGGGAGCACCTCCGCCTGGGGCCGATGCCCCTGGTGATCAAAGTGCCATCGCCGGGCAAGTCCGAGCGCGAACGCCGTGACCTGGAACAACGGGTCTGGTACGCGCTGGAGTCGCGCGGGCTGGGGCGGCCGATCGGGCTGCACCCGGAGTTCGACCACCTGATCAGGATGTTCGTCCGCCCCGAGCGCGAGGTGGACGCCAGGGTGTGGATCGGCAAGAGCATCCGCGTGCTCGCCGTCGCGAACGGCGACGTCGGCGCGGTGGCCACGCTGTCGGGCGACCGGATCACGCTGCGGCGCGCGGCGGGGTCCGGTCTGCCGACCGCGGTGATCGGCGCGCTGCCGCAGCACCCGGCCGGGACCGGGCACTCGGTGACCATGCCGAGCGCCGACCTGGAGGCGGCGGTGCGGAAGTCCGACGGCACGCCCAAGAGCCTGGAGCAGTCGCTGCGGGCGCACGGCGTGCGGGACGAGGACGCGAAGACGCTGGTCAAGATGTTCACCAACCTGGTCCACACGGGCAACTTCGGTGCGGCGGCCCGCGATCGGTACGGCAAGCGCTGCCGCCCGGAACGGGTGGTCGCGTTCTTCGACACCGAGGACGGCCGCTACCTCCAGCAGCGCCGTGCTTCGGGGGGTACCGAGCCCTGGAGCACGTTCACCCCCACGGACCTGCGTAGGCTGACGTACCAGCTGGACGAACTGCTCGCGGAAGCCGTGCGCAGCGCGAAGGGCTGAAGTTTCGGGCCCGTGCCGCAGGAGTGCCACGGGCCCGAAACCCGTCTCCGGTGTCCCACTTGTGTCCATTGTGGACGGATAAACGGCTTTCCAGCAGGGACTAGCCTGGACGGGTGCCGTCGAAAACCGTTGACCCACACGAGTTGCGCGCCGCGGTGGCGGCCGTGCTGCCCTGGCTGGCCGGGGAGGCCGACCAGCCGGAACGGCCCGTGCTCGCCGCCGCGGTGCGGCTCAGCCTCCGCACGCTCGAACAGGACGCGCCCGGCCGCAGCGTCGAGGTGCGCGTGCCGCCGTTCGCCGCGGTCCAGTGCGTCGCGGGCCCGAGGCACACCCGCGGCACGCCACCGAACGTGGTCGAGACCGATCCCCGCACCTGGCTCGAACTGGCGACCGGCAGGCTGTCCTGGGCCGACGGACTGGCCGACGCCCGGATCGACGCGTCCGGCAGCCGCGCCGACCTGTCCGCGCTGCTGCCCGTGCTGCGCTTCTAGCACTCGTACCATTCGGTCATGAGCAACGCGGAAGCGAGCCCTGAGGTCGTCCCGTGCGAATCGGCGCGCTCCGCACCGCAGCTCCTCGAGCCGCGTCTGGTCCCGCTCGGCGGTCCGAGGGCCCAGCCCGTCCGCCGCACGCTGCCGCAGCGCAGCCGGTCGCTGATCGGCGCCTGGTGCTTCGTCGACCACTACGGCCCGGAGACCCCGAGCATGGCCGTCCCCGGCCACCCCCACACCGGCCTGCAGACCGTGTCCTGGCTGTTCTCGGGCACCATCGAGCACCGCGACACCGTCGGCACCAGGTCGCTGGTCCGCGCGGGCGAGATGAACCTCATGACCGCGGGCCGGGGCATCGCCCACTCCGAGTTCGCCACGCCGGACAGCGACGTGCTGCACGGCGTCCAGCTCTGGGTGGCGCTCCCGGACCGCGACCGCTTCACCGAACCCCGCTTCGAACACCACGTCCCGTCCGCGACGACCGTCGGCGACGCCACCGCGACGGTGTTCCTCGGCTCGCTCATGGGCTCGAAGTCGCCGGTGGAGACCAGCACCCCGCTGCTGGGCGCCCAACTGGACGTCCCCGCCGGTTCTCGCGTGGACCTCGACGTCGACCCGGCGTTCGAACACGGCGTCCTGGTCGACTCGGGAGACGTCGAGGTCGAAGGCGCGGCGGTCACCGACGCCCAACTCCTCTACCTGCCCCCCGGCGCCCGAACCCTCACGATCACGGTCGGCGACCGCCCGGCCCGCCTCCTGCTGCTCGGCGGCGAGCCGCTCGACGAGCGCATCGTCATGTGGTGGAACTTCATCGGCCGCACCCACGACGAGATCGACCGCTTCCGCACCGAGTGGCAGGCCCAGATCCCCGTGGGGGAAGGCCCGTACGGCACCTTCCCCACCGAGTGGCCGTCAGTCCTCCCCGCCCCGCAACTCCCCAACGCCAGGCTGAAACCCCGCGACTAGAACCACGACCCGATCTTCTTCACCGCACCAGCGGCCCCGTCGTACACGTCCCGCCCGAACTCCCCCACGTTGCCGACCGTGCCCACCACGATGTCCCCGGCGTCGTTCAGCAGCTCCGCCCCGGTGTTCACCGCCCCGGTACCCGCATTCGACCAGTTGCCGGAGAACAGGTCCCCGACCACCCGCCCGCCACCCGTGACGACATCGCCGACCATGTCGGCACCACCCGCGCCGACATCGCTGACCAGGTCGACCACCGGCCCGACACCCGGCAGCCCGGAACCGGGCAGCGACGGCCCGACCGGGCTGTCGTACCACTTCTGCGACGTCACCGACCCGCCGTCCCCCGTGGCGATCTTCGCCAGGTTCGACACCGACTCGCTGCCGTTCGCGTAGTACTGCGAGTGCGCCCCGAGGAGGCTGGTCGACTCCGGCGTCCCGAACACCGTCGCCCCGAACGCCTTGTCGTACGGCCCGGTCGACTTGCCGTCGGCGGTGAACCAGTCGGAGCTCGTCCCCTGCACCACGGGGTCATGCTCCGTGGCCCCGGCGTACACGTGGCCGGCGCCGACCGAGAGTTGGTCCACGTTGGACGCGCCGACCCCAGGGGAGCCGACGAACGCGATGTCGTCCGCCGCCAGCCCGTTCAGCCCCGCGTAGCCGACCGTCGTGCTGCCGTACGAGTGCCCGATCACCGTCAGGTGCTGGTCACCCGTCGCGGCGGCCCGGTAGCCGTTCACGTCGGCGACCAGGTTCTGGCCGCCCTCCTTCGCCAGTTCCGGGCTGCCCACCTCGCCAGGCGACCAGCCGGGCGCGTCGTAGCCGAGCCACTGGATGGTGGCGTTCCCGTCAGCGCCCATCTGGTTCCGCAGGTTGGCGGCCTGCTCGACGGAGAAGCCGTCCAGCGTCGACCCGGTGCCGGGGACGCAGACGGCGAGGTTCTTGGCCGTGTCCGGGTTGCCGTAGGCGATGGCGGTGGCGCCGTCGCCACGCGGCCCGTACGGGTCCCAGGCCAGGATCCGCACATCGGGCTTGCCCTGCTCGTTGAACCAGCCCTTGCTCTCGGCGAGCGACTGGGCTTCGGTGATGCTCTTGTCGACCGCGAGCGCGTTGTCCGCCTTGGTCGCCGCCACCTGGCGCTGCTCCATGAGCGACGCGTACTGCGGGTCGTTGAGGAGCTTGGTCTGCCCGTCGGACGTGGAGGGGTCGATGCCGAGCGCGGCCGCCCTCTCGGCCATCGCCGTGTCCAGCCGGTCGCGTTCGGCGCCGAAGCGCTGGGCGTCGTCCTTGATCCGCGCGCGGTTGGCGGTGTCGAGCACCTCGGACGGGAGGCCGCGCAACTGGCCGAGTTCCTGGAACTTGGTGCGCAGCAGCTCGTCCTGCTGGTCCTTGGTGAGCGACTTCCACCACGCCGCGACCTGCTTGGGGTCGGTGCCGGGGCCGGGAACGGTGGCGGTGGTGCGCATGGCGGCGACGGTCTTCACCCAGCCGGGGTCTGCCTTGGCGGTCTCCTCGAAGCCGGGCTTCACCTGGGTCAACGCCGACGCGTACGACCGCAGGACCTGCTCGTAGCCGCTCTTCACGTTGTTCAACGAGGAGTTGACCCGCTCGGCCAGTTCCACGGTCTGCTGCGGGTCGAGCAGCGGCGAACGGGACCGCCACACCGCGATGATCTGATCCGCGCTGCCGCGCATCTGCGAGTACGCGCGGGAGGCTGCCTGCACGACGTCCACACCGACGCCGAGGCGTTCGGCAGCCACGGCCGCTGACTTCACCGACAGGTCAGCCCGAACACCGAACTTGTCCGACGCCTGGCCCGTCCACCCCGACTTGGCGGTCGATCCGCCGGTGGACACCGACTCCTTGGCCCGGCCGACCGCGCTGATGGCACCGCTGATCGGGTCGCCCGCGGCGGCGATCCGCCCGGCGTCACCTGCTGCCAGCTGCCCGTAGAGGACCTCGGGATCCGTCATCGCGCGTCCCCGATCTTGCGGAAGCTCTCGCGGGAGTCGTCGTCGTTGCGCTCGTAGGTGTCGGCGTTCTCGACCAGACCAGCACCGGCGTCGCGGTACCAGGCCGCGCCGCGTCGCAGGTCGTCCGACTGCAGGCTGGTGAACTTGGCCAACGCGTCCGCGAACTCGGCGGCGGCCGGAACCTCGCCGAGCGCTCCCGCGTCAAGCCTGAGCATGGAGATGAGTTCGGCACCGTCGCCCGTGGCGTCCGCCCCGTCGTGGAAGCCCTTCGAGGCGTTCCGCAGCGCCTCTGGTTGCACACCGAACACGATTTCCCACCCTTCGTGACACCAACCGCCTGCATTGCGACGCACCCGGACCACCACCGGTTCCGGCACGATGACCCAGAACGATCGAACCAGGAGGCAGCACGTGCCAGCAGGATGGACCACCCAGCGGTGGACCGAGGTCTTCCTCGACCAGTCGGCCATGTTCCGCGAGGCGGTCGCGGAAGCGGACCCGGCCGCGAACGTCCCCAGCTGCCCTGGCTGGACCTTCGCCGACCTGGCGGTCCACGTCGCCCGGTTCCTGGAGACCTCGGTGCAGTACCTCCGCACCGGCAGCACGGTCCAGCTGAAGCCGCCAGCCCCGCCGGTCGGCGCGTCGCCGATCGAGTACCTGGACGCCCAGTTGGCCGACGCCGCCGAAGTGCTCCCCCTGGTGCCCGGAAACCGGCCTACCTGGACGTTCTCGCCCGCCGCTCCCGACCTGGCGTGGGTGTGGCACCGCCGGATCGCCCACGAGCTGGACCTGCGGCGGTGGGACGCGCAGGCCGCGCTGCGCCAGCTCGTGACCGGTGACGCCGACTTCGCCGCCGACGGCATCGACGAGGCGCTCGGCACCCTGCTCGCCGCGAAGTACACGACCGACGTACCGCTGACCTTGGCGGGCACCGTCGTCGTGCGCTGCACCGACGTGCCGGAGTCGTGGCACGTCCGGCTCGCTCCCGGCGAGGCGCCGGACGTGCGGGCCGCCGCACCGGGCGAGGTCGCCGACGTCGAGGTGGGCGGTGAGGCCCAGCTGATCCACTACGGCCTGTGGGGTCGCCTGCCTCTCAAGTCGGTCGGCGATGAAGGCGTGCTGCGAGCGGTGAGGATGGACCGATGAGGAAGCTGATC
>JBDSAJ010000011.1:0-6699 GCA_039922235.1 Umezawaea sp.
AGGGCCCTGCGCAGCAGCCACCAGCTCACCGCCAGGCACACCGCCTGCAACGGCCAGGTCAGCACGGCCCGTGCCACGCCCAGCGCCACGACCTGTCCCGCCAGCCACAGCGCGCCGAACACCAGCACCCGCACCACGTACTGCCCGACCCACGCCCAGCTCGCGATCCCGTACGCCCGCAGCAGCGCGGGGTCCCGCCGCCACCGGGTCCGCTGGCCGACCACGACCCCGACGACCACGCCGAGCAGCGGCCACCGCACCACGATGCTCGCCGCCCACAGCAGCGCGCTGGCCACGTTGGACAGCAGCTGCACCAGGAAGAAGTCCTCCGCGCGCCCCGTGTGCAGCGCCACCAGCGCGGCGACGACCACCATCAGCACGCTCACCACGGCGGCGCGCGGCCGTTCGTCCCGGAGCAGCCGCACCACCCCGATGACCACGCCGCACAGCACGGCGGCCCAGGCCCCGATCCCGACGGACTGCCCGGCGGCGAGCCACCCGACGACGAACGCCACCGGCGGCAGCGACGCGTCCAGTGCCCCACCCCGGCCGCCCAGCAGTTCGGCCAGCGACTCCTGGCGCGTCTCGGTCATGCTTCCAGCTTGCCTTAGGCATACCTAACCCAGGTAACGGACCCGCATCAGCATTCGGCAAGAACATTGACGATTGTGACCGGCCTTACTACGGTTGCCCCGAAATCGTCTGGAAAGTTAACAGACAGGAGATTCGATGCGAGCCGGAAGCCCACGGCTGCTGCGCGAGATCAACGACCGCGCCGCCATCGAGGCGCTGCTCCGCAACGGCCCCCTCACCAGGGCCGAACTGGAGGGCCTCATCGGCCTGTCGAAGCCGGCCACCGCACAGCTCCTCACCAGGCTCGAAGAGTCGGACACCGTACTGCGCAACGGTTTGCGCGGCGGCGGCCGAGGACCGCGCGCCCAGCTCTGGTCCGTCAACGGCGCACTCGCCCACGTGGCGGCGGTCGACCTGACGCCGGACAACGTGGACGTGGCCATCGCCGACATCTCCGGCGCCCTGCTCACCGAGCACCGCGCCCCGATGCCGAAGGCGGGCAAGGCCGAGGTGCTGGAGGCCTTCCACAGCGCCATCAGCAAGGCTGCGGGCCAGGCGGGCCTCACGCCGGACGCGCTGCACCACGTCGTGGTGGGCAGCCCCGGTGCGGTGGACCCCTCCACCGGCAAGCTCGCCTACGCGCCCCACATGCCCGGTTGGGGCGGCTTCGACCTGCTGGGCGAACTGCACGCCCTCCTGGGCACCACGGTCACCGTCGAGAACGACGTGAACCTGGTCGCCGTCGAGGAGATGATCGCGGGGCGGGCCACCGAGGTCCGCGACTTCGTCCTCATCTGGCCCGCGGACGCCGTCGGCGCGGCGGTCGTGGTCAACGGTGTGCTGATCAGGGGTGCGACCGGCGGTGCGGGCGAGATCGACGGCCTGCAGATCCCGGACCGCGCCAACGCCGAGACCGGCACCGACCGCACCGGTGGCACCTTCGGCGAACTGCTCGACAACGGGGCGCTCGTCCGGCTGGCCCGCGCACACGGCGTGGCCGCCCGCACCGGCGAGGGAGCCGTCCGCAAGGCGCTCAGCTCCGGTCCGGCGGGCCGGGAGTTCCTCGTCGACCTGGCCCGCCGCATCGCCACCGGCGTCGCGGGCGTGATCAGCGTCCTGGACCCCGAACTGGTCCTGCTCTCCGGCGACGTCGCACAGGCCGGTGGCACGACGCTGGTCGACCTCGTCTCCGCCGAGATCCGCCAACTGGTGGTGCCCCGCACCCCCGTCCAGCTCGCCCTGGTCACCGGGAAGCCGGTGCGCTCCGGCGCACTGCACACGGCGCTCTCCGTTGCCAGGGAACAGGTGTTCGGCCTTCCAGCCGCCACGACCGAACCCTTCCGAGGACCGCGGCACGGCAACGCGGCCGTCGACCACTCCCACACCCACCGTTGAATCTCCCAGGAGGGCCCATGCGCACCAGGCCAGGCCGTTCGCGGCTTCGCTTCCGGTCAGCACTGATCGTCACCACAGCGGGCGTGATGGCCGCCGCGTGCACCGCGGGGGGCGGCGCCGCATCAGGTCCCGCCACCGCGCCCGGCGCGGACCAGGCGGTGACGGTCCAGGTCTGGAGCAACTTCTCCGACCGGGAACTGGGTGTCCTCAAGGAAGCGCTGGACAAGTACCACGGCAAGCACACCAACATCACGATCGACAACCAGGGCAGCCAGGACGACGACAAGATCACCCAGTCGATCCGCAGCGGCAACCCGCCGGACGTGGCGATCTCGTTCACCACGGACAACATCGGCCAGTTCGCGTCCAGCGGCGCGTGGCAGGACCTGAAGCCGTACATCGAGCGGGACAAGTACGACCTGGACGACATCCCCCAGGCGGTGCGCGACTACACCGAGTACGACGGCAAGC
The DNA here is from genome assembly GCA_039922235.1 of Umezawaea sp. Taxonomy (GTDB): domain Bacteria; phylum Actinomycetota; class Actinomycetes; order Mycobacteriales; family Pseudonocardiaceae; genus Umezawaea. The sequence continues at coordinate 2,440 of JBDSAJ010000011.1, forward strand.
GGGTCGCGCTGCCGATGCTCGCCGACGTCTACGGCCTGTACTACAACAAGGACCTGCTCACCGCGGCCGGGCTGAGCGGCCCGCCGAAGACCACGGCCGAACTGCTGGACTACGCGAAGAAGACGACCGTCAAGAACCCCGACGGCTCGATCCAGGTGGCGGGTTTCCTGCCGCAGACCGGTTTCTACGCGTTCAAGCCGCAGATCGTCGCGACCATGTTCGACGCGAAGTGGATCGACAAGGACGGCAAGTCCATCATCGGCCAGGACCAGGGCTGGAAGGACATGTTCACCTGGCAGAAGGAGCTCATCGACTTCTACGGCTGGGACAACCTGCAGAAGTTCACCGCGGGCCTTGGCCAGGAGTACAGCGCCGACAACGGTTTCCACGCGGGCAAGGTCGCCATGGCGATCGACGGCGAGTACCGCACGGCGTTCCTCGCGGACCAGACCCCCGGCCTGAACTACGGCACCGCGACCATCCCCACGTCGAAGCCGGAGAACTACGGCGGCGGCTACACCACCGGCACGATCATCGGCATCCCCAAGGGCGCCAAGAACCCCGGCGCGGCCTGGGACCTGGTGAAGTTCCTGACCTCGGACACCGACGCGCTGGTCGGCCTGGCCAACGGCCTGCACAACGTGCCCAGCACCAAGACCTCGCTGAGCAGCCCGGACCTGAAGCTGGGCGACACCTTCAAGCCGTTCCTGGACGCCTTCGCGAACAAGAACCTGAAGTCAAACCCCGCCAGCACCATCGGCGACCAGTACCTCAAGATCGTGTCCGACTTCGGCGTGTCCTGGCAGACCGGGACGGTGCCCGACCTGGGCGCGGGCCTGACCGCGCTGGACAAGCAGATCGACGACGCCAAGGCCCTCGGCAAGTGAGGTGGGCTCCGTGACCGCGACTCTGCCCGGCCACACGGCGGAGCCTGCGATCGCCCGTCCCGCCCCCGCACGGGGGCGGGCTCGGGTCCGCAGCCGCAACCGCAAGTGGGTGATCCTGTTCCTGGCGCCGTGGGCCACCGGTGTCACGGTGTTCTTCATCTACCCGTTGCTGGCCACGGTGTACTTCTCGTTCACCAACTACAACGGGCTGGACACCGCCGACTTCGTCGGCTTCCGCAACTTCGTCTACCTGTTCACCGGTGACCCGGTCGTCAGGACAGCGGCGGCGAACACGCTGTGGCTGGTCGTGGTGCTCACGGTCCTGCGGGTCGCGTTCGGGCTCGGCGTCGCGTCGATCCTGGCCCGCGTCACCACCGGCAACAGCCTGCTCCGCACCCTCTGCTACCTGCCTTCGCTGGTCCCGCCGGTCGCCGCCACGCTGACGTTCGTCTTCGTGTTCAACCCCGGCACCGGCCCGGTGAACACCGTGCTCGGCTGGTTCGGCATCGACGGTCCGCTGTGGTTCAACGACCCCAGCCTGTCGAAGCCCGCGCTGACCCTGCTCACGCTGTGGGGCTCGGGCGAAATCATGATCATCATTCTGGCCGCGATCCTGGACGTGCCGAAGGACCTGTACGAAGCCGCGCAGCTCGACGGCGCGGGCCCGGTCATGCAGTTCCGGAAGATCACGCTCCCCACGATCGCGCCCGTGCTGCTGTTCGGCGTGGTGAACTCGGTGATCTTCGCCCTGCAGTACTTCACCCAGGCCGTCGTCGCCGGGTCCGTGGCGTCGGGTTCGGCGGACATGGTCGGCAACAGCCAGATCATGGGCTACCCCAACAACTCCACGCTCACGTTCCCGATCTGGCTGTACCAGCAGGGTTTCCGGGCCTACCACATGGGTTACGCGTCGGCGATGGCCGTCGTGCTGTTCATCGCGTCGTTCGCGTTCACCGCGATCCTGATCCGCCAGCTGCGCGCAGCGAACTCCGAGGAGGCGAGATGACCGCCCTGCTCAGCGAACGACCCCAGGCCGTGGTGCTTCCCAAGCGTCCCAAGGACAAGCGGCAGCTGCTCAACTGGATCGCGGTGCACAGCATCGCGCTCACCACGGGCGTGATCTTCACCGTTCCGCTGCTGTTCGTGTTCCTCACCTCGGTGATGTCCGACCAGCAGGCGCTCACGGCGAACATGTGGCCGACCGAGTGGCACTTCGAGAACTTCGTGACGGTGTTCGAGAAGGCGCCGATGCTCACGTACCTCGGCAACTCGCTGCTGTACTCGGGCGTGGCGACGCTCGGGATGCTGGTCTCCAGCATCCCGGCGGCGTACGCCATGGCGCGCTTCAGGTTCCGCGGCAGCAACGCCGCGTTCATGCTCCTGATCGCCGCCATGATGCTGCCGCCGCAGGTCGTCGCCGTGCCGCTGTACAGCATGTGGGCGAGCGCGCACCTGACCGGCACGCTGTGGCCGCTGATCGTGCCCTACCTGGTCGGCGACGCGTTCAGCATCTTCCTGCTGCGCCAGTTCTTCCTGACCATCCCGGAGGACTACCTCGACGCCGCCAGGATCGACGGCTGCAACGAGTTCCAGATCCTCTACCGCGTCCTGCTGCCGATGACCAAGCCGGGCATCGCCGCGGCGTCGCTGTTCACCTTCCTCTACACGTGGAACGACTACTTCGGGCCGCTGCTGTACGTCGGCGAGCGCCAGGACAGCTGGCCGCTGTCCATCGCGCTCGCGTCGTTCCGCGGCATGCACCGGTCCACGCAGTGGAACCTCACCATGGCCGCGACCACCCTGGTCCTGATCCCGGTACTGGTCCTGTTCCTCTTCGCGCAGAAGTCGTTCGTGCGGGGCATCACGTTCACAGGAGTCAAGGGATGAAGCTCACCGTTGTCGGAGGCGGCTCGACCTACACGCCGGAGTTGATCGACGGCATCGCCGGTCGGCGCACGAGCCTCGACGTGGACGAGATCGTCCTGGTCGACCCGGACGCGCACCGCCTGTCGGTCATCGGCCCGTTCGCCCAGCGGCTGCTGGCGCACGCGGGCCACCCGGCGAAGGTCATCACCACCGCGAGCCTGGAGGAGGGTGTCGACGGGGCGGCGGCGGTGCTGTTGCAGCTGCGCGTCGGGGGGCAGGCGGCGCGGCGGGTCGACGAGACGTTCCCGCTGGTCTGCGGGTGCGTCGGGCAGGAGACGACCGGCGCGGGCGGTCTGGCGAAGGCGTTGCGGACCGTGCCGGTGGTGCTGGACATCGCGGACCGGGTGCGGGAGATCGCCGGGCCGGACACGTGGATCGTCAACTTCACCAACCCGGTCGGCATCGTGACGCGGGCGCTGCTCCAGGCGGGCCACAAGGCGGTCGGGCTGTGCAACGTGGCCATCGGGTTCCAGCGCTGGGCCGCGGCGCGGTTCGGGGTCGAGGCGGACGCGGTGGAGCTGGAGCACGTGGGCCTCAACCACCTGACGTGGGAACGCGGGGTGTTCGTCGACGGCGTCGACCGGCTGCCCGACCTGCTGGGCGAGCACGGCGACGCGCTGGCCGAGCACATGGGGCTGGAGCTGCCGCTGATGCGCCGCATCAACGCCGTGCCGTCCTACTACCTCAACTACTTCTACCACCACGACGCCGTCGTGGAGAAGCAGAAGGTCGGGGTGCCGCGCGCGGAAACCGTTGCGGCCGTTGAGAAAGAGCTGATGGACATCTACGCGGACCCCGCGGTGGTGACCAAGCCCGAGCAGCTCGCCCAGCGCGGCGGCGCCTTCTACTCGGAGGCGGCGGTGCAGCTGGTGCACTCGCTCACCGGCGGCACGGGCGCGCAGCGGCACGTGGTGAACGTGCGCAACGACGGCACGCTGCCGTTCCTGCCGGACGACGCCGTGATCGAGGTGCCCGCCACGGTCACGGCCGACGGCGCGGTGCCACTGCCGGTCAAGCCGGTGGAACCGCTGTTCTCCGGGCTGATCGCGAACGTGACGGGGTACGAGCACCTGGCGCTGGAAGCCGCCGTGCACGGCGGGCGGGACCGGGTGGCGACCGCGCTGCTCGCCCACCCGCTGATCGGGCAGTACGCCACCGCGGAACGGCTGGCCGACGAGTTGGTCGCGCAGAACGCGGACTTCCTGCCGTGGGCGAAGGATTCCTGACCGCCCTTGATCGATCACCGGCGCACGAGGAGCCAGAACGCATGACCGACCGGGTGCTCGCCATCGACGGCGGGAACAGCAAGACAGCCGTGTTGCTGGTCGACGCGGACGGGCAGGTGCTCGCACAGGTGCGCGGGCCGGGGGCCTCTCCGCAGAACGTCGGCCTGCAACGCAGCCTGGAGGTGTTCGACGGGCTCGTCCGCGAGGCGGCCCGGCAGGCT
>JBDSAJ010000012.1:0-3907 GCA_039922235.1 Umezawaea sp.
CCGTGCGCATCGGCGACCGGGTCGAGACGGCAGGCCAGGGCGGCTGGGACGACGAGCTCGGCTTCCCCGAGTCGCTCCAGGACGAGACCGCGCAGGCGTTCGAGAACGTCGAGCGCACCCTGGCCACCGCGGGCGCGAGTTGGGCCGACGTCGTGCACGTGAACTCGTACCACGTGCTCGGCACCGGGTCCTTCGACGATCACAACCGGGTGATGGTGGAACAGCTCCGCGCGCGGATGGGCGACCGTGCGCCTATCTGGACGGCGAGCGGGGTCACCGCTCTGGGGCTTCCGCAGATGCGCGTCGAGATCCGCGTGACCGCCATCACCGGCGGGTGATCGTTGAGCTCACCACCGGCCAGCCCCACCGTTGGCGTCGAATCAACCCCCTTCGATCAGAAAGCAGCCGTGTCCTCGTGAGTGCTCTGTTCACCCCCCTGACCCTTCGGTCACTGGAGATCCCCAACCGCGCGTGGATGTCCCCGATGTGCATGTACTCCGCCGCCTCCTCGGGCCCGGAGATCGGTGTGCCGACGGACTTCCACCTCGCGCACCTGGCCGCCAGGGCGGTCGGCGGCGCGGGACTGGTGATGGCCGAAGCCACCGCGGTCAGCCCGGAAGGCCGCATCAGCCCCTGGGACCTGGGGTTGTGGAACGACCGGCAGCAGGAGGCGTTCACCCGCATCGCCTCCGCGATCCGCTCGCACGGTGCGGTACCGGCGGTCCAGCTCGCCCACGCCGGTCGCAAGACCTCGCTCGACCGGCCCTGGCTCAGCGACCGGTACGTGCCCGAGGCGGAAGGCGGGTGGCTTCCGATCGGCCCCAGCCCGGTGGCCTTCGGCGACGTGCCCGTCCCCCATGAGCTGACCACGGACGAAATCCAGCGACTCGTCGGTGACTTCGCCGAGTCGGCCCGTCGCGCCCTCGCCGCGGGATTCCAGGTGGCGGAGGTGCACGGCGCACACGGCTTCCTGATCAACTCGTTCCTCTCTCCGGCTGCGAACCACCGCACCGACGCCTACGGCGGCACCTTCGAGAACCGCCTGCGCTTCCCGCTGGAGGTGGTCGACGCCGTCCGGGCCGTGTGGCCCGAAGACCTCCCGGTGTTCTTCCGCACCTCCGCCACCGACTGGCTGAGCGAAAACCCGTCGGACGAGCGCCAAGGCTGGACCGGTGAGGACACCGTCCGGCTCGCCAAGGAACTCCAGGCCCACGGCGTCGACCTGCTCGACGTCTCGACCGGTGGCATGGTCCCCGATGCCAAGATCGCCGCGGGCCCCAACTACCAGGTGCCCTTCGCGGCCCAAGCCCGCAACGCCACAGGCATCCCCACCGGCGCGATCGGACTGATCACCGATCCGCGGCAGGCCGAGGAGATCATCGCCACCGGCCAGGCCGACGCTGTGCTCCTCGGCCGCGAACTGCTCCGCGACCCGTACTGGCCCCAGCGCGCCGCGCTCACGCTCGGAGTCGAGCCCCGCTGGCCGGACCAGTACGGCTACGCCGTGCGCCGACGCGCTCAGGGATGAGTCAACTGCGCCCACCCGTCCTGTTCCGAACCAGGTGATCGACGTGAACTCCGCGCCTTCCAGGCGTCACCGGAGCAGCGGCGTCGGCGGCGTTCGGCCCGCTTGACGCGGTGTGACTCCGAGGATCGAACGCGTTGATCGCCGTACCCTGAACGAGTTCGTGAGCACCGTTGCTCCTTCGTCGCAGACTCCGGGTGTGCTCCCAGCAGGCCCGTCGGTTTCGACGCCCGCGGAGGACGTCCCGTGGTAGCAGAACTTCGTTCCGTTCACGGTGACCGTGGCGGCACCCCGGCGAGCGGCGCCGGGGTGCCGGTGTGGTGCGTGACCACGTTTCCGGTCAGGCGTTCGCCGTCGTGAAGGCGTAGCGTCCGCTCGGCACCGTGTAGAGCCGGTAGTTGCCCTCCGAGCCTGCCGAGACGGCTCCGGGTGGCGCGATCACCTTCTGGCCACCCGTGATGGGCACGTAGATCGTGCCGGTCCGGTTGACCGGCACCTCGACGGTGAGCGTGAGTTGGCCGTTCTCGACCTTCCAACTGGATGAGGCAGTGCCGCCGTTGGTCTGCAACGAGGTGGAGGCTCGTTGCAGAGTCGCCGGGATGTTCGGCTTCACGACGACCTTGGTTGAAGCGCTTCCGGTTTGGGCGAGTCCGGCGATGTCGGCGAGCATCCAGTCCTCGGCCGTGCCGAGGAACGGATGCCCCTTCGACCGGGTGCCCGTCCACTCCTCCCACAGGGTGTTCGCACCGGCGGCCATCCACGCGCCGTAGCCCGGAGAGGTCCGCTGGGTCGCGGCTTTGTAGGCGGTGTCGAGTTGCCCGTACTGGGTGAGCACGCGGAAGAGCCACTTGGTGCCCAACACGCCGGTACCGAGGTGGTTGCCGCGGGCCGCGATGTCGGCGGCCACGGCATTGACCACGGCTTGGCGGTTCCCCACAGGCGTGATCCCGAACGCGACCGGGAGCACGTTGTTGGTCTGCTGGAACCTGGCCCCGCTCGCTGTCCGGTAGGTGCCCGACTTGAAGTAGTCGGTGTTGAACGCCGTCTGTGCGGCGGCGGCGCGGCGGGTGAACGTCGCGGCGTCGTCGGGATGGCCGAGCTGCTGGGCAACGCCGGCGAACTGGTCGAGTGTTCGGTACACGTAGGCGCGCGCCACCAGCTTCTTGTCGGCTGCGGTATTGCACACCTTGTCCCCGTCGGGGCACACCCAGTCGCCCCAGAGTTCGGTGGGGTTGGTGGTTTGGCCCGACACGAAGTCGGCATAGGTCTTCAGTTGCCCGTAACGGGCGTTGACGGCCGGCTTGGCGTCGTACTCGCGCAGGAGCAGCGTCGCCATCTCGGTGAAGGCGTTGCCCCAGGCCGCGCTGGACAGATCGGCCCCCGTGGTCGGGACCGGGGCCTCGGCGGGCAGGTCGCCGTTGCTGCGCACGCTGTCGGCGATATCGTTGAACCACTTGACGTAGAGGGTCTTGGCGTCGAAGTTGCGCATCACCGCGTCGGCCATGAGTGCGCCGTCGCCGAGCCAGGGCAACTTCTCCAGGTAGGACCCGTCTGTGGGTGCCGCGAGCACGAAGTTGTTCAGGACCGTTTCCCGACCGGCGTTGTGGACGAAGTTCAGCACATCGCTGGACGAGTCGAAGGTCCCCGCGCTCTGGATGTCGTTGTGGATGCGCAAGGCCGTGACCCTGGGGGCTGGGGCGCCGTTCGGCATGCCGCTGACTTCGATGTACTGGAAACCCTTGTGGGTGAACGACGCGGCCCAGGTCGCCTGCCCCGAGCCCTTGCTGATGAAGGTGTCGTCCTGCGGGCGTTTGCCCGCGACCACCGCTCGTCCGTTGCTGAGCGACTCCGCGTATCGAATTCTGACCGAGGTGCCTGCCGGCACGTCGACCGTGATGCGTGCGTTGCCGGAGATGTTCTGCCGGACGTTGTAGACGAACACCCCCGCGGCCGGCGTGGCAGGGCTTCCGAGGCTGATTTCGCCGACGACGCGTGAGGGCTCCATCGGGCTCGACTGAAGGCGTGCCGTGCCATTGCTGGCGGTCACGGCCGGCGCCCATCGGCTGGCGTCGAACGAAGGGGTGTTCCAGCCGGGCTGCTCCTTCCGGGCGTCGTAGCCCTCGATCTCCGGAAGTCTGGTGGCGCTGGTGGGAAAGGACCGGGATGGTCCCTGGGCGGCGGTCCAACCGGTGCTGGTGGGGACGGACTGCGTCGTGCCGTCCACAAAGCTCACCTGGAGCAGCGCCTTCGTCCGGAGGATGCCGTCCCAGGCGCCGCGAGCCTCGGGCTTGGCCCAGGTGTGCAGGCCGTTGAGCGTTCCCTGGCCGAGCGCGATGCCGACGGCGTTCTGGCCTGCCTGGACCGCGGAGGTGACGTCGATTC
>JBDSAJ010000013.1:0-7218 GCA_039922235.1 Umezawaea sp.
CGCGGTCAGTCGTGCCTTCAGGGTGAAGCCAGCGTTTGTGGTGATGTCCCGCAGCAGGTCGAGCGAGGGCCAGGGTCGCTCGGGGTTCACGTGGTCCGGGGTCAGCGGCGAGACGCCGCCCCAGTCGTCGATGCCCGCGCCGATGAGCCGCGCGTACTCGGCGTCCACCAGGTTCGGCGGGGCCTGAAGGCAGCCCGACGGGCCCATGATGAGCCGGGCCACGGCGACCGTGGCGACCAGGTCGTCCAGCTCCGCGTCCGGCATCCCGCGCATCGCCGTGTCCGGCTTGGCGCGGAAGTTCTGGATGATCACTTCCTGGATGTGCCCGTACTGCTGGGCGATCCCCCGGATGGCCATCAGCGACTCGGCGCGCTCGGTGATCGTCTCGCCGATGCCGATCAGGATCCCGGTGGTGAACGGGACGTTCACCCGGCCCGCGTCGGTCAGCACCCGCAGCCGGACGGCGGGCTCCTTGTCGGGGCTGCCGTAGTGCGGGCCGCCCTTCTCGCTCCACAGCCGCGTGGCCGTGGTCTCCAGCATCATGCCCATGCTCGACGCGACGGGCTTGAGCCGCTGGAGCTCCTCCCAGCTCAGCACGCCGGGGTTGAGGTGCGGCAGCAGGCCGGTCTCCTCCAGCACCGCGATGGCGCACGCCCGCACGTAGTCGAGCGTCGACGAGTACCCGCGCGCCTCCAGCCACTCCTGCGCGGCGGGCCACCGCTCCTCCGGGCGGTCACCGAGGGTGAACAGCGCTTCCTTGCAGCCCGCTGCCGCGCCCTTGCGCGCGATCTCCAGCACCTCGTCGCGCTCCAGGAACGCGGCGGGCAGCTTGTGCGGCACGGTCGCGAACGTGCAGTAGTGGCACCGGTCGCGGCACAGGCGGGTCAGCGGGATGAACACCGACCGGCTGTAGGTCACGACACCCTCGCGGCCCTCCGCGCGCAGGTGCGCGTCCCGCACCCGGCCCGCGGCGCCGAACAGCGCTTCGAGGTCGGCGCCGCGCGCGTGCAGCAGCACGGCGGCCTCGGTCACGTCGAGCGCGACACCGTCGTTCGCCCGGCGGAGCGCCCGCCGCATCGCGCTGGGGCTCGGCACGGGCTCGGGCGCGTTGAGGGAGATGTCCACTGCCACGTCAACGACCCTAGGCGGTGAAAATTCCTTCTCGCGGATCCAGTGAGATGCCGCACTCGTGTCGTTCAGCGCGTGGCCAGCAGCAACTCCGTGTTCCGGTCGACCGCGGCGCCCAGTTTCGCCGGGTTCGCGTGCCGGTCGTTGAACGCGAACTCCCGGCCGAGTGAGGCCAGACCGGTCGCGGAGAAGTCGTCGTAGCCGGTCTCGTAGGGCGCGTCGACCTCGACGAGCGTGGTGAACAGCGACAGCGTGCCGTCACCGTTGTCCGCGATCTCGATCACCCGCGCGTGCTGCGGGTAGTCGACGTGCGCCGCCGTGTTGATCTCCCAGAACGCCCGTTCGGGTGTCGCGTGGCCGTGGGCGGTGATGGCGTTGCGGTGCGTGTGCCCGTTGACCCAGGCGACCACGTTCGGGAAGCGCTGGAGCAGGGTCACCAGCGCGTCGCCGTTCAGCCGGAGGTCCAGCGGACGGCGGCGGTCCGGCAGCGGGTTCGTCATCGTCGTGCTCGTGTGGTGGCTGAAGAGGACGAACCGCTCGTCGGTCACCGACTGCGTATTCCGGCGCCCGAACACGTCGTAGTGGTGAGAACTGGACCGCTTGAGCACGTTCTCCAACCACCGGTACTGGTGCAGGCCGATCGAGCCGTCCGAGAAACCGCCCAGCGTCGTGGTGTCCAGGCTGACGCCCGTGACACCGGGCGCGATCCGGAAGGTGTAGAACACGTCGACGCCGTCGGCGTTGTCCGGCGTGAACCCGTGGCCCACCGGCCCCGGCCCGGTGTTGCGCGGGTCCAGGTGCGCCTGCACGAACTCCGCCGTGCTGAAGGGTTTCCGCCGCGCGTCCGGCGTCACCGTGCGGACGAACCCCCGGTTCGAGGCGAACACCCCGGCGATGTCGAGCACGTGCGCCGGATCGGCCAACGCCCGCGCGACCGCCGCGTTCCCGGCGTCGTCGAAGCCCATCACCTTGGTGCTGCCGGTGTACAGCCCGTCGACGATCGGCAGCCCGTCCGGCAGCGTGCCGACCACGCTGTCGTCGTGGTTGCCGAACGTCGAGTACCACGGGACCTTGAGGCCCTGACTGGTGAACGGCCGGATGGCCGCCTGCAGCAGGCCGTCCACCTTGGGGAATCCCAACGCCGTGTAGTCGTCCACATAGGACGACTCCGGCTGCCAGTAGGTCTTGCTGCCCGAGTCCTGCACGCCCTCGTACCGGGTCGGGTCACCCGTGTTCGGCGTCAACGACCCACCGTTGAGGATCTTCAGGTACCAGTCCAGCTCGACCAGTTCGTGGTTGTCGGTGTTGTCCCCCGTCGTCACCACGAAGTCCACCGGCCGCCCGGTGAACGGCCCACCGCGCAGGCTGTTCACCTTCCTCACCAACGCCGCAGACGTGTGCTGCGCGAACAACTCCTGCGCCCGGTGCGCCCCGGCGCCGATCAGCGGGTGCGTGTACTCGAACCGCGCCGGGCTCTGCGCGTCCACCAGGTGCATGTCGGTGAACTGCACGAAGCACGCCAGTGCAGTCCGCCGCTCCGCCCGGTTCGGCTTGGCGGCGACCAGATCGGGCCGCACCACCACCGGCCACCCCGGCCCGGCGGCCAACCGCCGGTACCCCGCGGCCCCGACGGGCGTCGCCGCGACCTCCAACGTCGTGCCGGCCGTAGCCGCCCACGCGGGCGTCGGCCCCAATCCCCACAACGCACTCGCACCGACGACACCCGTGGCGCGGAAGAAGTCCCGACGGCTCAGCGACCCCATTGACGCTCCCCTCTCGACCAGGGGGAAACCGTTCCACGGGAGCTGCGGCGGCGTCACCGGTTCCAGGTGAACACCGCCCGAACGTCCCCGAGTCAGTCGTCGTACCGCACGGTCACCGCGACCGGCTCAGCGTTCCTGCTGAGCAAGCAGGTGGGCGAGCACCTGGCGCAACGTGGGGATCTTTTCGGTCAAAACTTGCCAAACCAGTGCGTCGTCAACGGTGGCATAACCGTGGATCAAAATGTTGCGGACCGCCACGATGCGAGGAAGCTCGGGGACTGCCGATGCCAGCGCCGCATCCACCTTCGACAACTGGTTGAGCGCCTCGCCGATGATCTCGAACTGCCGCTCGACGGCAGACCTCACCATCGCATCGGCCTGGTAATCGGCAAACGACTTGCCGGCGCTGAACTCGGCCAGCAGCTTGCTTGCGTGGAGCGCGTCCCATAGGTACGCGCGGGGATCACGCGGCATAGAGCGTTTCCCTGGTTTCCATGACCTGCCGTCGGAAGTAGGGGTTTCGGATGCTCGCCCCGCTCAAGAGGTCCACTGGCCTTCCCAGGACGGCCTCCAACCCCTCTTTCAGCGCGAAGTAGGTGCCGAAGTGGTCGAATCCCGGCCCGGCGGCGAACTCGACCAGGATGTCGACATCACTCGAAGCAACGTCGAACGCGTCACCCAATGCCGAGCCGAAGAGATCGAGGCGTCGCACTTCCAGTCGGCGGCAGAGGTCGACGATCTCGTTCAGCTTGGTCGCGATGAGTTCGTGCACATCGATCACCTCCTCCGCCGATTGTGCCCGACCTCTGGTCAGTCGTCGTACCGCACGGTCACCGGGGCGTGGTCGGACCAGCGTTCGGCGTAGGTCGCGGCTCGTTCGACGACCGCCGAGACGGCCCGTTCGGCCAGTCCCTCGGTGCTGATCTGGTAGTCGATCCGCCACCCGGAATCGGCGTCGAAGGCCTTCCCGCGGTACGACCACCACGTGTAAGGACCGGTCATGTCGGGGTGGAGTTTGCGCATCACGTCGACGTAGCCGGAGTCGAGGACGCGGTCCATCCAGGCTCGTTCGTCCGGGAGGAAGCCGGAGGACTTCTGGTTGGTCTTCCAGTTCTTCAGGTCGGCCTCGCGGTGGGCGATGTTCCAGTCGCCGCACACGACGACCTCGCGGCCGTCGGCGGCGGACTTCTCGCGCAGCTCGACGAGGTACGGGAGGAACGTGGCCATGAACCGGTCCTTCTCGTCCTGCTTCGGGGTGCCGACGTCGCCGCTGGGCAGGTACAGGCTGGCCACCACGACGCCGGGCAGCTCGATCTCGACGTACCGGCCGCTGAGGTCGAACTCCTTCTCGCCGAAGCCGATCCGCACGGCGTCCGGGGCGACGCGGCTGAGCAGCGAGACACCGCTGCGGCCCTTGACCGACGAGTGGGCGTGCACGACGTGCCAGCCGTCCGGCTCGCGGACGTGGTCGTCCAACTGCCCCGGCTCGGCCCGCACCTCCTGGAGGCACACGACGTCCGCCTCGGTGGCGTCGAGCCACTCGAGGTAGCCCTTCTTGGCGGCGGCACGCAGGCCGTTCACGTTCACGGTCGACACGGTCAGCACGAGCGAAGCCTAGCCACGGGCCGCGGTGGTGAAGCCGTACGGGTAGCGCGCCCGGCAGCCGGTGCAGTGGGCGACCAGCCCGAACATCCCGACCAGCACGCTCGACGCCTCGGCGGGCACCGCTTCGAGCGGCTCGCCGTAGGCCTCGGTGACCAGCCCCGGCCACTCCGGTTCGCACGCGCACGTCATCAGATCCGCGTCGCCGCCGCGGAACCACTTGGAGAACATGGACATATCAGACCATCAGGTCACCCTGCACTCGCTGTCGGAGGTCGGTGCGACGAACTCCTCGTTCACCCACCGCCCCGTGTCGAGCATCCGGTACCCGTTCTCGACCTTGCGCTCGGCCCGCGTCACCGCGTCGCGCTGCAACGTCGACAGGATCGGCTGCGTGTCCGCGGGCCCGGACCGCACGTTCAGCACGTCCGCCGTCACGGTCATCCGGCACACCGTCGACGCGTCCGCCTCCCCCATCGGCTTCCCGCCGTTGGCCGCGTACATCAGCCCCGCGCCGACCACCACGCCGATCACGATCATGCCCCGCACCGGAATGCCGAACATCACTCGCCTCCCCGATCCGATCGACCACCCACCTGCAGGTATAGCGACTGGGAGGCCGGTGTGGACGGTCCGGGGAGCAGAACCACCCGGCAAGCGAACCCAACGGGTGAAGCCGATCAGTTCCCGATTACGGAAGTCCTCTCCAGCCGGACAGCCGGAGGGCCCGACCGGAAACCGGTCGGGCCCTCCGCCGAAGACTTCTCGTCCAGGGTCCGAACTCAGGCGGTGCGCCGCCTGCGCGTGGCGACGACCGCGCCGAGGCCCACGATCAGGCTCAGCAGGCCGAAAACCGTGAAGCTCGCGGTGTTCGCACCGGTGCTGGCCAAGCCGCCACCGGTGGTACCCCCCGCGCCACCGCCCGCCGCGGGCGGGACGGTCGGGGAGGAGATGGTCGGGGACGGGTTGGTGGTGGACGGGTCGGTCGTAGGCGGGTCGGTCGTGGGTGGCGGGGTGGGGTCCGGGACGTTCGGAACCGGCACGACGTTCATGTACCAGCCGCCACCGCAGAACGAGCAGGTGCCGATGGTGAACCTCGGGTACTGGGACTTCCACGGACCGTAGATCTTCAGGGTGTACGGGCCCGCCGGGAGGTTGGTGAACTCCAGCCTGCCCCCGGCGTCGGTGGTGGTCTTCGCCACGAGCTGCCCGGAGATCACGTCGATCGCGCCGACCTCCACACCGGCCAGGAACTCGTCGGCGTCGGCCATCAGGTCCTCGTCCCGGTCGTGGTAGAGGACGCCCCAGGTGTCGCCGTTCGCGGTCCCCGGCACCCGCACCGTGTCCCCGGCCCCCGGAAGGCCGTACGAGACGTCGCCTGCGCCGGGTCCGAATTCGCACCCCACGTGGACCGACCCGTAGCTGGTTGCCTTCGCGGGCACGACGCCGGTGATCGTCAAGGTCCGCGAACCGCGCGCGGCCACTGTCACGCCGGGCGCGGTTCGCGCCAGGTCTCCGAGGACCATGTCGACGACGTGGTCCTCGGCAAGACCGCGGTTGCAGCTCGCCTTGATGCCGCTGATGTCCGCACCGCTCTTGTTGGTCAGCACCACCGTGATCTCGGCCGTCTGACCCACCTCGTAGGTGTCCTTGGTGAAGTCGACCGAGGCGTCGAGCTGGTCGCTGAACGGGCGGACCGCGCTGAACTCCAGGTACTCGTCACCGTCGACGTTGACGCTCTGGTTGCTCAGGTCCAGGACCCAACCACCTGGCGGGTCATACGCGGAGACGCTGTAGTTGCGCAGGAGCAGGTCGCCCATCCGGTACCGGCCGTCCGCGCCGGTGTTGACGTACACGGTTTTGCCCTCGATGTTGACGCTGATCCGAACGCCTTCGAGGCCCTCACCGGCATCGGCGACGCCGTTGCCGTTGGCGTCGCCGTAGACGAGCCCGCTGATCGATCCCCGACCCGAGTCCGGTGCGACGATCGGGGCGGCCCAGTCGAACTTGTTGTTGTCGTACGAGGTGTCGTTGGCGGAGTAGATCGAGATGTTGGCGACCGGCGGCCCACTCCAGCCCTGGACCATCGCCTCCGTGGTGACGACCAGCTTCTCCCCGGCCGGGATGGAGGCACCCGCGGTGGTGCCCAGCACACCGAAGCCGTAGAAGCCGACGAACGAGCCGCTCCCCGGCCCGCTGTACGCCTTCACGCCCGTGGCCGTGGCACCGCCGAGGTTGGTGACCGTGATCTCGACGGGGAACTTCTGGCCGACGAGGTACGGACCCCCGTTCACCTTCACGGTGACCGCGGGATCGGCGCCGGCGGCCACGGCCTCCGGCGCCGGTTCGACCTCGAGCGCCGGCTTGGCTTCCGGCTCCGGCTTGGTCTCCGGCTCCGGTTCGACGTCCGGCACCGGCTTGGCTTCCGGCGCCGGTTCGACAACCGGGTCGGGTGCTGGGGACTCGGTACCGGGCGTCGGTTCCACGACAGGTACCGGAGTCTCCGTGGTGGGAGCCGACGTCTCCGTTGTGGAGGTTCCCGGTTCTTCGGCGTAAGCGGTGGCGCACAACGTTCCGCTGAGCGCTAGAGCTGCGATGAGCGCAACGGATCTGCGCGCGAAATACGCGGACAAAGTGATTTCCCCCGAACATGGCTCCACGACGTGGAGCGGGCAGGTCCCCCGACCTGTGCGGGAATCTAACTGCCCGAACCGCTGGCGCTCAA
>JBDSAJ010000014.1:0-4790 GCA_039922235.1 Umezawaea sp.
ATGCCAGTAAGTTAAGGCCGCTCAAGATCAACACGTAGCCAGGCGACCTGCACGTGCGCGGCATCGGAAGATCAACTTGGATGCTTAACTTACTGGCATTGAGTCAAATCGGCCACAGCACGCTGGGAATCGCAGCCACCTGCCTGCCACGCTGACAACCGCAGCCGCCCGCCAGCACGCCGAGAATCGCAGCCGCCCGCCAGCACGCAAAATCGAAGCCACCCACCGCAAGAGCACACCAAAAATCAGCACACCAAAACCAAACCCACCTACACCACAAGAACCCGACGCCTACGTAGCATCCGGGTCATAAGGCGCCCGCTCACCAGGCCCCAACGGCCTCTCCACCGGCGCAGCCTCAGCCACCGGATACCCATTAGCCTTCTCCGCACCCGCACCCGCAGGCCCATCATCAAACAAATGCTTAGTCACAGCCTTCTTGGGATCGAAGTTCCGCAACTCCCGCAAGTCCTCCAACGGCTTGCGCAACTGCTCGAACTCCGGCCCCATCTCCTGCTTCAGCTGCTCCCGAGCCCCAGTCGCATAATCCCGCACCTGCCGAATCGTCCGCCCAACCCACCCGGCCGCCTCCGGCAACCGCTCAGGCCCCAGGATGAACAGCCCAGCGACAACGATGATGAGGATCTCCACCCACCCGATGCTGTCGAACACCCCGACTCCCCTCCCCTAGAACCTCAGCCTAGTCCGACTTGAGCGTGACCTGGACGGTCAGCTCACGCCCTTGCCGGGCCAGCACCACCGGCACGGTCTCACCGATCTCGTGCTCCCGCACCGCCACCGTCAACTCGGCCGCGTTGCGCACCATCCGATCACCCACGCGCGTGATCACGTCACCTTCGACGATCCCGGCAACGGCCGCGGCCCCACCGGCGGGCACGTTCTGCACCTGCGCCCCTTCGGCAGTCTCAGCGGACGCCGACCGGGCGTTCACGTTCATGTCCGCGTGCTTGACCTCACCCTTCTGGATCAGGGCTTCGGAAATCTTGCGCGCGTAGTTCCCGGAGATGGCGAAGCCGAGACCCACCGAGTTCCCGGTCTGCGTCTGGATGGACGAGTTGATCCCCACCAGCGCACCGGACGAGTCCACCAGCGCGCCACCGGAGTTGCCGGGGTTGATGGCCGCGTCGGTCTGGATCGCGTCGTAGGTGACCTGCGGCCCGCCGTTCTCGCCCGCGGCGGTCACCGGCCGGTTCAGCGCGCTGACGATCCCCTGCGTCACCGTGTTGGACAGCGACAGCGGCGACCCGATCGCGATCACCGAGTCGCCGACCTCCAGGTCGTCGGAGTTGCCGAACTGGATCACCGTGGGGTTGGTCACCTCGACCTTGACCACCGCGAGGTCGGTCTTCGAGTCCCGCCCGACGATCCGGGCGACGGCCCGCTTGCCATCGGTGAACACCACGGTCAGCTTCGCCGAGGCGTCCTGCACGGCCGGGGCGACCACGTGGTCGTTGGTGAGCACGTACCCGTCGCCGTCGATCACCACGCCCGAGCCGACGCCCGCGACGTTGGCGCCCTTGAACTCGATCGACACCACGCCCGGCGTCGTCCGCTGGGCGATGTCCGACACCGACCCCGCGGGACGCTCCTTCGCGGGCTTCACCTCGGCCAGCGTGACACCGCTGTCCGTGAGCGGATTCCCCATCCGGCCGAACAGCCAGCCGACCACTCCGCCCGCGGTGCCCACCAGCAGGGCGGCGACCAGCAGCAGCACCAGGCCCACCGGCTTCACCCGCCTGCCGAACAGCAGCTCCGGCACGCTCAGCTGCGGCCCCGGAGCGGCCTTGTCACCCGCCGTGGTGGACGACTTCTCCCCCACGGCGGGCGGCCCGATGACGGCGCCGGAACCCGGATCCCGCCAGGGGTCACCGGCGGGCTTCCCGTTCCAGAAAACGGGGTCGATGTCCTCGTCCGCGCCCTGGTCGAAACCAGGGGGACGCTGGAGTTTGAGGTCCGCTCCGCCAACCGGCCTGCCGAACGCCGTGGCCAGTGCCTCGGGCGGCGGTGGGGCGAGCGGCATGGCGCCGTTGCGCGCGGTCTGCTGGGCGTCGAAGGCGCTCTCCACGCCGTGGGGCCTGCCGAACACAGCCGTGAGCGACGGGTCAACCGATGGCCGGTCCAGCGGCCGCGGCGCAAGCCTGCGGTGCTCCCCGTCGTCGACTCCCGACACCGGGGTCGTGGGCAGGTGACCGTTGCCCTGTTCTGGCTGGCTCATCGCTCCCCGAATGGTTCCGCTTGCTAGCTCAAGATGGGGGCAAGCCTGCCTGGTACCCGGTGAAGTCCGCGTACGCGGGTCCTCAACGCCCTTGGGCGACCGATCGAAGCAGGTCAAGGCGGTCGTTCTCGTCGTGCTGCAGCGGTACGGCAGCACTGGCGGGCTGCACTGAGACGGAGGGCGTCCCAGGGTCGCCCGCAGGCGTCGGCCGGGCCTGCGGCGACGGCTCACCCATCGGCGTGACCAGCACCAACGCGCCGAGCATCAGCCCGGACACGACGGCACCCGCGCTGTTGCGCGCCCGACGGGCTCCGAAGCGGCCCAGCACGGACGTCCCGGTCCCGAGTGGTCTCGACGCACCCAGCACCGGACCGGACCCGAAAGCGGCCTGTGCGCGATCAGGGCGGAGCACTGTCACGAGCTGCCCGTCCTCGGTGACGGCAAGACCGTCCGGGGCACTGGGCAGGTCGACCTCCTGCGGGATGGCCCGCAGCCGGTCGAGGAATCCCGACGCGCAATTGGGCATCCCGGCAGCGCGGACCGCGAGGCGGACCTGCTGCTGGTAGGCGGCCTCGGCCGAGCAGAGCGGGCACCGCGCCAGGTGTGCCGTGGCCCGGCCGTGCGCCGTGGACGACAACTCGCCGTCGACGAAGGCGACCACCACGTCGGGCAGCAGGTGTTGCTCCGACAATCCCCAACCTCGCAGGTCGGTCATGCAGAGTCCTCCAGCACTTGCTCCCGACGGCGTTCCAACGCGGCCCGGAGGGCCTGGCGGCCCCGGTGGATCCGACTCCTCACGGTACCCAGCTTCACGCCGAGGGTGGCGCCGATCTCCTCGTAGGAGAGGCCCTCGACGTCGCAGAGGACCACGGCGGCGCGGAACTCGGGCGGCAGCTCGTCGAGAGCGGCCTGGAGGTCCGGGTCGAGGTGGGTGTCGGAGTAGACCTGCTCGGGGCTCGGGTCGTCGCCCGCGAGCCGGTCGGTGTCCTCGGGCAGGCCTTCCATGCGCAGCCGCGAGCGGCGGCGGGCCATGTCGAGGAAGAGGTTGGTCGTGATGCGGTGCAACCAGCCCTCGAAGGTGCCGGGCTTGTAGGAGGCCAACGAGCGGAACACCCGGATGAACGTCTCCTGGGTGAGGTCCTCGGCGTCGTGCTGGTTACCGGTCAACCGGTAGGCCAGCCGGTACACCCGGTCTGCGTGCTCACGGACGACCTCGTCCCATGAGGGCGGCGTCCAGTCCGCCGACTCGATGGGGGCGACGGTCGGCATGGGGGCGGCGGGGGACAACGCCACCGGCGAAGTCGGCTGCGTGCGCATCGGGCGGTGAAGCACCTCCAGTGGGCTGGCTAGCCCTGTGCACAGGTCAACGTGGGTTCGGTCCCCGGTGTTCCCGTGTTCGTTCTGCCATAAGGGTGACTGGCTTGCTTATAACGATGGTGAGAGTCCGCTGAGAGCAGGCTGAGAATCTGGATGTACCCATCCGAGTTCCCGATGACACCCGGGCTGTGACATGGCCGCGACTCCGTCGCGGCGGCGAGGCCGCCTGGAGTCGGTAGGTCGAGCCTCGATTTTTTCGACTTGGGGAGAGACTTCGTCCCACCCTCCAAGTCGAAAAAATGGTGACCCGACCTACCGACGCGGCCTCGCGTGGGAGTTGGGCTGGTGGTCAGGCCTGCTGACGCGGCCTCTCACTTCACGGCGGGTTCACCCGATTTCGTCCCTGTCGGCGCTAACCTCCTGGCTTGTGACACCGGATTCGCCGCTTCGGGACTACGTGGAGCACTTCCTCCCCGAGGACGACGTGCTGACGGCCGCCCGGAGCAGGGGTGTCGAACTGGGCTGTGTGCCGATCGGCAGCGGCGGAGGGGCCGCCCTGCGGTTCCTGGCCGCCGCCCTCCAGGCCCGTGCGGTGGTCGAGGTCGGGACCGGCACGGGGGTCAGCGGGCTGTACCTGCTCGGCGGGATGCCGGTGGCGGGGGTGCTGACGTCGATCGACGTGAACCCGGAGCACCAGCGAGCCGCCCGGAAGGCGTTCTCCGAGGCACAAGTAGCCGTGAGCCGCACCCGGTTGATCATGGGACACGCGTTGGACGTGCTGCCCAGGCTGACCGACGGCGCCTATGACCTGGTGTTCGTGGACGGCTCGAAGGTCGAATACCCCCGCTACCTGGACGAAGGGGTGCGGCTCCTACGACCCGGCGGCGTCATCGCCTTCGACAACGTCCTCTGGAACGGCCGCGTAGCGGACCCCACCCACCGCGACCAGGACACCACCGCCCTGCGCGAGGTCACCAGGTCCGTCCGCGAGGACAACCGCCTGGTCCCCGTGCTCCTACCCCTCAGCGACGGCCTACTGGTCGCCGCCAAGAAGCAGCCCTAACACCCCGCGAGTCGAACGCTCACACCTCGCGAGTCCCTCACTCGGACACCCTGAAACCCTCACTCGGGCACCTCGACTCCTGCGCTCAGACCCAGGCCCCCACGATCGGGGGTGCGCGAGTGTTCGACACGAGGTGCGCGAGTGTTCGACTCGCGGTGTCCGAGTGAGGGACTC
>JBDSAJ010000015.1:0-7732 GCA_039922235.1 Umezawaea sp.
GGTCAGGGGCTCTTGTGCGCAGGTTGGGGTCCATGGAGCGGGCGGGCGCACGACGATCCGACGCGGTGTCGGCTCGCAGGTCTGCTCGCCCAACTCGGGCGCCGCGGGAAGTACGACCACGCCGACCATGACCATGTCCAGGATGGCCAGGGCACCGAGAATTTCATTCCATAGTAGACAGACTGCTCGGTTGTGGGTGTTGCGCCGCCGGTGGTGGAGCGCGGCCCGGTGGCGCGGCTGGGTAGGTGGGGGCAAGCGCGGTTGCTTGCCCCCACCTACCCAGCCGTGCAGGGTCGTCGCGGTCCACCACCGGCGGAGGGCATCCGAGGGGATCCGGCGGGCGTCGGTCAGGACTCGTCGTTGCGTTCGGACACGTAGTGGTCCTTGCCGCGGCGGGTGAGTTCGGCGAAGTCCAAGCCCAGGGAGTCGACCAGGTGCCACAGGTCGGCGAGCAGATCGCCGATCGCGGTAGCCGGGTGCTCGTCGTTGCGTTCGGACAGCAGGCCGGCGCGCTCGGCATAGGCCAGGACGGCTGCCGCGGCGAACCCGGCGCGGCGACCGTTGTCATGCTCACCGTCCTCGGCGCGGTCGCCGTAGCGCATCCTGTTCCGCTACCTGGCAGGCGGGCACCACAGCGACGCGGTGACCATCCACGGCCACGCTCGCCTCGCCGCCCAGCACACCGACGACCAGACCGGACAGGCCAACGCGCTGAACAACCTCGGCGCCTCCTACATGCAGGTAGGCCAGTTCGAGCTGGCCGCCGACCACCTCCAGTTGGCTTTGGCACTCTACCGGCGGGCTGGTAGGCGCTTCGGCGAAGCCGGGACGCTGGACAGCCTCGGCACCCTGCACACCCACCTCGGCCAACCGGCCCGAGCCACCGGGCTCCACCAGTCGGCCCTGACCATCTTCCGTGAGATCGGCGACCGAGCCGGCGAAGCCTGGGTGCTCAACAGCCTTGGCGAAGCCGCCCACGTCGCAGGCCGCGCTGCCGACGCCCTGATCCACCACACCGACGCTCACACCATCGCCACCGACACCGGCGACTGTGAACAGCAGGTCCGCGCACACGCAGGCCTCGGCTGCGCCCATGACGCCCTGGGCGACCCAGTCCTCGCTCGTCGGCACTACCAGCACGCCTTGGCGCTCTACACCGACCTCGGCATGCCACAGGTCGACCAGATCCGCGCCCGCCTCGACACCATCGATTTCTCCTCATGTTCCCAGCGCTACGAAGTCGGTTCGGCAGACGATGATGGCGCTCTCTGAAATTGGTCCTGTCGCTGATTGCGTGATCAACATTTGGCTGGATCAGACTCGGCAGAGGACCTTCTTGCGGAGCAGGTCGAACTTCGCCCGCCCGTACATGCTCCTCTTGATCGATTTCAAACGCGACACGGCACCTTCGACGCGTCGGAGTTGTGTTCCATCGTGAGCCCGTTGACAACCGCGGCGCGGTCGCGTGCGAGCCCGGCGGTGAACGAGTGCAACTGCGGGAAGTCATCCGCTTCCACTGCGGCGATCCCCGTGCCGACCCGTCATCATCTCCGCGAAGGACGCGACGTGGTGGGCCAACCTCTCCAGAGCTGCACTGCGGGGGCCAGGATCTCGTTCAGCCGGCCGCGTTCCCGGTCATCGAGGTCGTCGGGGTGTTGCAGCATCCACCGGGTCACATCTCGGACCTTCGACGGTGCTGGGGTGCCAGGTGGCGCGGCACCGACCGTCCGGAAGGGACAGAGGTAGCGGGTCAGAGCCGGATAGCTACCGGTGTAACCCTGTTCGCGGATCTCGGCCAGCACGACCGTCGCCGTCGTACACCCTTGATTCCATCGCTCGCGCAGGTAGGGTGTGAACCGCTCCAGCGCCCCCGGGACGACCATCCTGCTGCTTGATCAGCAACTCCTCAACGTTCACAGCCCGTGCGAACCGCCGCACGGTCTTCCGATCCAGTCTCAGCGATCGGGAGATCGCGCTGATCGATTCGCCCTGGGCCAGCAACTGCTGCACCGCCTGGTAGTGCTCACGGATGCGGACGACCACGGCTTGTGTCTCGACGCGGTCGATGTCCGCGGCGATCGCGGTCGCAGCGCTCGTCGCACTCGTATCCGGATCTTCGACAGCGTTCGCCGCCGACTCGGGGTCCGGCGCGCTTCCTGTCGGTTTCGTCCAGTTCACGAACGCGCAAGGCAAGACCGCGGGATGGGCTTCGCTCGAGTACCTGAAGGCGAATCCGACCGCTATCCCCAGGGTCCGCGTGGATGCCGCCCGCACGGATCGCGCCGCAGCAGCCATGAGTGCGTCGGGCTGCAACCACGACGTGTGCATCGCCATCGTGGGCAGCAGCCTGACCGTGAACCAGTGGTCGACGCAGGCGTTCGGCAACGTGGGCTGCTCGCACGCCTATTTCGTGTCCGCCACTTTCACCGTCCAAGGCAGGGAAATCTGCCCCAGCGGTACAGGGTCCGGCGTGTGCTACGACAACACCGGCCCGACCGGCGTCTACTCGAATGACGAGCAACTGTGCGACGACTGGCAAAACGTCTGGGGTTTTCCGCCGAGCAGTCGGACAACGCACCGCATGTCCAGGGTGCCGACGGTCGGCCTGACCAGCGCGGCCAGGCTCATCAGCATGGCCATGAACACGGTGAGCACCATGGTTGACGCCGGGTTGGGTCAGCGCGGCCCGGATCCATGGCTCGGACGCGTCGGTCGACCTGGCCGGACGAGGTGAGTCCCACTGCTGTCCGGCGGCCTGGCCGCCACCGCCCTTGCCCTTTGCTGAGTTTCAGCGTTCACCTGGTGCACGTCGGCGACGAGTTGCGTTGTCTTGGCACCTGACAGATCGCAAGCCGGCGACGAGTTGCGCTAGTTCGATGTCGAACCGCCACAACTCGTCGCCGAGTTGCTGTTGGGTGGTGCCGCGCTGCTCGGACTCGGCGCCACCAGGGTCAACGGTGTCTCCAAAACCCCGTCCGGTCAGTGGGTCAGTGCCCAGCGACCAGACGGAGCCTGCCCTGCCTCTCCATCCCTGGCCGGGACGGAGAGGCCGTGATCAAGGGGTGTACGTCGCGAGGAAGTACGCTGCGGGCTCGTCGCAGTGCACGACCCTCACAGGACGGTAGTCGGGGCTGTCACCGAAGAGGGGGAAGGGAACCCCCACGTTCCACGGGTTGCCGCCACTCCCCCGTCGACTGGAATCGCACTTGCTGAAGGCGTTTCCGGCGTCGCTGTTCACGCCGGGGATGTTTGAGAAGTTGATCCAGTTGCCCTTGGAGACCGGGCCGGCGGCCGGGTGGCCGAGGTTGTCGACCATCCTGCCGTCGAGGTAGAGGTACAGGTCGGGCATGTAGCTCTGGTAGACGATTCCGTCCACCGGGGTGGCGTCGCGGTTGGACGCCAGGTGGGTCGGCTTGACGCTGCCGTCCGCGCAGAAGGCGATGCTGATGTCGTGCCAGATGGGCGGAGCGTTGCCCATGGTCGATCCGAAGGTGTTGCCATCGGTGCCGGGAATGCTCTTGTTCTTGAAGAACATGCTGTAGAGGTCCCGGACGTAGGCGGCCAAGCCGGGGCTGACCCTGTTGTCGTTGACGACCTTCCCCACCCACGCCTTGACGTTGGCGTCCACCTGGGTGTGCGCGATCATGGCGCGAAACCCGTGGACGCCACCGGCGACCAGGCGGGTGTCGAGGCATGTGCCGTCGGAGTCGATCCGACCGCCGCGCTGGTGCGGCTTGAAGGCCTGGCCGGGGACGGTGCCGGTGACCATCGGGTCGGCCGGTTTGGTAACTCCCCAGACGCCGGAATCCTGGCCCACGAAAGAGATGTCCGGTACAGCGATGCCGTAGTCGGTCTGGATCCCCTTCATGATGTCGATCACCATGGGTGGCAGGTGCGCGTCACCCGTGCGCGCGTCGGCGTCCGTGTTCTCGCTGCCTGCGACGATCTTCCCGGTGTCGTCCACCACGAAACTGGCCGTCACCGTGCTCCTGATCTTGTAGGAGAAGGAGTCGGCGAAGGCCACGGCCGGATCGGCCGCCGGGTCGGGTCGGGGGTTGGCCATGGCCATCCAGATCGGCTCCGACATCTGCGGGAGGCCGCCGTTGGGGTCCACAGTCTTGCCGCCCGCGACGACCTGGCCGTGCCAGGTGTTGGCGGCGTCCCAGGTGGTCTGGCCGACGCAGTGGGCGTCACCGTTGAAGTCGCCAGGTGTGGCACACCGGGGGAAGGCGGTGATGCCGTCGTGGTGCTTCGAGGGGTCGTCCCACGTCGGGCCCTGGTAGCTGTTGCTCAACGCCCAGTCGTACAAGGTGCTCATGGTGCGCACCGGGGTGTTGATCTCGAACGGCATGTTGGTGTCGATGTTCTGGTTGGCGTCGTAGATGGAGGCCGCCTCGAAGGCCCGCTCGACGTACCGGCCCTTGATCGGGACGACCGCGACGGCGTCGAAGGCGATGTCCTCGTCACCGGTGCCGCCGTTCACGATGCTGGTCAGCGTCACCTTCGGTGCCTTGTCGAAGAGGAACGCGCCGAGGCTGACCCAGTGGTTGCTTGTCCCCTTCTGGTCGGCGGTCCGGGTGCGGACGCCGCCCGCGGTCTCGACCTGGTAGACGGCGTTCTGAGTTTGGGCGCCGATCGAGGGGACGTGGACCAAGATGCGGGCGGGGCCGTTGACCGCTTGGGCGAATCTCCACGTGCCGGTGACTTTGAGGGCGTTTCCCTTCACGTCGTCGGCCCTGGTGTGGGCAAACCACGTGTGGCCGCCGAACCCCGCGCCGAGCTGCTGCGTGTCGATCTTCGCGGCGTAGCCCTGTGCCGGGCGGCCGCCGCTGAACTCCAGGCCGAACGTGCCCGCGCCGGTCCACGACCGCGTGCAGCCGGGCCGCACGGACGGGACCGCGTCCGGGACGTCGTCGACCACGAGCGCACCCGCGGGAAGTCCGGTCAGGGCGCAGGTGGGCGGGTAGGCGGCGCCATCGGCCTCCTCGGGGTAGGTGGCGTTGAACCGCACCGTCTCGTTGCCGCAGGTGAGTGTGCAGTCGGTCTTCCAGGTGACCGGTTTGTTCCACCAGCAGCGCAGGTCCGCGCGGCCACAGGGGCCCGCGCCCGCGTCGTTGGCCGCCCCGTCGGAGATCTTCGCGGCGTCGCAGGTGTTGTCGGACGTGCAGAACAGGGATTCCGGCGGCTTGACGGCGATCCGGTTGTTGATCGAACTGATGTTGTCGCCGTTCCACCAGCCCGCGCGGAAGCCCGCGACCGTCGTGCCCGGTGATTCCAGGCCTTCGATCGGATGGCCCGCGAAACCGAGGACCTTCTCCTGGTACGGCCAGTTCTGCGGGTGCGCGGCGTCGGCGTAGGAGATCTCCAGGAACGGCGCTCGGCCCGCGTCCCACTCCGGGTTGGCCGGGTTGTTGGCCCAGCCGACGCCCCACGCGCCGCCGTTGGCCGACGCGGTGCTCTGCGCGTAGAAGCCGGAGTTGTAGGCCCACAGGGCGAAGAACCAGTTTTCCAGCTTCGACGAGTCGCCGTTGTTGACGACCAGACCCGCGTCGCGGGTGTCGTTCCACTTGCCGGTGAGGATTTGCAGCCCCGCCGCGATGTTGGTGACGTAGTCGAGGGCCACGGCGCGCTGGGTCTGGTAAGGCCAGGCGATGGCTTTGCCGTCCTCCTGTCCGGACAGTCGCATGTGGTCGGTGACCTGGGTGACGCCGTAGCCGCAGTCGGCCTTGGGCCAGTCGACGTCCCAGTCGTTGTTCGGGTTCCCGTCGTAGTAGTCGATCCCGTAGTAGTTGCCGATCAGCGGGTTGGCGGTGACGCCCGGGACGGCGACCCTGGACGCCTGCCACATGTTGGACTCCTGGGCGGCGACGCCGAGCAGGATCTGGGCGGGCACGTGCCCGTTGGTGGTGCCGACCAGCGGCACCTTGGGGAACAGGGTTTGCGGGGCGTAGGCGGGCATGCCCAGGTTCTTCCAGTTCGCCGGACGCGACGTGTTCTGGTTCAGGGTGCCCATGATGGCCTGGTCCACGGCCCATTCGACCTGCCGGGGCTTGGGTTGCAGCGCCTGGTTGCGGGGGTCGTTGCGGGGCACGGAGCAGACCCGGTCGGCTTCGACCGGGTCGGTGGCCGAGCCGGGCGGCTGCGGGGCCGTGGCGAGCAGTCCGGCACCGACCTCGGTGTCGGTCGACGGGTCCACGGTGAAGGAGACCTTCTTGCCGGTGCCGAGCACCGTCAGGTCGACGGCCGTGGGGCGCGCGGCCGTGGCGGCGGTCCGGGAGTCCCCGCCGTCGGCCCAGCGGGTGCGGGTCACGACCGCCTTGCCCGTTGTCGTCACGAGCGCGCCGGTCGGGGTGTCCGGCAGGACGCGCACGGCGGCGGGCAGGGTCGCGTCGGTGCGGTGCGCCTCGCCGGTCAGATAGGCGTGCGAGGTCGTGTCGCGGGTGATGCTCATCCGGTCGATCGGGCCGTCGGCGAGCTGGACGGGGCTTGATCCCTTCGTGGTCAGGTGTTGGGCGGTGACGCGGTGGTCGGCGGTGGGATCGAGGTAGGTCACCCCGCCGTCGGTGTCGGGGATGATGCGGAACGGCACGCCGCGGGTGGCGGCAAGCTGGACGCGGTCGCCCGTGGGGTCGAACGCGACTACGCGGGGTCCGTCGGCGGCGATGATGGCGCCGCCCTTGCCCGGCACGGCCGAGGTGATCTGCCCGGCGACCCGCAGTGGCGCGGCGGCGGACGCGACGGCGGCGTCGACGCGCACCAGACGGGTGGCGCTGTGGCTCTCGCCGCCGGTCTGGGTGAAGATCGCGGACTCGTCGGCGCCGCAACCGGGGCTGTAGTAGGACAACGTCGCGCGCAGGGGAAGTCTGGTGACCGCGCCGCTGACGAGGTCGACCACCGCGGTGAAACCACCGCGGGCCATCAGTTCCGGTTTGTTGGTGAAGGCGCGTGGCGCGTAGACCACGACGGCGCGGGTGCCCGCCGCGGTGACACAGGCGTTGCCGATCCACAGGTCGGTGTCGAAGCCCGGTTCGCGCAACGTGGCGGCGGTGCGCCAAGTGTAGCCCGCGCTCTGGTCGGCGACGAGCACGTGAAAGCCGTCGGCGTCACCGGAGGTGGTGACGGCACGGTCGGTCGAGGACCGGTAGTCCTTGCCCAGCACGCTTTCGCGTTGGGCGGGGGCCACCGTGGCGGTGTCGGCCTGTTCGGCAGGCGGCGGTGTCGCGGCGGCGACGGCGATCGGTGTCAGCCCGGCGAGCACAGCCGCCACGGCGGTGAGCGCTCTGGTGCGGAATCTCAACGGTTCTCCAGCTGGGGTTCGATCGTGGACATGCGTCGGCCGTCCCCTGTGGACGTTGTACGCCAAGGGGACGGCCGAGGTCGAAGGTCAGAGTTTTCCGGCGAGGTCGCAGTAGGTCACGTCACCGGGCTGCGCGACGGGCACCCAGCACACGCCGTACCGGTAGACGTTGTTGTTGCCGTTGGCGGTGTCGACCTGCCGACCGGTGATGTCGACTTCCCCCTTCCACCACCAGCTGTTGACGGTGGTCCAGTAGTTCGGGGTGGGCACCCAGCCCGTGCAGATGTAGGCGCTGTCCTGGTTGAGGCCACACAAGGTGACGTAGTCGGAGTAGCGGGTGGAGATGGAAACCTGCTGACCGTTGTCGGCTGCCGAGGCGGGGCCTGCTCCGACGAGCAGGCCCACTCCGGCGAGCGCGGTGGTCGCGGCGAGGAC
>JBDSAJ010000016.1:0-5301 GCA_039922235.1 Umezawaea sp.
GCCGTTCCGGTTCCGCTGTGCACGGTGTCGGACCAACGACTCGAAGAGCTGTCCGGCCTGGCCTCGGACGGCGACCGGCTGTTCGCCATCAACGACAGCGACGACGGCGGCATCGCGGTCCAGGTCATCGGCCGTGACTGCGAGGTGCGGGACACCATCACGGCCCCGGTCAACCCGTTCGACGTGGAAGACCTGGCACTGGCGCCGGACGGCAGGCTCTGGCTGGCCGACACCGGCGACAACAACCGCACCAGGGAGACCATCGCCCTGCACGTGGTGACCCAGGACGGTGACGCCCAGCTGTTCCGGCTGACCTACCCGGACGGCAAGCACGACGCGGAGGCGCTCCTGCTCGACGCGCAGGGGGTCCCGTACATCGTCACCAAGGAAACCCTCGGCTCGGCGCTGGTGTACCGGCCGACCGGCCCGCTGGTGGCAGGCGCGACCGGTGCGCTGGAACAGGTCGCCAAGGTCTCCATCGCGGGCACGGACACCCCCGGTGGTCCGCTGAAGAGCTCAGTGGTCACCCGAGTGGTGACCGGGGGAGCGGTGTCGCACGACGGCAAGGTGATCGCGTTGCGCACCTACACCGACGCGTACCTGTTCCCGGTGGTCGACGGCGACTTCGTGAAGGCGCTCGGATCCGATCCGGTGCGAGTGCCGCTGCCCAACGAGGAACAGGGCGAGGCCATCACGTTCGACCCGGACGGGACCCTGCTGTCCGGGTCGGAGTTCGGCAAGACCACCTCGTCGACCATCACGACCGTCGCGGGCGCGGCAGCGTTGGCCACACCGTCCGCACCTCCCGCGCAGACGACCACGGTTCCGCCTCCCGCCCCGACCGGTGACGCCTCGGCGGCGCCCGTGGTCAAGACGGAGAAGACCGAGCTGTGGCCCGTGATCGGGTTCGGCGCGGTGGCACTGGTGCTGGTCGCGGCCTTCGTGCGCCGGTCCCGTCGTCGAGCGTGAGCGCGGCAGCCGTCAGAGACGGCGCAGCACGGCGACGACCTTGCCCAGGATGCTCGCCTCGTCGCCGAGGATCGGCTCGTACGCCGCGTTGTGCGGCATCAGCCACACGTGGTCGGCCGTGCGCTTGAACGTCTTGACCGTGGCCTCGCCGTCGATCATCGCCGCGACCACGTCACCGTTGTCGGCCGTCGGCTGCTGGCGGATGACGACCCAGTCGCCGTCGGTGATGGCCGCGTCGATCATCGAGTCGCCGACGACCTTCAGCAGGAACAGCTCACCCTCGCCCACGATCTCCCTGGGCAGGGGGAACACGTCCTCGATCGACTCCTCGGCCAGGATCGGCCCACCGGCCGCGATGCGACCCACCATGGGCACGTACGCGGGGGTCGGCTTGTGGCTCGGGTCCATGCCTGCGTCGATCTCCGTCGGCAGCACGCCGACGGCGCGCGGCCGGTTCGGGTCTCGGCGCAGGAAGCCCTTGCGCTCCAGTGCGCGCAGCTGGTGCGCCACGGACGAGGTGGACGTCAGGCCGACGGCCTCACCGATCTCGCGGACGCTGGGCGGGTAGCCGAAGCGGTCCAGCCAGTCCCTGATGACGTCGAGCACCTTGCGCTGGCGGAGCGTGAGACCCGCGTTGCCCGCGATCTCCGTCCGCGGGGCAAGGGCGGGGTCACCTGCCGCGGTGTCGAGGCCCTCGGTCGTCTTGCGCACCACGGTGCTTCCTCCTCACCGGTCCCGATCGCGCAGGCCGGATATCCGTCGATCTTCGTGTTCGACGGTAGTCGCACTTCATGTCCAGATCAAACACCTGTTCGAAGTAATCCTCGGCGTGTTGTCGATATTTCGGGTCGGGAGTGGTAGACATTCGCACGGACGTTCGATCGAACCTGTGTTCGATCTTGTTCGGTTGACCTGCGATGGAGGCGTCATGGCGGTGCTCATTGGGACCCGGTCCGGCTTCGAACTGGTCGACGATTCCGGTGTGCAGGAAGTTTCGCCCGGACGGGGGCTCCGGCCCGGCCCCAGAGTCCTCCGGCGCTTCGAGGTCGGCGATGGGCGCAGGCCCGTGTCGAGGGCCCAGCGCCTCTCCGTGCCTGCTACCGCCGATGTGGCCGAGTGCCGCGACGAGCGGCCCTCGCGGCAGTCGGTGCTCCGGCTCGTCGGGATCTGCGCGCTGGCGGTCGTCACGGCGGCCTGCGCGGGGCTGTTCTACCTGTACGCGTCGGGCGCGACGAGCGTCCCCGAACGGACCGGTGTCGCGTACGTCCAAGTGGGTGAGACGCTGCGCGACGTAGCCGAGCGCAGTGCTCCGAACAGCGATCCGGACGCCGTCGTGGAGCGCATCCGTGAACTCAACCGGATGGTGGATTCGCACGTCGTGCCCGGTCAATCGTTGATCGTTCCGCAGGGCGTGCTCGAGGCCGCTCCATAAGGCTTCGTTGCGGTTGGGTTGCACCCCACTGGGTGACCGTGTCGGATTTGCAAGATGGGGTCGCTCGGCATAGGTTTGCCCCTACATCTAGTGGTGAGACCGACGTAAGTAGTCCACAGGTTGTGGGTAACCAGACCGGTGGGTCTGCTGCGGGCGGTGCTGCCCTGAGAAGGGGTGAACAGGGGTGCGGTGTCCGTTCTGCCGGCATTCGGATTCTCGCGTGGTCGACTCCCGCGAGGCTGACGAAGGCCAGGTCATTCGTCGCAGGCGGTCCTGTTCGTCCTGTAGCCGTCGGTTCACCACCGTGGAGGAAGCCGTCCTCGCGGTCGTGAAGCGCTCCGGCGTCACCGAGCCGTTCAGCCGGGACAAGGTCGTCAACGGAGTCCGCAGGGCCTGCCAAGGCCGTCCCGTGGACGAGGACGCGTTCCAGCAGCTCGCCCAGCGCGTCGAGGAGTCGATCCGCTCGACGGGCAGTGCCGAGATCCCCAGCCACGAAGTGGGCCTGGCGATCCTCGGGCCCTTACGGGAGCTCGACGAGGTCGCCTACCTCCGCTTCGCGAGCGTCTACCGGTCCTTCTCGTCCGTCGAGGACTTCGAGAAGGAGATTTCCGACCTTCGTACGGCGCGGGTAGACGAACCGCGCTCGTAGGCCGGCCAGCAAGCAATTCGCACGACGACCGCATCGGACGGGGAACTCCGGACGTGGCCGTGCACCCAGGGTTCAGCACAATAGGGAGAGACCGGGCATGACGGAGACCGTCAGCGGCGCAGGCAAGAAGACAGCCGCGCGCAACGGCAGTGGGGACAAGCGGGGGGCCGCCGCGCTGAAGGTGCGCCGGGTCTACACGACCGAGGGCAAGCACCCGTACGACGAGGTGACCTGGGAGCACCGCGACGTCGTGATGACGAACTGGCGCGACGGCACGGTCAACTTCGAGCAGCGCGGCGTCGAGTTCCCCGCCTCGTGGTCGCTCAACTCCACGAACATCGTGACCAGCAAGTACTTCCGCGGCGCCGTCGGCAGCAGCGTGCGGGAGACCAGCCTGCGCCAGCTCATCGACCGCGTCGTGAAGACGTACGTGGCCGCGGGCGTCAAGCACGGCTACTTCGCGACCGAGGCCGACTCGGTGATCTTCGAGCACGAGCTGACCTACATGCTCCTGCACCAGGTGTTCAGCTTCAACTCCCCGGTGTGGTTCAACGTCGGTACCAGCTCGCCGCAGCAGGTCAGCGCGTGCTTCATCCTCGCGGTCGACGACACGATGGAGTCGATCCTCAACTGGTACCGCGAGGAAGGCCTGATCTTCAAGGGCGGTTCGGGCGCGGGCCTGAACCTGTCCCGCATCCGCTCCTCCAAGGAGCTGCTGTCCTCCGGTGGCACCGCGTCCGGCCCGGTCTCCTTCATGCGCGGCGCCGACGCGTCCGCGGGCACCATCAAGTCCGGTGGCGCCACCCGCCGCGCGGCCAAGATGGTCGTCCTCGACGTGGACCACCCGGACGTCGAGGAGTTCATCGAGACGAAGGCGCGCGAAGAGGAGAAGATCCGCGTCCTCCGCGACGGCGGCTTCGACATGGACCTGGGCGGCAAGGACATCGTGTCCGTGCAGTACCAGAACGCCAACAACTCCATCCGCGTCTCGGACGAGTTCATGAACGCCGTCGAGTCCGGCGGCCAGTTCGGCCTGCGCGCCCGCCAGACCGGCGAGGTCATCGAGAAGGTCGACGCGAAGGACCTGTTCCGCAAGCTCGCCAAGGCCGCGTGGGAGTGCGCCGACCCCGGCATCCAGTACGACGGCACGATCAACGACTGGCACACCTGCCCGGAGTCCGGCCGGATCACCGCGTCGAACCCGTGCTCGGAGTACATGCACCTGGACAACTCCAGCTGCAACCTGGCGTCGCTGAACCTGATGAAGTTCCTGCGCGAGGACGGCACGTTCGACGCGGGCACGTTCGCCCAGGCCGTCGAGATCGTCATCACCGCGATGGACATCTCCATCTGCTTCGCGGACTTCCCGACCGAGCCCATCGGTGAGACCACCCGCAAGTTCCGCCAGCTCGGCATCGGCTACGCCAACCTCGGCGCCCTGCTGATGGCGACCGGCCACGCGTACGACTCCGAGGGCGGCCGTTCGCTCGCCGCCGCCATCACCTCGCTGATGAACGGTGTCGCCTACCGGCGTTCCGCCGAGCTGGCCGGGATGGTCGGCCCGTACGAGGGCTACGCCCGCAACGAGGACGCCCACAAGCGCGTCATCCGCAAGCACGCCGCCGCCAACGACGGCATCCGCACCCTGGGCGGCAACGACGGCGCCGTGCACAAGGTCGCGACCCGCGCGTGGCAGGAGGCCATCGAGATCGGTGGTCGCAACGGCTGGCGCAACGCGCAGGCCAGCGTGCTCGCGCCCACCGGCACCATCGGTCTGATGATGGACTGCGACACCACCGGCATCGAGCCCGACCTCGCGCTGATCAAGTTCAAGAAGCTCGTCGGCGGCGGCTCCATGCAGATCGTCAACCAGACGGTGCCGCGCGCCCTGTCCGCACTGGGCTACCAGGACGAGCAGGTCGAGGCGATCGTCGAGCACATCGCCGAGCACGGCAACGTCGTGAACGCGCCCAGCCTGCGCCCCGAGCACTACGAGGTGTTCGACTGCGCGATGGGCGAGCGCTCCATCGCCCCGATGGGCCACGTCCGGATGATGGCGGCCGTGCAGCCGTTCATCTCCGGCGCGATCTCCAAGACGGTGAACATGCCGGAGAACGCGACCATCGAGGACGTCGAGGAGATCTACTTCCAGGGTTGGAAGATGGGCATCAAGGCCCTCGCGATCTACCGCGACAACTGCAAGGTCGGCCAGCCGCTGTCCGCGGGCAAGGGCGCCAACACCGGCGGCGAG
>JBDSAJ010000017.1:0-4372 GCA_039922235.1 Umezawaea sp.
ACCGTGTCCAGCACCGAGTTGAGGTTGTCGATGACCTCGCCGATCACCTTGTCCTTGCTCGCCAGCGTGGAGGTCAGCGACGCGGTGTGCCGCAGGAGGCTGTCGATCGTGCCGCCCTCGCCCTGGAGGACCTGGATGATCTCGTAGGACAGCTTGTTGATGTCCTCCGGGTTGAGCGCCTGGAACAGCGGCTTGAACCCGTTGAACAGCACGGTCAGGTCGAGCGCGGGCTTGGTCCGGTCCAGCGGGATCACGCCGCCCTCCGGGAGCACCGCGCCCACGTCGCCGACGCCCTGCTCCAGCGCGATGTACCGCTGGCCGACCAGGTTGCGGTACTTGATCGTCGCGGTGGCCGACGCGGGCAGCTTGCGGTCGCCCTCGATGCTGAACTCGACCTCGGCCAGCCGCCGGTCGACCACGCGGACGTCCTCGACCTGGCCGACGCGGACACCGGCGATGCGGATGTCGTCGCCCTTGTTCAGCGACGTCACGTCGGTGAAGCGCGCGGTGTAGTCGGTGGCGCTGGTGAGGCTGACGTTGGCGATCGTGACCGCGAGCAGGGTGGTCGCCAGGATCGTGACCACGGCGAAGACGATCAGTTTGACCAGGGGGGCGACGAGACCTCTCACTTCACCGTCACCTCCGTGCCGCGGTAGAGCGGGCCGAGCAGCAGGCTGGTGAAGCTCGGCATCTGGTCGCTGCGCACGCCGACCTCGGCGCTGAGCAACACGGCGAGCATCCGCTGCTCCTCGGGGGAGTTCGCGATGCTCTCCGCCGACACGGCCGACGGGCTGGTGGTGCCCGCGTTGGCGGCCGTCGCGGGCGGCAGGAGGCCGTCGTTCGCGCTGCGGGCGGCGGGCGGCGGCTTCGAACCGTCGACCAGCGCCCCCTCCGGCGGGTACTGCGGGAACGGGTTCGGCCGCGGGACGATGTCGTAGCAGCGCGGTCCGCGCTTGTCGCCGTACACCGGCTCGTCCTGGTTCGGCAGGTACTTGCCGCGGTTCGCGGTGATCTCCATGGTGATGTGCAGACCGGGCTTGTCCGTGCCCTCGCCGAACGCCTTGCCGATCACCGGCGCGAACTCCGTGAGCCCCTTGAGCAGGCACGGGTACTCGGGCGCGTACTTGGCGAGCAGCTCCAGCGTCGGGCGGCTGGTGTCGGCGAGCTGGATCAGGTTGTTCTTGTTGACCGTCAGGAAGCCGGTCAGGTCGCGCGAGGTCGTGGTCAGCGTGCCGTACATCGCCAGCAGGTTGTCGCGCTGCTCGACGATGGTCCTGCTGGTCACGGTCGCGTCGGTGAGCGCCTGCACGAGGTCCGGCGCGGCGTCGGCGTAGACGTCGCTGACGTCGGCGAGCCTGCTGATGCCCTCCTTCAGCGCGGGCAGTTGCGGGTTCAGCTCGCCGAGGTAGGAGTCGAGTTGCACCAGGGTCTGACCCAGCGGTTTGCCGCGGTTGTCCAGCGCCTGCGACACCGCGGTCAACGTGGTCGCGAGCTTCTCCGGCTGCACGGCCTGGAGCACCGGCATCAGGTCGTTGAGCACCTGTTCCAGCTCAATCGCGCTGCTGGAGCGGTCCTGCTCGATGACCGAGCCGTCGGTGAGGTGATCCGTGTCGGCGGTGTTGCTGGGCAGCACCAGGTTCACGTACCGCTCGCCGAACAGCGTCTTCGGCAGCAGCCGCGCGGACACGTCCTTCGGGATCAGGTCGACCTTGTCCGGCTGCAGCGCCAGTTCCAGCTCGGCGCCGTCGCCGGTGCTGCGGATCGCCCGCACCTCGCCGACGATCAGCCCGCGCACCTTCACGTCGGACGCGGTCTGCAGCTGGTTGCCGATGTGGTCGGTCTTCAGCGTGACGGTCACGACCGTGGTGAACGCGTTGTCGTAGAGCGCCATCGTAAGTGCCAGGAACACCACGATGACCGTGAGGAACACGACGCCGAGCAGCCGTTGCCTGATCATCAGCCCGCGATCCTCACCGTCGTCGTGGTGCCCCAGATCGCCAGGCTCAGGAAGAAGTCGAGCAGGCTCGTGGTGACGATGGCGGTGCGCACGGCGCGGCCGACGGCGACGCCGACCCCCGCCGGGCCGCCGCTGGCGCGGTAGCCGTAGTAGCAGTGGGTCATGATGATCACCACGGCGAAGACCAGTACCTTGCCGAACGACCAGAGGACGTCGACCGGTGGCAGGAAGAGGTTGAAGTAGTGGTCGTACGTGCCCGCGGACTGGCCGTAGAACTGCACGGTGATCGTGCGGGCGGCGAGGTAGCTGGTCAGCAGGCCGATCACGTACAGCGGGATGATCGCGACGAAGCCCGCGATGATCCGGGTCGTGACCAGGAACGGCATGGACGGGATGCCCATGACCTCCAGCGCGTCGATCTCCTCGGAGATCCGCATCGCGCCGAGCTGCGCGGTGAAGCCGGAGCCGACCGTCGCCGACAGCGCGAGGCCCGCGACCAGCGGGGCGATCTCACGGGTGTTGAAGTACGCGCTGACGAAGCCGGCGAACGCCGATGTGCCGATCTGGTTGAGCGCGGTGAAGCCCTGGAGGCCGACGACCGTGCCGGTGAACACCGACAGGCCGATCATCACGCCGATCGTGCCGCCGATGACGGCCAGCGCGCCGCTGCCGAAGCTGACCTCGGCCAGCAGGCGGAGCGTTTCGCGCAGGTAGCGCCGCAGGACCCTCGGCGTCCACGCCAGCGCGCGCAAGTAGAACGAGAGCTGGTCGCCGAAGCCGTCCAGCACCTGGAGCGGCCGGTTCACGACCTTGCGGAAGTCGGTCATCTCAGCTCCCCTTCGCCGGGACGACCGTCAGGTAGATCGTGGTCAGCACGAAGTTCACGAAGAACAGCAGCAGGAACGTGATGACCACGGCCTGGTTCACCGCGTCGCCGACGCCCTTCGGCCCACCCGCGGGGTTGAGGCCCCGGTAGGCGGCGACGATGCCCGCGATGAAGCCGAAGATCAGCGCCTTGAACTCGCTGATCCACAGGTCCGGGAGCTGGGCCAGCGCGGAGAAGCTCGCCAGGTACGCGCCGGGCGTGCCGTCCTGGAGGACGACGTTGAAGAAGTAGCCGCCCATCACGCCGACGACGCTCACCATGCCGTTGAGCAGGACGCTGACCAGCATCGCGGCCAGCACGCGCGGCACGACCAGGCGCTGGATCGGCGAGACGCCGAGCACCTCCATCGCGTCGATCTCCTCGCGGATCTTGCGCGAGCCGATGTCCGCGCAGATCGCGCTGCCGCCCGCACCCGCGATCAGCAGCGCCGTCACGATCGGGCTGGCCTGCTGGATGATCGCCAGCACGCTGGCCGCGCCGGTGAACGACTGGGCGCCGATCTGCCTGGTCAGCGAGCCGAGCTGGAGTGCGATGACCGCGCCGAACGGGATCGAGACGAGTGCCGTCGGCAGCACCGTGACGCTGACGATGAACCAGCTCTGCTGGATGAACTCACGCAGCTGGAACGGCCTCTTGAAGGCGCTGCGCGTGACGTCGATGCCGAGTGCGAAGAGCTTGCCGGTTTCCCGGAGCGCCCCCGCGCCGGGGAAGGAGACGGGCCTGGTCACAGCTCACCCGCCTGGCTCTGCCACTCGGAGTCCCTCGGGTAGGGCGTGGGGGTTTTCGCCGTGCCCGCGTGGACGCCGTACTTGCTCTGCTCAGCCGGGGTGAGGCTGGCGACGATGCCCTGCTGGGCCTCGCGCGGGAGCGTGTGGATGATGCTCATGACCCGGTCCTTGCGGCGGCGCACGGCGTCCCTCGCGGGAAGGCCGGGAGTCGGCTCGATCTGCGGCACGACCCCGCGCACGTCCTCGTCCGGCGAGCCGTCGACGTGACCCGCGTCCCGGTGCGCCAGCTCGGCGGCCATCGTCGCCTGGTCCTTCTCCTCGGACATGCCGATCGGGCCGATGCGGCGGCCGTTGAGGAACTGCTCGACCACCGGTTCGTCGCTGGTCAGGAGGACTTCGCGGGGACCGAACATCACCAGTTCGCGGCGGAAGAGCATCCCGAGGTTGTCCGGGACCGTGCGGGCGACGGTGATGTTGTGGGTGACGATCAGGATCGTCGCGTCGATCTGGGCGTTGAGGTCGATCAGCAGTTGGGACAGGTACGCCGTGCGCACCGGGTCCAGACCGGAGTCCGGCTCGTCGCACAGGATGATCTCGGGGTCCAGCACGAGGGCCCTCGCCAGGCCTGCTCGTTTGCGCATGCCGCCGGAGATCTCGCCGGGGAGCTTCTTCTCGGCGCCTACGAGTCCGACCATCTCCATCTTCTCGAGGACGATGCGGCGGACCTCGGCCTCGGTCTTGCGGGTGTGCTCGCGAAGGGGGAAGGCGACGTTGTCGAAGAGGTTCATCGAGCCGAAGAGG
>JBDSAJ010000018.1:0-16718 GCA_039922235.1 Umezawaea sp.
GAGGGCGTTGCCCAGCTTGGTGAGGCACTGGTGTTCGCCCGTCACGCCGATCTGGCACCGCAGGCCGACCTGACGTCCTGGGAGTGCTCGGTGAGCAGCTTCCACCTGGACGACGTGGTTCCCATCCAGCTCGGACGACAGGCGGATGGGGAGCCGGTGATCGGCGAGGCGGACCAGGTGCTGTTGCTGCGTCACGGGTGGGGGTTCGGCCTGGAGATCGTCCGGCTCGTTCGTGAGCTGCCCGGCGCTGTCGCGGTGCGGTGCATCGTCAGCGCGAACAGCACGAACGGGACCTTCCGGTTCCACCGCGCCCGCCGGGGCGAGTCGTGGCTGGGCCCTGACCTGGACGACTACGCACCGGAGAAGGTGATCGTGGTCGACAGCGGGCCGTCCACCCTCGGCGGCACTCCCTGGTGATGGCCGACCCGACCGGCTACGGGCGGTAATCGCGTTGTAGCGGGCGACCACGCACGGCCATGCTGGCCGGCGTGTCGAGTCCACTGCGCGTCAACGGGCGGTTCCGGTTGCTGTGGACCGCGCGCACGGTGTCGAGCCTGGGCGATTCACTCGGCCTGGTCGCGTTGCTGCTGCACGTCGCGACCACCACCGGGCACGCCTCGTCGGTGGCGTTGCTGCTCTTGGCGGGTGACGGGGTGCCCGCGCTGGTGGGGCCGGTGGCGGGTGCGGTGAGCGACCGGTTCCACCTGACCAGGGTCGTGGTCGTCTGCGGGGCCGTGCAAGCCGCGCTCACCGCCGTGATCGCGGTGTGGTTGCCGTCGTTGGGGCCGCTGCTGGTGCTGGTCGCCGTGCGCGGGCTCGCGAACCAGGTGTTCGGGCCCGCGTCGCGGTCGTTGCTGCCGCTGGTCGTGGCGGATCGGGACCTCGACGGCGCGAACGCCGCGCTGGGGTTCGGCGCTAACGGCGGCGAGGCGGTCGGGCCGATGCTCGCCGCCGCGCT
This sequence comes from Umezawaea sp., assembly GCA_039922235.1. Classification (GTDB taxonomy): domain Bacteria; phylum Actinomycetota; class Actinomycetes; order Mycobacteriales; family Pseudonocardiaceae; genus Umezawaea. The sequence goes on from JBDSAJ010000018.1 coordinate 959, forward strand.
GCTGCCTCTGGTCGGGGTGCGTGGAGTGCTGTTCGCCGACGCCGTGACGTTCCTGATCGCGGCGGTCCTGCTGGCGATCCCCCGCCTGGCCGCACGTCCGCAGGACACCGCGCCGCGGTCCGGTTTCTGGCGGGACACGGGTGACGGTCTGCGCTACCTCGCGGCGACCCCGCTGATCCGGGCGGTCGGGCTGGGGTTCGTCGCGATCGTGGCCGCCAACGGCGTGGACGACGTCGCACTGGTGTTCCTGGCCACCGACACCCTGCACGCGGGCGGGTCCGCGGTCGCGATCCTGCTGGCCGGCGCAGGCGTCGGCCTGTTCCTCGGCTACGCCCTGCTCACCCGGTCACCCCGGCTCGGGATGCCCGCCCTGCTGGTGGTCGGGTTCGGCGTGAGCAGCGCGGGCAACCTGCTCACGGGGCTCGCGTGGGCGGTGGCCGCGGCATTCGCCGTCCAGGCCGTCCGCGGCCTCGGCGTCGCGGCGATGGACGTCGCGGTCACCACCCTGGTGCAGCGCACCGTGCCTGCGGCCCTGCTCGGTCGGGTGTTCGGCAGCCTCTACTCCGCCGTGGGCCTGGCCGCCGCGCTGTCCTACGTCCTCGGCGGGCTGCTCATCGACGCCACCGGCCCGCGCACCACGTTCCTGCTCGCGGGTGGTGCCGGGCTCGTGGTCACGGCGGTCGTCGCCGCGGCGCTGCGGCGAGCGTGACGGGGGAGTCAGACCGTGCTGTGGACGGAGTTCGCGCCGCGCCGCGAACGGGCGATCCCCCAGCCGACGAGCGCGGCAGCCACGACCGTGAGCACGAGGCTCGCGATCGTGACCGCCTCCCGGAACTCCGCGGTCTGCCGCGCGCTCCAGTTCGCCGTGGCGATGTCGCCGGTGAACAGCGCCGCGAGGATGGTGCCGGTGACGGCGATGCCGACACCGGAGGTGACCTCGGTGGCGGTGTCGGTGAGCGCCGCGCCGATCGTGGTCCGGTCCTTCGGCAGGCCGCGGAGCACGTTGACCCCGGCCACCACACCGACCACGCGCATCCCGGCCGCCACGAGCACGAGTGCGATCGCGACCCACACGTACCCGAAACCGCTCATCAGGCCGTAGACGGCGAGCCCGAGCACGACCGCCGCGGCGCTGAGCCAGGCGGCCCGGTCGAGACCGACCCGGCGCACGAACGGGTTGATGAACGCGCCGCCCGCGATCAGGACGACGACCTGCGGCAGCATCCCGATGGCGGCGAGCGCGGGCGTCCACCCCCAGTCGAGCTGCAGTTGCAGCGTCACCAGGTAGCCGAGGCCCGCGGTCGCCAGCCCCGCCGCGGCCTTGAAGGCCAGGCCGCTGGAGACCAGGGGATGGGCGACGAGGCCGAGGTCGAGCAGCGGGTAGCGGGCGGAACGCTCGCGGAGGACGAAGAGGATCGCCGCCGTGACGGCCGCTGCCGCGGTCGTCCATGGGACCCACGATTCGGCGCCCTCGTTCACGAACAGCGTCGGCGCGACGAGCGCGAGCACGATCGCCGCCGTGGCCAGCACCGCGCCGGCCACGTCCAGCGGATCGCGGTGCAGGTCGGCCGGGGCGTCCGCGGCGATGCCGACCCGCACACCGATGATCGCCAGCACGGCGATCGGCACGTTCACCAGCAGCAGGACCTGCCACGGCGCGATCGCGAGCACGAAGCCACCCACTGTCGGGCCGATCGCGAGCCCGACCAGACCCACGGTCGAGATGAGGGTCGTCGCACTGACCCGCAGGCCGTCGTCGTCGAACAGCCGGAAGGCCAGCGCCATCGATCCCGGAGTCGTCATCGCGGCCGCGACCCCCATCGCCACCCGGACGGCGATCAACTGTTCCGCGGTGACGACGAAAGCGGTCGCCAGGCTCGCCACGCCGAGCAGGACCAGCCCGATGAGCATGATCCGCCGCCGACCGACCCGGTCGGCGATCGCGCCGAACGCCAGCATCAACCCGCCGAACACGACCGCGTACGCGCCCGTCACCCATTGCAGCGCGGTCGTCGAAGCGTGCAGTTCGAGTCCGATCGTGGGCAGCGCGACGTTCAGGATCGAGTTGTCCAGCATCTCGAACAGGAACACCGCGGACAGGCCCGCCAAGGCAGGCCACGCTTCCCGCAGCGACCGGGGAGATCCCTCACGCACGGAGGACCCCCTTGGCGTCGGCCGGGGTCGGCCGTGCGGGGGCGAGCGGCCCGGTGGGGTTCGCCCCGATGACAATGGTTCGTTCAGGTGGCATGCCACTAGGTTAAGTGACTAAGTTTAGTTGCACAAGAGAGTGAGGTCGGATGCCCAGGACCAGCGAACGAGGTGGGCCGCTGACGCGCGCGAGGATCTCGGAGGTCGCGACCCGGCTGTTCCTCGAGCGCGGGTTCGACCCGGTCACGGTCGCCGAGATCGCCCGTGAAGCCGGGGTTTCGAGCGTGACCGTGTTCAAGCACTTCCCGCGCAAGGAGGACCTCCTCCTGGACCGCTCGGTCGACGCCGTCGAACTCCTGCGCTCGGCGGTGCGCGACCGAGCTCCGGGTGTCGACGTGCTCGCGTCCCTGCGCGACACGGCACTCCGCCTCGTCGACGACCGGCACGCGCTCTCCGGCCTCAAGGACCGATCCGCCCCGTTCTTCCGGACCGTCGCGGCGTCGCCCGCTTTGGTCGCGCGCGCGAGGGAGATCGCCTCAGACCTCCAGCAGGCACTCGTCGAGGAACTCGAACGCGACCCGGCCTTCGAGGGCGACGGGACCTTGCTGGCCGCGTTCCTCATCGCCGGCTACAGCACCGTGCTCGTGGAGACCGCGCGTCGCATCACCGCCGAAGAGCCGCCGGGTGCCGTGGCGGACGACCACCGCGCACACCTGGAGCGGCTGTTCGACGCCCTCCGCGGCGGTGTCGTCCCCCGACCGTGAGTGCGGCGGCGGGATGCCGTCGTGCTCCCGCCGCCGCTGCGTCACGCCGTCGAACAGGACGGTGAGGGCGCGCTGTTCGTGCCGTTCCAGGTGCCGACGAAGCCGAACGTGGTGCTGCTGCCAGCCCCGAGGGAGCCGTTGTAGTTCGCGTTCCGCGCGGTCGTCGACGGGCCGCTGGAGGTGATGGTCGCGTTCCACGACGAACCGACCGTCTGACCGTTGGCGAAGCTCCAGCCCACGGTCCACTTGGTGATGGGCGAACTGCCCGCGGTGACGGTGACCTCGGCCTGGAACCCGCCCGCCCACTGGGTGACGATCCGGTACGCCGCGGAGCAGCCCGCCGGACCACCGGCCGTGGTCGTGGTGGTGGTCGTCGTGGGTCCCGGCGTGCCGCCGAACGAGGTGACCAGCGCGTTGTAGGCGGGCTTGGGTTGGAAGGACTCGTCGAACGGCAGGGCCGCGCCCTCACCGGGGAAGACGGAGGGAACCCACGACCACTTGTCCGACAGCGCCCACGTCGTGATGCCCACGCACCGGCTCACCGCCATGCAGGCGTCGGCGACCTTGCCGTAGTCGCTCGCCTGCGCGGCCAACTTGGCTGCGTCGGGTGGTGTCTGCATCCGGATGTCCAGCTCGGTGATCGCGACGTCGACCCCCAGGTCGGCGAACCTCTGCAGGTTCTGCCGCAACGTCGACGGCACCTGGCCCAGCACCAGGTGGGCCTGGAAACCGACGCCGTCGATCGGGACGCCCTGCTGCTTCAACGACTTCACCAAGGCGTACACGCCGTCGCTCTTGGCGTCCACACCGTCGGTGTTGTAGTCGTTGTAGTACAGCTCCACCGTCGGGTCCGCGGCGCGGGCGGCGCGGAACGCCTCGGCGATGTAGCCGTCCCCGAGCTTCTGCTGCCAGAACGACTGGCGGCGGGTGCCGTTCTCCTCGAACGCCTCGTTGACCACGTCCCAGGCGAACACCTTCCCCCGGTAGTGCGTCACTTCGGTGGTGATGTGGTTGACCATCGCCGTGCGCAGGTCCGCCGCCGACAGGTTCTGCACCCAGCTCGGCGTCTGGTTGTGCCACACCAGGGTGTGGCCGCGCACGGCCTGTTTAGCGGCCTGCGCCGCGGCGACCACCTCGTCGGCGGGACCGAAGGTGAACTGACCGCGGTTGGCCTCGGTGGCGTCCCACTTCATCTCGTTGCCCACGGTGATCACACCGGCTTCACGGCCGATCAGGGACAGGTTGGCCGCGTCGTTCTTCTCGGCGACGGTCATCGCGGTGCCGAAGTACTTGCCCTTCGCTTCCGCGAGGTCGCGCAGGGGGGACGCCGCCGACGCGACGGGGGCGGTCATCAGGGTCAGGGCGGTGACGCCCACGGCTGCCGCGAGCGCGCTCAGCCAGGTGGTCGACTTCATCGTCGCCTCTCGGTGGGGAGGGCCTGGATCCACGGGACGAGTCCGGCAGGTGGGGTGACCACGTCCTGTGGCGATATCGGGCAACCTAGCGAAACTTTCCACCAGAGGATTCGACCGTTTCGGTGAACCTTGCCGTCACGATGCGTTGACTGCCGGACCACCCGCGAGCCGGCGTGAGAATCTTCGCAGCTCAGCGACGTGGAGCAGCGGTGCTCGCGCGAACGATCAATTCGGTGGACAGCATCAACCGGAGCGGGGTGGGGCTGCCGCCGTTGGCCAGCTCCACCACCATGCTGGTGGCTGCCGCCGCCATGTCGCTCAACGGCTGGCGAACCGTGGTCAGTGCCGGGATCGCCCACTGGGCGAAGGGCAGGTCGTCGAACCCCACGACGCTCAGGTCCTCCGGGATGCGCAGGCCCGCTTGGTGCACGGCCTGGTACACGCCAAGGGCTTGGACGTCGTTGCAGGCGAACACCGCGGTCGGCGGATCGGGCAGGGCGAGCAGTTCTCCGGTGTGGACCCGACCGTCCTCGATGTGGAAGTCGCCCTCCCGGATCAGTTCCGGGTCCACCCGGACGTCCGCGGTGTCCAGCGCAGCGCGGTAGCCGTCCACCCTGGCCCGGCTCGACAGCACGTCGGGCGGACCGGTGATGACGGCGATCCGCCGGTGTCCGAGCTGGAGGAGGTGGCGGGTCGCGGACAGGCCGCCGTTCCAGTTGCTGGTCCCGACCGACGCGTGTCCCTGTCCGGGTTCGTCGGTCGGATCGACCAGCACGTAAGGGATGTCGCGGCTCCTGAGCTGTTCCTGCTGGGCCGCGTTCGGGCCGGAGAAGACCGCGATCACGCCGGTGGGGCGACGGGCCAGCACGCCCTCGATCCAGTTCCGGCCAGGGGTGTGCCGTCCCCGCAGTTCCGAGACCACGACCGCCAGGTTGTGCTCACTGGCGACGCGCTCCGCGCCCTTGATCATCTCCATGGCGTAGGCGCCTTCGAGCTCGTGGAACACCAACTCGATGAGCGCGGCCCGGTTCAGCTTCTTCTGCCTGCGGTAGCCATGCTTGCGGATGATGCCTTCGACCAGTGCGCGGGTGTCGGGCGCGACGTCGGACCGGCCGTTGACCACTTTGGACACCGTGGCCACCGAAACGCCTGCCAGGCCCGCGATCTCCGCGATCGTGGCGCCGTCGCCGCTGGTGAGGTCCAGTGCCGGTTTTGGCGCCGAGGTCATGGCGCCAGTCAACCACGTCGTCGAAACGATCGGGGACGTTTCCCGAGCATTGCCAGCAGATGTCTTGACGGGTCAGAGCACTGAGTTTACTGTTCCGCCTGTAACGATCGAAGGAAAATTCGAAAGTTTCGACACGTCGAATGTCCGGTCGGCGTGGGAACAGCGACCGGGTGATCCAACCGGCCTCGACAGCACTGCCGCGCGTGGAGGACGACGAGCGGGTGGTGCGCCACGACCTCTGACACCAGCCGCATTGGAGACATCGTCGTGAAAATCCGCGTCATCCTGCCCATGGCCCTCGCCACGGCCCTCGTGCTGGCCACGGGCTGCACCAGCGGATCGAGCGGCGGTGCCGGCGACGGCAAGTCGTTCGAGTTCTGGTCGTTCTCCGGCATCAACCAGAAGGCCTCCGTCGAGGCCTACCAGGCGGAGCACCCCGGCATCGACGTCAAGCTGACCGAGGTCGGCACCTCGGTCGAGACCGCGCAGGCGCTCACCACCGCCCTCGCCGGGGGCAAGGTCCCCGACCTGGTCCTCATCCAGGGCGACGACCTGCCGAAGTTCGTGCAGCAGCCGCAGAACTTCGTCGACCTGAAGACCGTGGGCGCGGACCGGATCAAGGGTGACTACCTCGACTGGGTCATGAGCCAGAGCACCGCCAAGAACGGGGAGATCCTGGGCGTCCCGACCGACGTCGGCGGCATGGCCATGGCCTACCGCACCGACCTGTTCGCGGGCGCAGGCCTGCCCACCGACCGCGACACCGTCGGAAAGCTGTGGCCGACCTGGGACGCGTTCATCGAGACGGGCAAGAAGTACACGGCGGCCACCGGCAAGGCGTTCATCGACAACGCGGCGACCAGCGTGTTCTACCAGGCCGTCAACCAGGGGCCGCAGAAGTACTACGACGACAAGGGTGACGTCGTCTACGACCGGAGCCCCCAGGTCAAGGCCGGGTTCGAACTCGGCCTCAAGACCGTCGCGGCGGGCATCACGGCGAAGCAGTCGTCGTTCGCCAGCGGGTGGAGCGCCGGTATGGCCCAGGGCCAGTTCGCGGCACTGGCCGCCCCGTCGTGGATGCTCAACGCCATCCGCAGCAACGCGCCCGACACCAAGGGCAAGTGGGACATCGCCCCGATCCCCGGTTCGGCCGGGAACTGGGGCGGCAGCTACCTCGCCATCCCCAAACGAGCGGTGAACGCGAAGGCCGCGTGGGACTACATCGCCGAAACCCAGTCACCCCAGGGGCAGTTGGAGCACTTCGTCGACAGCGGCGCACTGCCCACGACCCCGTCGGTCTACCAGGACCCGAAGCTCACGGCGCTGAAGGACCCGTTCTTCTCGGACGCGTCGACCGGCACGATCTACACGAACTCGCTGCTGGGCCTGAAGCCGTTCTACATCGGACCGGACAGCTCGGCGATCGGCCAGGAGTTCCTCAACGCCATCACCAACGTCGAGCAGGGCAAGGGTGACCCGCGCACCGCGTGGGACGACGCGTTGAAGAACATCAAGACCGCGATCGGCAAGTGACCACCGTCCGGCACGAGTGCCGGCGCCCGGTCCGGGCACCAGCGCGAGGAAGTGAAGGCGCGTGACCACGACCCTGATCCCGGCGAAGCCCGCACCCGCGCCGCCCGCACCCGGCACCTCGGTCGCCGGACGGCTCGGCGAGCGGTTCGCGCCGTACGCCTACATCGCCCCGTTCTTCGTCATCTTCTCGGTCTTCGGCCTCTTCCCCCTGCTGTTCACCTTCTACGTCGCGCTGTTCGACTGGAACCCGATCGGCGACCGGACCTTCATCGGGGCGGACAACTTCGTCCGCATGGCCGAGGACCCGCGCTTCTGGAACGCCACCGGCAACACACTGAGCATCTGGGCGCTGTCGACCATCCCGCAACTGCTGCTGGCACTCGTGCTGGCCCACGTGCTCAACCACGCCCGGCTGCGGTTCGCGCTGTTCTTCCGCATGGCGGTCCTGGTTCCCTACGTGACCTCGGTGGCGGCCACCGCGATCGTCTTCGCCCAGCTGTTCGACCGGGACTACGGCCTGCTCAACTGGGTGCTCGGACTCGTCGGGGTGCAACCGGTCGACTTCACCCAGTCCGTGTGGGGCAGCCACGTCCTCATCGCGACGATGGTGGCGTGGCGGTGGTTCGGCTACACCACGCTGCTCTACCTGGCTTCCCTGCAAGCCATTCCCCGTGACGTCTACGAGGCGTCCGCCATCGACGGGGCGAGCGGGTGGAAGCAGTTCCGGTTCATCACGATCCCGTCGCTGCGCCCGGTCATCATCTTCACCGTCGTGACGTCGACCATCGGCGGCCTGCAGATCTTCACCGAGCCGCTGCTGATCTCCCGTTCCGCCCCGCTGACCTGCGGACCGGTCCGCCAGTGCCAGACACTCACGCTGTTCCTCTACGAACAGGGCTTCGGCCAGTTCCAGTTCGGCTACGGCTCAGCCATCGGCGTGGCCCTGTTCGTGATGGTGATCGTGATCGCGGCGATCAACTACCTGCTCTCCAGCCGGATCAAGGCGGACCGATGACGACACCACCCGTCCGCCTCGCCCTCGCGCCCACCCGACGGCGGCCACTGGACCGGGTCCGGTGGTGGAGCTACACCCTCGTGATCGCCGCGGCGGTCGCGTCGATCTTCCCGCTCTACTGGATGTTCGTCGTCGCCACGACCGACACGGCCACCGCGACGCAGCTGCCACCGGAGATCGTGCCGGGCGGGAACTTCTTCCACCTCGCGGGCCTGGTCTTCACCACCGTGCCGTTCCTCCAGTCGATCGGCAACAGCTTCATCGTCGCCACGTCGATCGGCGTCGGCCAGGCGCTGCTGTGCGCGCTGGCCGGGTTCGCCTTCGCCAAGCTGCGGTTCCGCGGGCGCAACGCGCTGTTCCTGGTCGTGGTCCTCACCATGACCGTCCCGACCCAGCTGTCGATCATCCCGCAGTACCTGATCATCTCCGAGCTGGGCTGGGTCGACACCCTCCAGGCACTGGTCGTGCCGGGCCTCGCGAGCGCGTTCGGGATCTTCTGGATGCGCCAGCACATCTCCGCCACGATCAACGACGAACTCCTGCACGCCGCGAAGATCGACGGCGCGGGCACGTGGCAGATCTTCTGGGGAATCGTGTTCCCGATCGTGCGGCCCGCCGCGTTCGTGCTCGGCCTGTTCGGCTTCGTGACGGCGTGGAACGACTTCCTGTGGCCGTTCATCGTGCTCAAGTCACCGGAGCGCTACACCGCCCAGATCGCCATCAAGGCACTGCAGAACAGCTACGACGTCGACCTCGGGCTCGCCATGTCGGGCTCCTTCCTCGCCACCATCCCGCTCGTCGTGCTGTTCGCGTTCGTTGGCAGGCGGATGGTCGCGGGCATCCTGGACGGCGCCTTCAAGGGCTGACCCGGCCACCACGTCCACCTCGAGGAGCCCCATGACCTTCGTGATCGGAACGACCCCCGGAACCCCGGAGACACCGCAGGGAAGTCCCTGGCGGGACAAGGCGCTTCCGCCGCGCGACCGCGTCGAAGCACTCCTGGCGGCGATGACGCTGGAGGAGAAGGTCGCCCAACTCGGCTCGGTCTGGATCGACCCTGAGGACGACGGGTCCGCGGCGCAGGCCGCTCCGCAGCCCGCGGTCTTCACCCCGGCCGCGGCGGGGGAGGTCGGCGAGCGGCTGGCGGGCGGCGTCGGCCACCTCACCAGGGTGTTCGGCACCTCGCCGATCAGCGCGGCGCAGGGCGTGGAGCGGCTGACGTCGTTGCAGCACCAGGTGATGCTGGGCAACAGGCTGGGCATCCCGGCCATCGCGCACGAGGAGTGCCTGACCGGGTTCGCGACCCTCGGCGCCACCGCGTACCCGACACCGCTCGCCTGGGCGGCGACGTTCGACGTCGACCTCGTGCGGGAGATGGCCGAGGCGATCGGCCGCGACCTGCGTGCGGTCGGGGTGCACCAAGGGCTCTCGCCGGTGCTCGACGTCGTCCGCGACTACCGGTGGGGCCGGGTCGAGGAGACGTTGGGCGAGGACCCGTACCTGGTGGGGCAACTGGGAACCGCGTACGTCCGCGGCCTGGAGCACGTGGGGATCATCGCCACCCTCAAGCACTTCGCGGGCTACGCCGCGTCCCGCGCCGCGCGCAACCACGCGCCGGTCAGCATCGGGCCCCGCGAACTGGCCGACGTGATCCTGCCGCCGTTCGAGACCGCGCTGCACGAGGGCGGCGCACGGTCGGTGATGAACTCCTACACCGACGTCGACGGCGTTCCGGTCGGTGCGAGCGCGGACCTGCTCCGCGTGCTGCTGCGCGACGAGTGGGGCTTCACCGGGACGGTCGTGTCCGACTACTGGTCGGTGCCCTTCCTGCAGTCGATGCACCGCATCGCCGAGGACGAGGCCGAGGCGGGCGCGATCGCGCTGCGTGCGGGCATCGACGTCGAGCTGCCCGAGACCCGCGGGTACGGCGCGCACCTGGTGGCCAACGTCCGAGCGGGCGTGGTCGACGAGGCGCTGATCGACGAGTCGGTGCGGCGGGTGCTGTGGCAGAAGTGCGTCCTCGGCCTGCTCGACGGCGTTCCGCTCGTGCCCGAGGACGCCCACGGCGTGGACCTGGACAACGCTGTCAACCGGCGACTCGCCCGGACTGTCGCGGAACGCTCCATCGTGCTGCTGACCAACGCGGACGCGGTGCTGCCGCTGGATCCCGACCGGACCGGGAGCATCGCGGTGATCGGGCCCTGCGCCGACGACGCCCGAACACTGCTGGGCTGCTACGCGTTCCCCAACCACGTGCTGAGCCGATTCCCGGACAGCGGCATGGGGCTGCCGGTGCCGACGATCCGGCACGAGGTCGAGGCCGTGTTCCGCGACTCGGACGTCCGGTACGCCGGGGGCGTCGACGTGTCGGACCCGGACGACTCCGGCATCGCCGAGGCGGTCAGGACCGCCGCCGAGTCGGACGTGGTGCTGCTGGTCGTCGGCGACCGGTCGGGGCTGTTCGGCAACGGCACGTCCGGCGAGGGGTGCGACGCCGCCGACCTGCGCCTGCCAGGGATCCAGGACCGGCTGGTCGAGGCCGTGCTGGCGACGGGGACACCCACGGTGCTGATCGTCGTCTCCGGTCGTCCCTACGCGATCGGCGCCTACGCCGACCGGGCCGCCGCCGTGGTGCAGGCGTTCCTGCCCGGAGTGGAGGGCGCGTCCGCCGTCGCGGGGGTGTTCTGCGGTCGGGTGAACCCCTCCGGACGACTGCCCGTGCAGATCCCCGGCTCGCCGTCGATGAACCCCTCGACCTACCTGCAACCACCGCTGGGCGCCAAGACCGACGGCATCTCGGCGTTGGACCCCACCGCGGCCTTCCCCTTCGGCCACGGCCTCTCCTACTCGACCGTGCGCTACGAGTCGTTGTCCACTGTGGACGATGAATATCCGGCCGACGGCACGGTCGAGGTGCGGATCGCCGTGAGCAACACCGGCTCGCGCGTGGTGGACGAGGTGGTGCAGCTCTACGCCTCGGACCCGGTCGCGCAGGTGACCAGGCCGGAGGCGCAACTCGTCGGCTTCGCACGGGTCGCGCTGCTCCCTGGCCAGACCAGGGTGGTGGCCTTCGCCGTCCCGACCGACGTGTTCTCGTTCACCGGCGTGGACGGCCGCAGGGTCGTCGAACCCGGTGCGATCACGCTGTCCACCGGGGTATCGGTCGGTGCGCTGTCGCACGCCGCGCCGATCCGCGTCGTCGGCCCGCCGGTGTTCCTCCGCGGTGCTCGGCGGTTCACCACCACCGCGTCCGTCCTCGACCACGCAGACTAGGAGCGACCCGGTGAACCACTTCGACAACCCCGTCGTCGGCGGCTTCCACCCCGACCCGAGCGTGTGCCGGGTGGGAGAGGACTACTACCTGGTCAACTCCAGCTTCGAGTACTTCCCCGGCGTGCCGATCCTGCACAGCCGGGACCTCGTGCACTGGCGCCAGATCGGCAACGTGCTCGACCGGCCCGAACAGCTGCCGCTGCCCGAGAAGACTCCCGCTTCCCGCGGCATCTACGCGCCGACGATCCGCCACCACGACGGCCGGTTCTGGCTGATCACCACGAACGTGTCGACCGGCGGCAACTTCATCGTCTCCGCCGAGGACCCGGCCGGGCCGTGGACCGACCCGGTGTGGATCGACCTGCCCGGCATCGACCCCGACCTCGTCTGGGACGAGGACGGCACGTGCTGGTGCGCCTTCTCCGGTGTGCAGGTGGCCCGCATCGACCCCGTGGCGGGCACGGTGCTCGAAGGACCGTGGCCGCTCTGGTCGGGCACCGGCCTGCAGTACCCGGAGGCGCCGCACCTGTACCGCGTCGGCGACTGGTGGTACCTGCTGCTCTCGGAGGGCGGCACCGAACGCGGGCACACGGTGGCGATAGCGCGGGGCCCCTCACCGCGCGGCCCGTTCGAACCGGCGCCGCACAACCCGATCCTGACCCACCGCAGCACCGACCGCCCGATCCAGAGCACCGGTCACGCCGACCTGGTGTCCACACCGGACGGTTCGTGGTGGATGGTGCTGCTCGCCACCCGCCCGCGCGGCTTCTTCCCCGGCTACCACGTGCTGGGCCGGGAAACGTTCCTGGCACCGGTCGACTGGGTGGACGGGTGGCCGCACGTCGAACCCGTCGAACCACGCCACCGGGCGCCGGGCGCGTGGCACCCGATCGCCCCACCTCCGGTGCGCGACGACTTCGACGCACCCGTGCTCGACCCGCGGTGGATCTCGCCGCGGAGCAGGCCCGACGAGTCGTGGTCGCTGACCGAGCGGCCGGGATGGCTGACCCTGCACGCGACCGGGCCGACGCTCGACCGCCCCGGTCACACCTTCGTCGGCCGCCGCCAGCAGCACCCCGACTGCCGCGTCGCGGTTCGGCTGGAGCCTGGCACCGGCCGCGCGGGCCTGTCGGTGCGGATCGACGAGGCGCACCACTACGACCTGGAGATCGCCGACGGCCACGCCGAAGTGGTCGTCCGGATCGGCCCAGCGCACCAGTGCGTCGCCCGGAACCCGGTGCCTCCCGGACCGGTGACCCTGGTCGTCACCATCCGCACCACGGACCTCTCACCACCCGAAGCGGACGACGGCGACACCGGCGAGGACCCCACCGGCCCGGACGTCATCCGCTTCGCCGTGGACACCGTCGTCCTCGCCGAACTGGACGGCCGGTACCTGTCCACCGAGGTCGCGGGCGGGTTCACCGGGAGGGTGATCGGCATGTGCGTCACCGGGGGAACGGCGAGCTTCGACTGGTTCGACTACGAGGAGGAACGCCGGGACGCCTCGCCGCGGCGTCCCTGAGCATCAGAGTATTTACAGGTCTTGGACGAAGTCCTAGATTATGGCAGCCAATGGAGGCCGCCATGACGACGAGCACCAGGGAAGTCCGTGTTCGCAACCGCTTCGAGGTGCTTCGTCAGCTCTACCGCGCGGCCGACGTCTCCCGGAAGGAGATCGCCGACGCGAGCGGGCTGAGCTTCGCCAGCGTGTGCAACCTGGTCGGTGAGCTGCTCGACCTCGGTGTGGTCAGCGAGACGCGGTTCGAGGAGTCCGGGGGAGGACGCCCCCGTGGCCGCGTGACCGTCAACGCCGACCACGGCGCGCTCGTCGGCGTCGACATCGCCGAGACCTACGTCCACCTCCAGCTGTTCGACCTGAGCCTCGGCCTGCTGGCGAGCGCCAGCAGCGACCTGCACCCCGAGGACAACACGCCGGAACTGGTCGTCTCCCACGTCGCTGCGGCGCTCGACACGGCAGTGCGTCGCGCGGGTGTCGACCGGGACCGGATCCTCGGCGCGGGCGTGAGCCTGCCGGGACAGGTCCAGCGTGAGCGGGGCGTGTCGGTGTTCGCGCCGAACTGGGGGTGGCACGACGTCGCCTTCGGCGACCTCCTCGCGGCGGCACTCGACGTCACCGTGTACCTGGACAATCCCCTCAAGGCCAGCACGATCGCGGAACTCTGGTTCGGTGCGGGCCGCCACCACCAGGACTTCGCCGTCATCACCCTGGGAACGGGGGTCGGGGCCGGGCTGGCACTGGGCGGCTCGCTGCACCGCGGGTCGACCAACAGCGCCGGTGAGTGGGGGCACACCCGGCTCACCCTCGACGGCCGCCCCTGCCGCTGCGGTGACACCGGATGCGTCGAGGCTTACGTAGGCGCGCCAGGGATCCTGCAGCACCTCCGCGATCGAGCCCCCGACAGCCCGCTGCTGCACCCGGACGACCAGACCGCGTCGCTGGACGCACTGGCCGCCGCGGCCGACGCGGGTGACGAGGTCGCACTCGCCGTGCTCGCCGACACGGCGCGCTACCTCGGCGCGGGCATCGCGGACCTGATCAACCTGCTCAACCTGGAAGTCGTGATCCTCAGCGGCTGGGTCGCCGACCGGCTTGGCGCCCTCCTCCTGCCAGGGGTGCGCGCCGCCGCCGGACGACACGCCCTCCAACGGCCGTTCGAGGCGACCTCGATCCAGCTGTGCCAGGTCCCCGAACCCGTCGCACTCGGTGCCGCCACCCTTGCCCTGGAAGGCTTCCTGGCGGGCATCGGAGCGGTCAACGTCCGCTCGGTCGTCCCGGCGGACCCCGCCCACCTGCCCCCGGCCGCGGCACCCTGACCGCGGTTGATCTTGAGAGGAGACGGCGCAATGGCGCGCAGTCGAACAAGTCAGTTCTCCACCGTCCGGGTGGCGTCCGGTCTGGTCACCCGGTTGATCGGGGTGATCGCGCTGGTGGTCTTCGGGTGCGTCATCGGCACCGGGACGGCGCTCGCCGCCCCGGCGACCATCGCCCCTGGCGCGCTGTCGTTCGACCAGAACGGCAACGCACTGCAACTGCACGGTTTGGGGATCATCAAGGTCGGCAGCACCTACTACGGCTTCGGCGAGGACAAGGTCGGCAGGTCGTCGGGGGACGCGGCGTTCCAGGCCGTCACCTGCTACTCGTCGACGAACCTGGTCGACTGGACGTGGGAACGATCAGCGCTGACGCTCCAGGCGAGCGGTGACCTCGGGCCCAACCGCATCGTCGAGCGACCCAAGGTGATCTTCAACAGCACGACCAACCAGTACGTGATGTACATCCACGCCGACAGCATCGACTACAGCGACGCCGAGGTGGGTGTCGCCACGAGTTCCACGCCGTGCGGTCCCTACACCTACCTCGGCAGCTGGCGTCCCCAGGGCAACCAGAGCCGTGACATGAACCTGTTCAAGGACACGGACGGCCAGGCCTACCTGCTGTCGGAGGACCGGGCCGCCGGGCTCCGGATCTACCGGCTGTCGGCCGACTACCTGAGCGCGCCAACGCCGTCGATCGCGTTGCTGACGCCGAACCACGAGTCGCCCGCCATGGTGAAGGTCGGTGGGCGCTACTACCTGTTCGGGTCGAGCCTCACGGGCTGGGACACCAACGACAACCAGTACACGACAGCGACCTCCTTGTCGGGCCCGTGGTCGTCGTGGACGAACTTCGCGCCTGCCGGCTCCAAGACGTTCAACAGCCAGACGGCGAACGTCATCACGGTCCAGGGCTCCTCCGCCACGACCTACGTCTACGCGGGCGACCGGTGGACCCCGAGTGACCTCGGCAACTCCCCGATGGTGTGGCTGCCGCTGACGATCAACGGCACCAGCGTGTCGCTGACCTGGCGCGACAGGTGGACGATCGACACCGCCACCGGCCAGTGGGCCAACCAGGCCGTCACGTCCAACACGATCATCGGCCAAGCGTCCAGCCGGTGCGTCGACGTGCCCTCCGCACGGGTCGTCCCCGCGGTCCAGGTGATCATCTACGACTGCGGAACGGCCTCCAACCAGAAGTGGATCGTTTCGTCGGGCAGCACCATCGTGGGGTTGCAGTCGGGACTCTGCCTGGGAGCCGCCGGACAGGGCACCGCGCCCGGAACCGTGGCGCAGACGCAGCGTTGTGACGGCGGGGCGGCCCAACGCTGGACGGTCAACTCCGACGGCACGATCCGCGGGGTGCAGTCGGGTCTGTGCCTCGACGCCATCAGCGCGGGAACGGCCAACGGCACGAAGATCGCCCTGTGGACGTGCAACGGCGGCAACAACCAGCGGTGGCGGCTGGGATAGCAGGCTGACATCAGCCGCGGTCGATCCCACGGCTCCGGACTCGGCCGGAGCAGGTCGACAGCGAGGGCCG
>JBDSAJ010000019.1:0-12413 GCA_039922235.1 Umezawaea sp.
CTACTTTCGTAGGTTGTGGCGTAGACCGCGAGGTCCAGGAATGGTCGTCAATGGTGTCCGAACTTCGGGAAACCGCAGGCAGATCCATGTTTTGACAGCCGGAAATAACTGGCAATCTTTGCATCTATCACCCGTTCGGCTCTTTTGCTTAGGCTCATTAACCATCAGCGATGGGGCTGTAGCACTGAGTGAACATCGACAAGGTGGCCAGCGCGTTCCACGCCCCTGCAGGCATTACGTGGACGCGTCCCGGCCGCCGCTCGAGAACGGGAATCACGAATGCGAGAGTCACGACAGGTTCGGCTGATGGCCGGCGTCGGTGTGGCGGCGATGGTCGCCACCACGGCCACCCTGCTGGCATCCCCTGCCCAGGCGGCGGAGGGCGAGATCCGCGCCGCCGACGCCAAGGAGAAGGTGCCGAACAGCTACATCGTGAAGTTCAAGGACAGCGCGGTCAGCGAGGCGACGGCGGAGTCGGCCGCCAACCAGGCCGCGGCGAGTGTCGGCGGGGGCGTCGACCGGGTGTTCGGCTCGGCACTGCGCGGGTTCACCGTGAAGCTGTCCGACGGTCAGGCGAAGCGGCTCGCGGCCAACCCGGCCGTCGAGTACGTCGAGCAGGACCAGGTGTTCCGCGCCGACACGACGCAGGCGAACCCGCCGTCGTGGGGCCTCGACCGGGTCGACCAGGCAGCCCTGCCGCTCAGCGCGTCCTACAACTACACGTCGACCGGCGCGGGCGTCACGGCCTACGTCATCGACACCGGTGTGCGGATCAGCCACAGCACGTTCGGCGGCCGCGCCGCGAACGGCTACGACTTCGTCGACAACGACGCGGTCGCCCAGGACGGCAACGGCCACGGCACGCACGTGGCGGGCACCATCGCGGGCAGCCAGTACGGCATCGCCAAGGGCGCCAAGATCGTCGGCGTCCGGGTGCTCGACGACGCGGGCTCCGGCACCACCGCCGGTGTCGTCGCGGGCATCGACTGGGTGACGGCCAACGCCGTGAAGCCCGCCGTGGCCAACATGAGCCTCGGCGGCGGCGCGTCCACCACGATCGACGCCGCGGTGCGCCGCTCCATCGCCTCCGGCGTGACCTACGCCGTGGCGGCGGGCAACAGCAACGTCAACGCCAACACGTCGTCCCCGGCCCGCGTCACCGAGGCCATCACCGTCGGTGCCACCGAGCGCACCGACGCGCGGGCCAGCTACTCGAACTTCGGCTCCGTGCTGGACATCTTCGCCCCCGGTTCGGGCATCACGTCGTCGTGGAACACCAGCGACACCGCCACGAACACGATCAGCGGCACCTCGATGGCGACCCCGCACGTCGTCGGCATCGTTGCCCGCTACCTGCAGAACAACAAGACCGCCACGCCCGCCCAGGTGTCCGCCGCGCTCGTCACGGCGTCCACCAAGGACAAGGTGACCAGCGCCGGCTCGGGTTCCCCGAACCGCCTGCTGTTCCTCGCGCCGACCTCCTGACCCAGCACCGCACATGAAGGCCCGGCACACGTGCCGGGCCTTCATGCTCGAACGAGGAACACGCCGTGCCCCACTGAGGGACACGCCGTGCCCCACTGAGGGACACGGCGTGTCCGAGTGAGGGACTCGCGACCACATCGCGAGTCCCTCGGTCAGACACCGCGTGTCCCTCGCTCGGACACCCTGAAACCCTCGGTCGGGTGGTCAGCGGGTCAGGGGGAGGGTGGTCGGGCCGTGGGTGGGGCCGGCTGGGGGGAGCCACTCCGCCGTCCCGTTCGCCCGCACCGACGGCAGCGCGCGGGCCAGCCGGGGGAGTGCCTCCTGGAGTTCCACGCGCGCCAGCGCGGCGCCGAGGCAGTAGTGGATGCCGCCGCCGTAGGTCAGGTGCGCGGTGCGGGTGGCGGTGATGTCGAGGCGGTCCGGGTCGTCGAACGCGGTGGCGTCGCGGTTGGCCGACGCGGTGATCGGCAGCACGCGGCTGCCCGCGGGCAGGGACGCGCCGTTGAGCACGATGTCCTCCTTGGCGACGCGCGGCAGCCCGAGCAGCGTGGACGGGCTGTAGCGCACGACCTCCTCGGCCGCCCGCTCCGCGAGCGACGAGTCGGAGGCCAGCAGTCGCCACTGGTCGGGGAAGGCCAGGAACGCGGTCATCGCGCCGCCCAGCTGGTGCCGCACGGTGTCCTGGCCGGCCGTCAGCAGCGTGACCACCAGCGACCGCAGTTCGGCCTCGGTGAGCGACTGGTCGACCAGCGAGCTGAGCAGGTCGTCCTGCGGGGTGCGGCGGCGCTGGTCGAGCAGGTCGTCGATGACCTCGTGCAGGTTCCGCAGCGCGGCCTCGATGCGCGGGGCGTGCTCGGCGACCGAGGACCCGAAGGCCAGTCCCACGTCGGCGGTCCACCCGCTCACGGTCCGTTCCACATCCTCCGGCACGCCGACGAACCGGCTCAGCGCCCGCAGCGCGAACGGGTGGGCGAAGTCGGTGACGAAGTCGAACTCGGCGCCCAGCCCGTCGACCAGCTCGTCGGCCGCGAACCCCGCCGCGGAGCGGAAGTCCTCGACCCGCCGCGCGGTGAACGCCCGGCCGACCGCGCGCCGCAGCCGCTGGTGCGTCCCGCCGTCGGAGCTGGGCAGGAACCCGCGCACCGCGTCGACCACCGGGCCGTCGGTGATGCCCTGCGCGGCCAGGGAGTCCGCGCCCACCGTGCGCAACGACCACGACGACAACACCGCCTGCACCTCGTCGTACCGCAGCACCGCGGTGCCCAGCGGGGTGTCCGCGCGCCAGTCGGCCTCCCGGAACCGGCGCAGCACGGCGTGGGGGTCGGTCCGGAAGTCCTCGCCGTCCAGGTCCAGGAAGGCCCTCATGCGCTGACGATAGGCAGGCTGATCACCCCAGCGGACCCGAGTTCATCCGGTCGGCCTAACAGTACGCGCGTACTGCTAGGTTGGGTGGCATGACTGATGCCATCGCTCGCTTCTCCGGGTTCGCCGACCTCTACGAGCGGGTGCGGCCCAAGCCGCCCCGCGAGATCGCGGACCTGGTGCGCCGGTGGATCGACGTCCCGGACCCGGACGTGGTCGACCTCGGCGCGGGCACCGGCGGCGCGACGCTGCTGTGGGACCGCGCCACCGCCGTCGAGCCCTCCGCCGACATGCGCGCGGTGGCCGAGCGGCGGCTGGACCCCGAGCGCTACCGGGTCGTCGACGGCACGGCCGAGGCGACGACCCTGCCGGACGGGTGCGCGGACGTTGTCACGGCGAGCCAGGCGCTGCACTGGTTCGACCCGGCGAAGGCCTTCTCGGAGATCGCCCGCATCCTGCGGCCGGGCGGGGTGTTCGTGGCGTTCGACAACGACTGGCCGCCGTCGGTGGACTGGGAGTGCGACGCGGCGTGGCACGAGTTCGACCGGACGCTCGCCGCGCTGGCGGACACCAGGCTGAGCAGCCCGCCCAAGGCCCCGAAGCACGAGCACGTCGACCGGTTGCGCGCCAGCGGGCTCTTCCGCCACGTGACGGAGCTGGCCCTGCACGCCGAGGACTTCGGCGACGCCGCGAGGTTCTGCGACCTCGCGCTGAGCCAGGGCGGCGCGATGGGTGCGCGCAAGGCCGGGTACACCGACGAGCAGATCGGCCTGGTGCGGCTGCGGGACGTCGCCGAGCGGCGGATGCCGGGGACCGTGCCGTGGTGGTGGACCTACCGCGTCCGGCTCGGCGTCACGCCGCGATAGCCAGCGCGACCGCGAACACCGCCGCCACCAGTGCCGCGCCCACGTACGGGAACGCCGCGCGCGGCCTGCGGAGCGCCCCGGCCCACGTCGCCAGCACCGAGAGCAGCACGATCCCCGGAACGGCGAACACCGCGAGGTTCACCGGCAGCTGCCCGTAGGAGCACACGCCGCCGGTGGTCGGTGTGCACGCGGACGTCGGCGTGAACGCCAGGACGCCGAGCACCACGGCGAAGCACGCGCCGAACACCAGCGCGACCGTGCCGAGCACGGCCAGTGCGATCCGCACGGTCAGCCCCCCGTCACGGTCGTGAACGTCAGTGGCGTGGCGGGCTTGCCGTCGTCGGTTCCGCCCGCGACCCCACCCGCCACGACCTTGTCGACGATGTCCATGCCCGCCACGACCTTCCCCACGACCGGGTAGTCGCCGTCGATGTTCGCGGCGCCGTGCACGATGAAGAACTGGCTCCCGTTGGTGCCCGGCCCGGCGTTGGCCATCGCGACGACCCCGCGCCGGTAGTCGCCTGGGTCCGGCAGCTTGTCGTCGTACCGGAAGCCGGGCGTGCCCGTGCCGGTGCCCGACGGGTCGCCGCACTGGAGCACGCCGAGGTTCGGGTTCGTGGTCAGCCGGTGGCAGGACGTGCCGTCGTAGAACTTCTTCTGCACGAGGTACCGGACGCTGCGCACCGAGCAGGGGCCTGCCGCCGGGTCCAGCTCGATCTTCAGCGGGCCCTTGTCCGTGGTGAACGTGAGCGTGCCGCCCTGGTCGTCCGCCTTGTCGGCGGGCTTCCCCCCGGCCGAGACCGTGCCCGGCGAGGTGTCGTCGAGGAACTCGCACCGGGTCGTGGGCTTCGCGTCCCCGCCGGTGGTCGCGGAGGTGTCCGGGCTCCCGCTCGTCTGACCCCGTGCGGGTTCCGCGACGGGATTCCCGTTCACGCTGACCGCGCATCCCGACGTCAGCAGCACGGTCAGGGCGATCACCAGCAGGCGTTTCGGCACCAGCGGATCCTACGGTCCCGGCCGTCACCCACAAGTGAATCGGAAACCTGGTGGGTATCCCCACCGGGCTGTTGGCTAGCCTTGACTGCCAGCCGCCAGTCGGATAAATGAGCACGAGGAGAGCAGCACCCGTGATGCGCACGCACGAGGCCGGGACGCTCCGGGCCGAGCACGCCGGGCAGTCCGTCACCCTGACCGGGTGGGTGGCCCGCAGGCGCGATCACGGCGGGGTCATCTTCATCGACCTCCGCGACGCCTCCGGTGTCGCCCAGGTCGTCTTCCGCGAGGGCGAGATGGCGGAGCGGGCGCACCGCCTGCGCTCCGAGTTCGTCGTGAAGATCGTCGGCGACGTGACCGCGCGCCCCGAGGGCAGCGCGAACCCGGACCTGCCCACCGGTGAGATCGAGGTCTACGCGACCGAGCTGGAAGTCCTCAATGAGTCGGCGCCGCTGCCGTTCCAGCTGGACGACCACCTGGAGGTCGGCGAGGAGGCCCGCCTCAAGCACCGCTACCTCGACCTGCGCCGCAGCGGCCCGGCCAAGGCGATCCGCGCGCGCAGCGAGGCGAACCGCATCGCCCGCGAGGTGCTGCACGCGGAGAAGTTCGTCGAGATCGAGACGCCGACGCTGACCCGGTCCACCCCGGAGGGCGCCCGCGACTTCCTGGTGCCCGCCCGCCTGCGCCCCGGCTCCTGGTACGCGCTGCCGCAGTCGCCCCAGCTGTTCAAGCAGCTGCTGATGGTCGGCGGCATGGAGCGGTACTACCAGATCGCCCGCTGCTACCGGGACGAGGACTTCCGCGCCGACCGCCAGCCGGAGTTCACCCAGCTCGACATCGAGATGAGCTTCGTCGAGCAGGACGACGTGATCGCGCTCGGCGAGCGGATCATCTCCGCGCTGTGGAAGGGGCTGGCCGACCACGAGCTGCCCCAGCCGTTCCGCCGCATCAGCTACGCCGAGGCCATGGCGAAGTACGGCTCGGACAAGCCGGACCTGCGCTTCGACGTGGAACTGGTCGAGCTGACCGACTACTTCAAGGAGACCCCGTTCCGGGTCTTCCAGGCGCCGTACGTCGGCGCGGTCGTCATGCCCGGCGGCGCGGACCAGCCCCGCCGCACGCTCGACGGCTGGCAGGAGTTCGCGAAGCAGCGCGGCCACCGCGGCCTCGCGTACGTGCTCGTGGCGGAGGACGGCACGCTCGGCGGCCCGGTCGCCAAGAACCTGTCCGAGGCCGAGCGCGAGGGCCTGGCGAAGGCCGTCGGCGCGAACCCCGGTGACTGCGTGTTCTTCGCGGCGGGCGACCCGGACGGCGCCCGCTCGCTGCTCGGCGCCGCGCGCGTCGAGATCGCGTCCCGCACCGGCCTGATCGACGAGAACGCCTGGTCGTTCGTGTGGGTCGTGGACTTCCCGATGTTCGAGTCCACCGAGAAGCTCAAGGACGGCGACGTCGCCGTCGGCGGCGGCACGTGGACCGCGCTGCACCACGCGTTCACCTCGCCCACCCCGGAGTGGCTGGACAACTTCGAGTCCGACCCCGGCAACGCGCTGGCCTACGCCTACGACATCGTCTGCAACGGCAACGAGATCGGCGGCGGCTCCATCCGTATCCACCGCGCGGACGTGCAGCAGCGCGCGTTCAGCGTGATGGGCATCGGGCCGGAGGAAGCGCAGGAGAAGTTCGGCTTCCTGCTCGACGCCTTCAAGTTCGGCGCCCCGCCGCACGGCGGCATCGCGTTCGGCTGGGACCGCATCGCCATGCTGCTGTCCGGCACGGACTCCATCCGCGACGTCATCGCGTTCCCGAAGTCCGGCGGCGGCTACGACCCGCTGACCGCGGCTCCGGCGCCGATCACCCCCTTGCAGCGCAAGGAGGCAGGCGTGGACGCCAAGCCGCCCGTCGACAAGGCCGCGGCCGACAAGTCCACGGCTGACAAGTAAGTGCTGCACCTGCGCGCGGTCAGCCCGGTCGACATCACCGACCGGGTACTGGCCGTGCTCAAGGAACACCCCGGCGCGACGCACGTGGTGCTGCTGCGCGGGGCGGCGATCGAGCCCGCGGGCGACGTCGTCGAGGCGGACGTCGCGCGGGAGGCCACCGACGAGGTGCTGGCCTCCCTGTGCGGTCTCGGCATCGACAAGCACGGCGGCGTGACGCTGGAGCAGATCGACACCGCCCTGTCCGACGCGGCCGACCGGGCCGAGGTGGCCGCGCCGGGCGAGGGCGCGGACGCCGTCGTCTGGGACGAGTTGCTGTCCCGCACCGGCGAGGAGTCCCGGCTCAACGCGACGTTCCTGGCGTTCCTGGCCATCGCGTGCCTGCTGGCCGCTGTCGGCGTCGTGACGAACTCGCCGGTGACGATCGTCGGCGCGATGGTCGTGGGGCCGGAGTTCGGCCCGCTCGCGGCCATCGCGGTCGGCCTGGTGCTGCGGCGCTGGGACCTGGTCCGCCGAGCGGGCCTCGCACTGGTCGTCGGGTTCCCGCTCGCGCTGCTGGTCACGGCCATCGGGGCGCAGCTCGGCTCGTTCGCCGGGCTGTTCGACCGGAACATGGTCCTGTCCGCCCACCAGGTGGACTTCGTGTTCACCGTCGGCCCGTTCTCGTTCATCGTGGCACTGCTCGCGGGGGCCGCCGGGATGCTGTCGATGACCTCGGCCAAGTCGGCCGCGCTCGTCGGCGTCTTCATCTCGGTGACCACCGTTCCGGCCGCCGGGTACGCCGCTGTCGCCGCCGTTCTCGGTGAGTGGGAACGCGCCGCCCAGTCCGCGGGACAGCTGGTCATCAACCTGGTGGGCATCGTGGTGGCAGCGGCGCTGGTACTGGCGCTGCGGAGCCGCAAGAACAGGGCGGACGAACCCGGTAGGCCGTTGTCGACCGGATGACGGCCTACACCTCGTATGGTTCGAAGCCGTTACCAACAAGTAGTGGTGGTCATCGACGGCGGCGCATACCGTCACGGTGCCCAGCCGACTTCTGTCAACCAGCACAACACGATGGCCATCGGAGTAGGGTCGGAGGGGATGAGCGTGGAGATCACCGCCGGCTCACCGGACGTCGACGACGACGCCACGCCCGAGATCGATGAGGCGGTGGCCGCCGCGCAGTCCGTGTTGAGCGGGCGGTTCGGGGCACAGATCAGGCTTGCCGATCCCGAGGACCTCGGGGGTGCAGGCCAGTCCGTGGTCATCCGGGTCCGGGTCGCCGCGACCCCGTTCTCGCTGCCGCGCACGCTCGTCGTCAAGCGCTACCCGCCCGCCGCGGCGGACCGCGACCCGTTCGCCCACGAGACCGTCAGCCACCAGTTGCTGACCGCGCTCCCGTCCGAGGAGCGGCTCACCCCCGAACTCGTCGCGCACGACATCCGCAAGCGGCTGGTCGTGCTGGAAGACCTCGGCAAGGCCCCGCGCCTGGCCGACAAGCTCCTCGGCCAGGACGCCCGCGCCGCCGAGCGCGGGCTGCTGTCGTGGGCGCACGCGATGGGCAGGCTGCACGCCACCACCGCGGGCCGGGACGCCGACTTCGACGCGCTCATGCGCCGCCAGGGGACCCAGTGCTGCCAGGACCCGGTCGCGGTTGACGTGCACGCCGCGCTGGAGGGCCTGCCGGACCTGCTGGAACGCGAACTGGAGGTGGAGACCGCGGTCAAGGCGCGGGACTTCGCCCACACCGCCGTGAAGGGCTTCGTCTCCTCGCGCCGCCGCGCGTTCAGCCCGTCCACGTCGTGCCCGGACAACCACCTGGTGACCAGCAAGGGCGTGCGGTTCCTCGACTTCGAGGGCGGGTGCGTCCGCGACATCGTGTTCGACGCCGCCTGCCTGCGAGTTCCCTTCCCGTCCTGCTGGTGCGCCTACGGCCTGCCCGCGGGGATGTCGGAGGCCATGGTCGCCGCGTGGCGCGCCGAGGTCGGCTCGGTGTGGCCGGACCTGGACGACGACGCCGTGTTCCTGCCGCGCCTGCTGGAGTCCCAGTTGCTGTGGGTGTGGCTGTCCACGTGGCGAGCGCTGCCGAAGCTGACCGCGACCGCGCAGAGCGGCCACCGCGGCCAGGACGCGCCGGCGCGCAGCACGATCCTCACCTCGCGGTGGGTGCGGCTGCGGACCGACGCCGCATCGCTGGGCGTCACCGCGATCGTCGACCACGCCGACGCCGTCGTGGCCGCACTGGTGCAGCGCTACGGTGAGAAGGCCACGAAGCTCCCGCTGTACCCGGCGTTCCGGTAGCCCGCACCCATTCCCGGTGGCGTGTCATTCACGCGTCTGAACCGATCCGATCTGACAGGTCAGGTCCGGCGGTACTACTCTCGGACTGGGTTGAGCAGACAGCCACGGACAGGTAAGTCCCACTCGACCGGTCGGGGTAACACGTGGAATACCCGGAATTCGCAGTAGCCGAACGACGCTATGCGGGCTGCGCCGTGGTGGTCGTTCGCGGCGAGGTGGACGTCGACACCGCACCGGACGTCTGGGTGGTCGCCCGTCAGGCGGTGGACACCGATCCGCTCTCGCTGATCATCGACTGCACCGGTGTCACCTTCTTCGGCTCCACCGGCATCAGCCTCCTGCTGGAACTGCGCGGCATGTGCCGCGAGCACGGCCTCCCGTTCCGCCTTGTCGCCGACTCCAGGGCGGTGCTGCGGCCGCTGGAAGTCACCGACCTGCTGCGGGAGTTCGTGATCCTCCAGGACATCGCCGCGGCCTGCTAGCTGTGCTGCTCCATCAGCAGGATGGCGCCGTTCGGCTCTCCGGTTCCCGACCGCAGTGAGCTGCACACGATCCGGACGTGCACGTCGCGACCGCGCCGGTTGACCGCGTCGAACTTCACCTCGGTGGTGAACGAGGCGTCGGCGAGCGCCTGCCGGATGATCGGCCGCAGTTCCGGCAGCGGCAGTCCGATGTCGAGGTTCAGCAGGTGCATGCCTTCGGCCTCGTCGCGCCGAACGCCCCACAGCTCTTCCGCGCCGCGATTCCACGCCAGCACGCGCATCTCGAGGTTCAGCACGATGACGCCCGCCCTCAGCGAGGTGAGGATCGACTCCAGGAAACCGTTTACCTGATCCAGCTCTCCGGTGCGGTCGCGCAGGGCGTCGTTCATGGTCTGGAGCTCGTCGTTGGTGGACTGGAGCTCCTCGTTCATCGTCTCCAGCTCTTCGTTGGTGGACTGGAGTTCCTCGTTGGTCGTCTCCAGTTCCTCCACCGTGGACTGGAGTTCCTCGTTCGTGGTCTCCAGTTCCTCGTTGGTGGACTGGAGTTCCTCGTACGCGGCCTCGAGCTGGTGGTTCGCCTGCTCGAGTTCCTCCAGCAGCCGCCGCGCGGCGCTGACGTCGTGGAAGACGATGGACACGCCGAGGATTCCGTTGCCGGAGTCCACGAGCGGGTTGACCTGCACCTCGAACCACATCGAGTCGCCAGGCCCGCGGTCCCACTCCACGTCCTTGACCCGCAGCGCCCGCCGTTCCAGCCGGGCCTGGTCGACGTACCCGCGCAGCTCGACCGGGCGGTAGGACAGGTCGAGGTCGCGCAGCGGCCTGCCGACGTCCTTGCCGGACAGGCCGAACGTCGCCTCCGCCTGGTGGTTCACCAGCGCGACCACGTCGTCGCTCGTCACGACGACCTGCGCCACCGGGCTCGCCGAGAAGCCCAGCTCGCGCAGTTGGCCGAGACCCCCTATGTCGACCCGCCGGTCCTGCACGAACGCGTGGGTCACGAAGTGCGAGGGGGCGTCGCCGTTCGCGGCGCGGCGGAAGATGCGCCGCTTGAGGTCCACGGCGTCGAAGATGCGGGTGTGGCTGAGCAACATCTCGGCCTTGCCGAGGAACAGCACGCCGCGGGGGACCAGCGCGAAGTGGAAGCGGTTCAGTATCGTCGCCTGGGTCTCCTGGGTGAAGTACATCAGCGTGTTGCGGCAGACCAGCAGGTCGATGCGGGAGATCGGCGCGTCCTGCACGAGGTTGTTGCGGCCGAAGATGACCGTGCGCCGCAGGTCCTTGCGGAACGAGTACTTGCCCTCGTTCGGCTCGAAGTACTTCTCCAGCAGTTCCGGCGCCAGGCCCTCCAGCTCACGGGGGCCGTAGACCGCCTGGCGGGCTTGGGCCAGCGCCTCGTCGTCCACGTCCGTCGCGTAGATCTTCACCCGCCGGCGGAACGCGTCCGCCCCCAGCGCCTCGGCCAGCGCGATGGCGATGCTGTACGCCTCCTCGCCGGACGCGCACCCGGCGCTCCAGATCCGGATCGGGTCCTCCGGACCGCGTTCGGCCAGCATCGAGGGGATGATCTCGTCGCGCAGGTAGTCCCACGCCTCGGGGTCGCGGAAGAAGCTCGTGACGTTGATCAGGATGGTGTTGAACAGCGCGTTGAACTCGTCCGGGTTCAACTGGAGGTAGTCGATGTAGTCGCTGTGGTCGGAGATCGACACCTGGTTCATCCGGTGTGCGACGCGCCGCATCAGGCTCGTGCGCTTGTACCCGGTGAAGTCGAAGCCCCTCGACTCCTTCAGGTATGTGAGCACGTCCTCGAAGGCGTTGTCCGTCACTGGTCCGCTGTCGGTCACAGCGGGTAACGCTACTCGCCCGGTGACCGGTGGGCGGGAAGCGGTAGCACCGCCCAGACCACTTTGCCGCCGAGCGTGCTCGGGAACGTACCCCAGGCCTTGCACACCGCTTCCACCATGAGCATTCCCCGTCCGCCTGGCTGGTCGCAGGTCAGCGGCCGCGGCTTCGGCGGTGTGGGGTCGTCGTCGTGCACGGCGATCGCGAACTGGCTCGGCCACATCTCCAGCCGCAGCGATGGCGCCGACCGCGCGTGCTGCACGGCGTTCTCCACCAGTTCGCTCACGACCAGCACCGCGTCGTCCAGCAGGTCGAGCACGTCCCACCGCGCGCAGACGTCGCGCACGAAGCCTCGCGCGATCCTGGGGGTCGCCAGGGAGAAGGGCAGCTGCACCTCGTGCCTGCGCCGCAGCGGCGGCTCGCCAACGGCGTCGAGTGCCAGCCGGACCGTCGGGTACAGCGGCACGAACCGGGTGACGCCGCTGAGCTTGAGGGTGGCCCGCAACTCGTCGTCGGCGACGACCATCACCGGAACGCCTGGCCACTCCGACACCCGCGTCCACACCGTCGAGAACACGCTCAGCTCAGCGGTTCCCCGCGCCTCGAACCCGTCGAGCAGGTGCACGATGACCGCCGTCGGCTCGTCGGCCGCGCACTTCAGCAGCCCGTCGCGGAACTCCGCGTAGCTCGACAGGTCCAGCCTGCCCGTTGCCTCCACCACGGTCGCGCCCTCGGCGGACGACAACCCCAGCGTGATCACGACGGGCGGTCCGCACGCGCCTGTTCACCTGCCGTGTCGAACAACAGGTAACCCCGCAGCACGTCAGCGGCGTGCGCGGCTTCCTCCTCGGTGCACGCGTACCGGTCCACGAGCAGGTCGCTGCCCCGGTTCAGGGCATCGAGCTGAAGTTTGCGAGCTAGGCTCACTTTTTCCTCCAACGTGCGCAGTGCGGTCCACAGCGCACGTTCCAGTGTGCCCGCCTGTGCGTCCAGTAGCGCGTCCGCGGTCCACGCGTGCCCAACTCGGCAGCGGAACCGCTTGCGCTCGGCGTCAAGTTCCACCAGTGTGCCCGCGCAGTCCGGACAACTGAAGCCCGACGGCTCACCCATTTCGTTCACCTCGACCGTCTGCTGCGCCGCGAACCGGGCCTCCATTTTGATCA
>JBDSAJ010000020.1:0-4579 GCA_039922235.1 Umezawaea sp.
GTGCGGGTCACCTGCATGAGGAGCACGAAACTCTTGTCGCTCGGGTGGTGTGGCCGGTATCCGGAGTGGACGTGCACCATGCCGTCGACCACGACGGTGCCGCCCGCGCCGGGTAGACTGCTGCCCCGGCCCGCGATCCCGTTGACGCCTTGGAACTTGCGAACCGCGTCGTAGTCCCACAGCACGCGTCCGTCGCTGGAGGCGTAGGTGCGCATTTTGCCGTCGCTGTTGCCTTCGTAGATTGGTCATGGCCGACAAGTCGGCCATGACGCACTTGTCGGGGAACTGCGCCGCGCCGCCCCAGCTACAGCCGTCGGCGGGTTTTGGGCGTCTTCCACAGCAGCACGCCGGTGGTCGGGTCGAGCGCGTGCAGCGCGCCGGGCCCAGCGAGGTCGGTGGCCACGTGGAGCCGCTCGCCGTCGTAGCTCCCGCCCCACAGAATGCCGGACAGGCCGAGGTTGTTCGGTTTCGGGACGGACAGCTGCCCTCGCAACGCGATTTCGCCGCTGCGGGCATGGAGCACGTGGTAGATGCCCCTCTTCTGGCCGATGCCGATCAGGGTGCGGCCGTTGACTGGGGCGAACTCGTGATCAGCGTCCCGCCGGCCACCGCGGGCCGGCTGTGGGACTTGAACACCGGGAACTTCGGGAACACGAAGGCCCACTTCAACTTCAGGTCTCCGACGGTGGTGGTAGGGGTCGTCCACCCCGCGGCGTTGTGCCTGCTGCCCGACAGGTCGTTCTGCCATGACGTCCAGGCGGCGCCTGCGGTCGAGGCGGCTGAGCTTGGCAGCGCGACCGAGGCGGTCAGCAGGCCGATGAGAATCGCGGAAACACGGGTTCTGCGTTTCGAGAACACGTGCAGAGACGCTGACACCCGACTCACGGCAGGTCCACCGTCAAGCCCCTTCTTCCGGCCACCAGT
Source organism: Umezawaea sp. (assembly GCA_039922235.1). Taxonomy (GTDB): domain Bacteria; phylum Actinomycetota; class Actinomycetes; order Mycobacteriales; family Pseudonocardiaceae; genus Umezawaea. The sequence continues at coordinate 925 of JBDSAJ010000020.1, forward strand.
ACCCCTATTCATGTAGTAGCACGACAGGGGTTCGGTGAAAGAACCCCTGAATCAGCCGCACACGCATTCGGGCGAGGAATTTCTCGGGCACAGTTGTGGTCGCCGTCGAATCGTGACCACGTAAGGGATGTCCGTGAGAAGTGTCAGACGTAGATCACTGTTAGCCGTCCTGCTGGCGGCCGTGTTCGCCCTGGTGAGCGGTGTCCTGGCGGGCGCTCCCGCCGCGGGCGCCACCACGCCGGTCCAGCTGACGTTTCCCGCGCCGACCGGCCCGCACGCCGTCGGTGTCGTCAAGGCGCACCTGGTGGACAATGGCCGGGCCGACCCGTGGAAGCCCGACCGCAAGCGCGAGCTGATGACGAGCATCTACTTCCCGGCGCAGAGCACGGCGGGCCGCTCGCTGTCGCCGTGGATGTCGCCCGGCGTCGTGCCGAAGTTCGACCAGTTGATGGCCGACCCCCGGTACCTCGCGATCCCGTCCGGATCGGTGGACTGGGCGGGCGCCAAGTCGCACTCCTACCTCAACGCGACGCTCAAGACCTCGTCGCGGTGGCCGATCGTGTTGTTCTCCGCCGCGCAGGGCACGTCGCGTGAGCTCAGCACCGTGCTGTTGGAAGACCTGGCGAGCCGCGGCTACATCGTGATCGCCATCGACCACACCTACGAGCAGTTCGCCGTCGAGTTCCCCGGTGGCCGCGTCGAGCAGGGGCTGCCGCTGGATCGCACTCCCGAGACGCAGAAGAAGTCGATCGACTCGCGCGTCGCCGACACGAAGTTCGTGCTCGACACCCTCTTCGCCGCGAAGAACGGCACGTCGTCCGACATCAAACTGCCCGCCGACATCGCGGCGAGCCTGAACACCAACAAGATCGGCGTGTTCGGCCACGTCCACGGTGGCTACACCGCCGCGGAGACGATGTCCCAGGACACCCGCCTCGTCGCGGGGCTCAACCTCGACGGCGCGCTCGCCTACAGCCAGGTCCCGTACCTGCCAGGATCGGCCGCGCAGAACGGCCTCGGCAACCGGCCCCTGCTGCTCATGGGGGCCCGCGTATACGACCGGACCGGAACGCTCGTCGACCACAACCACGTCAACGGCGGCGACCAGTCGTGGACCGACTTCTGGTCCAACCACAATGGTTGGAAGCGCGACCTCACGCTCGACAAGTCGGCACTCGACAGCTATACGGACTTCACCGCGTTCCTGCCCCAGGTCGCCGCGCAGGTCCCGATTCCTCCGAGCATGGTCGAGCTGTTCATCGGCAAGGTCGACCCCGAGCGTTCGATCGTCGCGCAGAGGGCGTACGTGAGCGCGTTCTTCGGCCTGTTCCTGCGCGGTACGCCGACCTCACTGTTCAACGGCGCGTCCCCGCTGTACCCCGAAGTCAAGTTCGTTTCCTGACCGATTCAAAACCGCCTGTTCGACTCGAAACCGATAGGGGATATTCGTGAGCCCGTCCATCGTCAACAACCAGAGCACGGGGCAGGTCGACCTCGAGGTCGACTGCGCCATCCCCGGCGAGTTCTCCCAGGCCAGCGTCAACTACATCACGGTCACCGCGCCCGCCGAGGCGCGCGCGGGTGAACCTGTGGAGCTGGCGGTCACGCTGAAGAGCCATGCCGTGACCCCCAGGGAGCTGGCGAAGAACGAGGTGACCGCCGAGTTGCAGCTGGAGGTCCGCGGACCGTCCGGTACCACGCTGACCGTCTCAGGCCTGACCAACCCGGAGCTCATTGCGCTGGGGGAAGTCGTCTTCCTCGACTTCGGCTCGGTCTCGTTCACGCCCGCTACCCCTGGTGTGTACGAGTTCGTTCCGGGTGACCACACGGTCGTCACGTCTGACCACCCGGTCCTCTGCACCGTGACGGCAGGTTCGGGCGTCGCCGCCTCGACCGAAGTCCGGGCATGACCGCGATCAAGATCCTGCCTGGCGACGCCAGGTATCCCGACCTGGTTCGTGGCTGGAACGCGAGATTCATCGGTCGACCTGACCTCGTGCGCGTGGTTTCGTCCACGCAGGACGTGGTCGAGTCCGTGGGTGAGGCGGTCAGGAGCGGCAAGCAGGTCGCGGTTCGCAGTGGCGGGCACAGCTTCGAGGACTTCGTCGCGAACCCCGCAGTGGGTGTCGTCATCGACATGTCGCTGATGACGAACATCTACCACGACGAGGAGATGGGCGCGATCGCCATCGAGGCGGGCACGCTGCTCAGCACCGTGAACCGTGGGCTGTTCAAACGCTGGGGTGTGGCACTGCCAGGGGGCACGTGCCCGTCCGTCGGGATTGGCGGACATATCGCGGGCGGTGGCTGGGGCCCGCTCGCCCGGCTGTTCGGCTCGGTCGTCGACCACCTGCACGCCGTCGAGGTGGTCGTCGTCGACTCTTCGGGTGAGGCGAAAGCCGTTGTCGCGACTCGTGATCCGGACGACCCCAACCACGACCTGTGGTGGGGCTTGACCGGGGCAGGCGGCGGGAACTTCGGCGTGGTGACGCGGTACTGGTTCCGCTCGCCGGGCGCGTCGGGCGACGACCCGGCGCAGCTGCTGCCGCATCCGCCCGCGAAGCTGCTCGTCGCGACGCTGATCTGGCCGTGGCCGCTCATGGATGAGGCGAAGTTCATTGCGTTCGTCCGCAACCACAACGTGTGGCACGAGAACAACAGCCATGCGGACTCGCGTTACGCGGGGATGTACAGCGTGATCGGCGCAACGCCGCGCGAAAACGGCGGCGTCATCGTCATGAGCGTCCAGATCGACGCGACCTGGGGCGATGCGGAGTCGTTGCTGCGGGCGTACGTCGCGGAGCTCGTTTACGGCGTCGGTGTCGAGCCGGTCGTGGTCGAGCAGCGTGAGCTGCCGTGGCTCAACACCACGACGTGGCCGGGCGTCACCGACCGCGCCGACCACACGATGCGCGCCAAGTTCAAGACGGCGTACCTGCGCAAGCGGTTGTCGGACGACCAGATCGCGACGATCTACGCGCACCTCACGATGCCGGACTACAGCAACATGACCGCGGGCGTGATGCTGGCGAGCTACGGCGGCGCGGTGAACCTGGTGGACTCGGCGGCCACCGCGATGCCACAGCGCGACTCGGTCATGCGGCTGATCGTCGCGACGGAGTGGAGGGAACCGCAGGAGGATGACAAGCACCTGGCCTGGCTGCGTGAGTTCTACGCCGACCTGTGGCGGGAGAGCGGTGGCGTCCCGGTGCCCGGCGACGTGGCCGACGGCTGCCACATCAACTACGCGGACGCGGATGTGGCCGACCCGGTGCTCAACCAGTCCGGCGTGCAGTGGAACTTTTTGTACTTCAAGGAGAACTATCCCCGCCTGCAGGAGGTCAAGCGCCGCTGGGACCCGCTCGACACGTTCCGGCACGCCCTGTCGGTTCGGCTGCCGTGAGCCGGGTGAGCAAGGCCGCGACCTGGGGTCTGGTCGCCGTGTGGGCGGCGCACGAGACCGAAGAGGTTCTCATGATGGCCCGCTGGCTGCGGGACAACGTCCCGCACCTCCGGCAACGCTTTCCCCGCGTGCCGGAACGGGTCTGGACCCGGCTTGCCGAGGACATCTCCCCTGCCCAGGTGCGCACGGCGATCGGCGTGATGGGTCTGATGATGGCCGCGGCGTCGGCCGCCGGTGCGCGCACCGGCGGCC
>JBDSAJ010000021.1:0-4804 GCA_039922235.1 Umezawaea sp.
CGGTCCTGCTGGTGTCGGACGCCTCGCAGGAGTACACCGCGCCCGAGTTGGAGTTCTTGCGGCAGGCCACATCCGTGTGCCCGAACGTGGCCTGCGTCCTCACCAAGACCGACCTGTACCCGGACTGGAGGAGGATCGCCGAGCTCGACCGCGAGCACCTCGCCGCCGCTGGTGTGGACGCGGAGCTGTTCACCGTGTCGTCGACGCTGCGGTGGCAGGCCCTGCTCGCGGGCGACACCGAGCTGAACACCGAGTCCGGCTACTCACAGCTCGTCGCGTACCTGCGCAAGCGCGTCCTCGGGCAGGCCGACGAGCTGAGCCGTCGGTCCACGAAGCACGACGTCCTGGCCGTCACCGACCAGCTCGTCGACGGTCTGCGCGCCGAGCAGACGGCGCAGCAGAACCCGGAAACCGTGCAGGAGCTCATCCGCGGGCTGACCGCGGCGGAACAGCGCGCGGCGGGCTTGAAGGAGCGGTCCGCCCGCTGGCAGCAGACCCTCAACGATGGCGTCGCCGACCTCAACGCCGACATCGACTACGACCTGCGCGACCGGATGCGGGAGATCGTCCGCGAGGCCGAGGAAGCGCTGGCGGGCAGCGGTGATCCCACCAAGATCTGGGACCAGTTCGCGACGTGGGTCCAGCAGACGGCGGCCTCCGCCGTGTCCGCCAACTCGGTCTGGGCGAACCAGCGGGCGCGGTGGCTGGCCCGACGGGTCGCCGAGCACTTCGACGAGGAACGGGAGCACCTGCTGCCCGCGCTGCGCACCGAACCCTCGGATGCGCTGCGGTCGGTGCGCGCACTGGCCGTCCGGGAGAGCGAAACCCCGAGCGTCGGCCACCGGATGCTGACCGGGCTGAAGGGCGGCTACTCGGGCCTGCTGATGTTCGGGTTGCTCGGCACCGCGCTCGGGATGTCGCTGCTGAACCCGATCGCGATCGGCGCCGGATTGCTGTTGGGGCGCAAGGCGATCGGTGACGAGCGCAAGCGCACCGTCGCCAAACGCCAGCAGGAAACCAAAGCCGCGCTGCGCCGGTACGTCGACGACGTGACCTTCCACGCCGGCAAGGAGTCCCGCGACATGTTGCGAGGTGTGCAACGCGACCTGCGAGACCACTTCACGACGCTGGCCGAACAGCTCAAGCGGTCGCTGCAGGAGTCGTTGCAGGCGGCCGAGAGGTCGGTGAAGGCGTCGAAGAGTGATCGGGACACCCGCCTGACCGAGATCCAGCGCGAGCTGGACGCGTTGGCGGCGGTGCGGAAGGAGGTGCGACTGCTGTGACGAACCTGTCCGACGCGGTGCGCCGCGTGCTCCGCATGGCGGTGGACACCTACCGCGACCAGCCGCACGCCGCGCACCTGCTGCGCCGCGAACTGGCCCGGCTCGACGAGCCGTTGCGGGTCGCGATCGCGGGCAAGGTCAAGGCGGGCAAGTCGACGCTGCTCAACGCCCTGGTGGGCGAAGCGATCGCGCCGACCGACGCGGGCGAGTGCACCCAGGTGGTCACCTGGTACCGCGACGGACCCAGCCCGAAGATCGTGCTGCACCCCAAGGAGGGCCTGCCGACACCGCTGCCGGTCGTCCGCCGGAACGGAGCCCTGGAGTTCGACCTGCGCGGCACACCGGCCGAGCAGGTCGACCGGCTGGTGGTCGACTGGCCCGCGCAGAGCCTGCGGGGGACAACGTTGATCGACACCCCCGGCATCGCGTCGATCTCCACCGAGACCGCGCGGCGCACCGTGCGGTTCCTCGAACCGGAGGACGACACCCCGACCGAGGCTGACGCCGTGGTCTACCTGATGCGCCACCTGCACGCGACCGACACCGAGTTCCTGGAGTCGTTCCGCGACCAGGGGGTCGCCAGTGCCACGGCCGTCAACACCGTGGCGGTGATCTCACGGGCCGACGAGATCGGTGGCGGGCGGGTGGACGCGATGTTCTCGGCGCGGGCGATCGCCGGGCGATATCGGGCGGAACCGGCTCTGCGCGGGTTGTGCCAGAACGTGGTCGCGGTGGCGGGTCTGCTCGCGCACACCGGGCGCACGTTGCGGCAGAGCGAGTTCCTGGCGCTGACCGACCTGGCGGGCAAGCCGCGCGAGGACCTGGAGGCGGCGCTGCTTTCAGCCGACCGGTTCGCGCACGCCGACGAGGAGCGGCGCGACCTGCTGCGCAGGTTCGGCATGTTCGGCATCCGACTGGCGGCCACGCTCATCCGGCAGGGCGTCACCGCTCCGGCCGCGCTGGCCGACGAACTCGTCGGGCGCAGCGGTCTGCACGAGTTGCAGCACGTGCTGCACACGCAGTTCAGCCAGCGGCGCGATCTGCTCAAGGCCCGCTCGGCGCTGCTCGCGGTGGAAAGCCTGCTGCGCGCCTCGCCGAACAGCAGGCTCGCAGGCGAAGTCGAGCGGATCCTGGCCGGGACGCACGAGTTCGCCGAACTGCGGCTGCTGACAGCGCTGCGCTCCGGCGTGGTCAGCCTGCCGCGTGCGGTGTCCGCGGAAGCGGAGCGGTTGTTGGGCGACAACGGGATCGCCCCCGAGACCCGCCTCGGCCTGCCCCCCGGTGTCGACCGCGCCGAACTGCACCGGGCGGCCTTCGCCGCGTTGCGGCACTGGCAACGCCACGCCGAGAACCCGATGTTCGGCCGCCGCGCGTCCGACGCGTGCCGCGTCGTGGTTCGAACCTGCGAAGGCCTGCTCCACTAGTGCGCGTGACGGGGTCGATCGAGTCGGCTTCGTAGGCGACCGCCACGCCAACGGCGGAGAGCGCGGCGGCACCGAGTTGCGACGATCCGTTGCAACGTCACTGTTCGGCGTCGCCGCGCTCACTCGATTTCGACGGACCAGTCGTTGGTCAGCGCGGCGACGGTTCCCGCGGCAGCCACCAGCGGTGCCACCACCGCGGCGAGCACACCCGCTCGCATGGACACCTCGACGACCGGATAGCCGCCGTGATCCCTGACAACGATGTGGTGGACGTGGCGCTCCACAGCGGGTTGTTCGAGGGTCGGCATGACGGTCTCTCCCGGTGGGATGGTTCCGTGGGTCGGCTCTGCAGGGTTCAGGGCCTGGGCTTCAGGTCCGCGTCGACCTTGACGGCCGTGTCGTCCTTGAACGGGGTGGCCATCCCGACTGTGACCACCTCGCGGGTCATCACCTGGTCAATACTCGGCTCTCGCATCTCAACCTCCAGCAACGGGGACTTCCCCTTCCAGCTTCGACCCCGCCGGTCGGGGATCGCAGTGGCCAAAGTCCGCTGAACGAGGGCGAAGGTCCCGACGCCCGCAAGACCCACAGCCCGACACCGACGACGAAGAGCAGGCTGACCGCGGTGAACAGCACGACCTCGCCCGCGAACCTCCGGCCCGCGCAACTGCGGGTCCGCTCGAACGCGGTCACCCGACCGCTGCTCGCGCGGCGCGGCGGTTCGCCCGCGAACGCGCCGTAGAGCAGCACGACCACGGCGATGGCCACCTACAGCGAGGGCATACCGGCGATGTAGGCGAGCACGGCCGCGATCCAGAGCATGACGGCGAAGATGTGCACGAGTTGCTTGGCCAGCAGCACCAGCGGATGCGTGCGCTTGGTCGTCGGCAGGCTGTTGGGGCCGTCGCGGCGCAGCCTGCCGGCCGCTTCGGCTCCGCTCAGCCCTTCCCCGCCGGTGGTCGAGGTGGACAGCACGGTGTTCCTAGTGGGTCAGTTGACGTGCTGGCGCGCCGAGTGCGTCGCCGCGAGCTTCGCTCCCCAGCGCCGGGCGCGGTCGATCTCGCCGTCCTTGAGCGGGCCTGGTGTGCCCTGGACGTAGAAGCTCTCGGACCGCAGGAGCATCGGGAAGCCGAGCTTGCGCAACCGGCCGAGCGCGCGGCGGGCGGCGGAGCCGGGCATCAGGGCGATCTTGACCCGCGTGTCGAACGCGGAGACCGTCGCGGTGCCGGGCTTCAGTTCGTCCAACCACTCGCGCAAGCCGATCCCGGTGGAGACGATCTCTCTCACCGCTTGGTCTGCCGCGGACTTCCTGGTGGCGGGTCTGCTCAGGCCGAACGCGTGGGTGGGGGCGCCGACGACCAGCAGGTCGACGTCGTCGGGCAGCGGGATCGGAGCCGCGCTCACCTCCAGCAGGTCGACGGTTCCCGCGTCGGAGAGGCCTTCGGCCACCGCTTTCGCGATGTCCCTCGTGTTGCCGAACATCGATTCGTAGACGACCAGTACTCGTGTCATGGCTCACCTCTGCTTGCTGGACAACGGTTTGACGTCAGTGCTGCTGCTCTTCGCGAACGATCAGGACGGGGCAGGGCGCGTGGTGCAGCAGTGCCTGGCTGGTCGACCCGAGCAGCCGGTCGGTGAGTTCGAGGTCGTCGAACGGCAGCGGGAGCTGCGCGTGCACCACGAGCAGTCTCCGGTGTCGCCGCTGGGCTTCCCGCGCTGCCCAGGTGACCGCGTCCAGCGCGGACCGGGACCCGTCGACGCCGACCACCACGGCGGCGTTCTGTTCATTGTGGACTGTCATCTCGGCTCGTCCCTCCTGGTTGTCCTAGCCTCGGGACAGGACGACCTTGAGCGCGCCCGTCTCCTGGGGGTTGCCGAACACGTCGTAGGCGGCCTCCATCTCGTCGAGGCGGAACCTGTGGGTGAGGAACCTGGTCGCGTCGAGCTGACCGGTGGCGAGCATCCGCAGGAGGGTGGGGGTGGACTTCGTGTCGACCAGACCGGTGGTGATGGTGACGTTGCGGATCCACAGGTCTTCCAGGTGCAGGGTGACGGGCTTGCCGTGCACGCCGATGTTGGCCACCCGGCCACCCGGAC
>JBDSAJ010000022.1:0-9861 GCA_039922235.1 Umezawaea sp.
GCCCGGCGGAGCAGCGAACGTGCGGGCTCGGCGAGTGTGGACATCAGGTCTCCGTCCGGGCGAGTTCGACGTCGAGGGCTTCCAGGAGGACGCGCAGGCCGAACTCGAACTCGGCCTCGTGATCACAGGCGGCGAGGTACGGCGCCGCCTCGACGACCATCGGCAGGCCGGACTCCACGAGTTCGGCCTGCCGGGAGCGGACCGCCTCGGCGTCACGTGCCATGAAGGTCGGACCGGCGCTGATCTCGCGCATGAGCGTCCCGATGAGGAACGCCAGTACGGTGCGCATCGCGTGGACCGCGTCCTGCGGCGAGAGTCCCGCACGTCGCAGGGTGGTGAGCACGATCTCGACCGGTGCCAGTGCCTGCGACGAGCTGAGCTGGCGGGTGAGCACCAGTTGCGCCGCTCGCGGGTGCCGGAGCAGGGCGCGCCGGAACGCGCGGGCCAACTCGACGAGGTCCGCGCGCAGATCGCTGGTCGGCGCGGGGAACTCCGTCGAGGCGAGGACGAGTTCGGTGATCCCGTCGAGGATCGCGTCCTTGTTGTCCACGTGGTTGTACAGGCTCATCGGGTCGACGCCGAGGCGGCGAGCGAGCTTGCGCATGCTCACCTCCTCGACACCCTCCTCGTCGACGAGGGCGAGCGCCTCCCCCAGCACCCGGATCCGGGACAGGCCCGGTGCGGAACCGCGCGGCGGGCGGCCGCGTCGGCGGACATCGGCGACCGGCGACGGCGTCATGCGGTTCAGCATAGGGCCTGTCTTACCTACGGCGTAGGTTTATCGTCGAGCCAAATTTGTCGAAGATCAACGACTCCTCGGAGTTGTAGAGGTGTTGGCGGACAAGGGCATCAGGCGCTGGGCAGGAGGACGACGACCTTGCCTGGCAGTTCGCCCGCGGCTGCTCGTTCGTGGACCGCGGGCAGGTCGGCCAGCGGCACCCGCTCGGCGATGTCGACGCGCAGGTCGCCGCCGTCGACCATCGCCACCAGCCGGGACAGCTGCTCGGCGTCGCTGCGGACGAAGAGGTTGACGCCGCGCACGCCGCGTTCCTCGTCGGTGGGCGCGGGCATCCACACCGTCGTGTTCACGACGACACCGCCGGGACGGACCAAGGTCGCGAACGCGGTGAGCTGCTCCGGGGCGACCGGTGCGAGGTTGAGCACGACGTCGACCGGCTCGGTCACCGCGGTGGTCACCTCGGTGGCCGTGTGGTCGACGACCTCGTCAGCGCCGTAGGCCTTGGCCCGCTCGCTGCTGCGCGAACTGGCCGTGGCGATCACGTGGGCACCGGCCCACTTGGCCAGCTGCACGGCGTAGCCGCCGACGGCCCCGCCCGCGCCGCTGATCAGCACGCGCTGCCCGGCCGCCAGCTTGCCGTGGTCGAAGAGCGCCTGCCACGCCGTCAGGCCCACCAACGGGAGCGCGGCGGCATCCGGGAGCGGGATGCTCCCCGGCGCGGGCGTCAGGATCTCGGCCGGCACCAGGATGTACTCCGCGGCCGCTCCGTCGTCGGTCATCGGCAGGAAGCCGACGACCGCGGCGCCGACTTCCAGGCCGTCCACGTCATCGCCCAGCGCATCGACCGTGCCCGCGACGTCGCGACCGGGGGTGTGCGGCAGCGCCACCGGCATCGGGCCCTGCATGTTGCCCGCGCGAACGCCGGCGTCGATGGGGTTGAACGACGTCGCGGCGACGTGGATCCGGACCTGTCCCGCACCGGGGACGGGGACGTCCACGTCCTCGTAGCGCAGGACATCGGGGCCGCCGTAGTCGTGGAAACGCACTGCCTTCATCAAAAGCCTCGCCTTCGTTTCGAGTGACGTTCTGCTTGGAATCCATCTAGGAGTGGCGCCGAGAGCCCATGACCGCCGCGAGTTCGGCAGCGGCGTGGTCGATGCGGTCACGCAGTTGCCTGGAGTCGTCAGCCGATCCCTCCCAGTCCTCAGCGCTTGCGACGACGACCGTGGGCACGGGCTCCGCGTGCGAGCGAGCGAGGCGACCGCGCATCACCTGCCCGACGTCGGGTAACCGCCGACGGGAACGGCAGGTGGCTGCCAGCACGACGGGCGTGCCGGACAGGACCCCGTCCTCGAGGACGTCGAAGAACGACTCGAAGACCTCGCTGGGGGACGCGGCGACCAACGGTGTCGCCACTACGAGCCCGTCGGCCGCCGCGACTGCCGCAATCGCCTCGCACAGGTCGAGGCTGGTGTGACCCTGTGCGGAATGCCGCGCGAGATCGGTTGCCAGCCTGCGCAGCTCGATCACCTCCAGCTCGACCACCTCTCCCCTGGCCGCGAGCGACCGGCACACGGATTCCGCGATCCGGTCCGCGAGCAGGCGGGTCGGACAGGGTTCGCCCGCGCCCGCGCTGATGACGACCAGGGACCCGGTGTCGAATGCGGTGGTCATCATTGACCTCTTCGGCCGGACCGCCGCGGTGCCGCCGGCGGAGTGGACCGAGGTCGACGTTGCCCTGCGGTGAGCTGCCCACCGGTCGCCTCGGCGTCGAGCAGGACACCGAGTGCGCTTCCGCCGCTCCACGCGAGACGCTCCCGCTTCTCCTGGTCAGCGAGATGCGGAATGCTCATTGGACGGTCCTCGAAGTCCGTAGGCGGCGGCGCCGTCTTCCTGACTCCGATCCTGCGCCGCACCGGTGTCCGGTCTCCATGTCCTGCGGTGCTCACCGGTGTCCAGCCTGGCTCGCCGGCGCGCAGGCATGGCCTACGTTCGGTTCCCGACGCGGGAACATGGGCCTGAGGAGAGGAACGCGGAGTGGGTGCGACGGGACTGGCCGGCAGGCTGGCCGTGGCGCGGGCCGGTGCGCTGGTGGGTCGGGAGTCGGAGCGGGCGGTCCTCGACCGGATGCTGTCGGGAGCGGCGGACGCTCCGCTCGTGGCGTACCTGCACGGCCCTGGCGGCATCGGCAAGTCCTCGCTGCTGCGCTACGCCGCCCGGCAGGCGGAGACCGCGGGCCGCCGCGTGGTGCACGTCGACGCGCGATTCCTGGACGAGGATCCGCGTCGGGTGGAGGACGCCACCGCCCTGGCGTGCGTCGAGCCGGGCGTGGTGCTCCTCATCGACTCCTTCGAGCACTGCCAGCGGCTCGAACCGTGGCTGCGCGACACCTTCCTGCTTCGGATCGCGGAGGGCGCTCTGGTCGTGCTCGCGAGCAGGGTCGCCCCCGACGCCGACTGGAAGCTGGATCCCGGCTGGGCGGAGCTCTTCGCCGAACTGGTCGTGCGGCCGCTCGACGCGGCCCGGTCCGACGCCCTGCTCGCGGCCCGCGGTGTCGCCGCGGAGCAGCGCCGCGCCATCGTCGCCTTCGCCGGGGGCAGCCCGCTCGCGCTCTCGCTCGCCGCCTCCCTGTCCCCCACGGCACCGGGCGCGAGCGCACCGTGGAAACCCACCGGCGACGTGCTGACCACCCTGGTCGAGCGCCTGGTCGGCGAGTTGCCGAGCAACGCCCACCGACGTGCCCTTGAGGTCGTCGCGCAGGCTTACGTCACGCGCGAGCCGCTGCTGCGCGCCGTGCTGGGTGAGGAGGACACCGCGACGGTGTTCCCCTGGCTGCGCCAGCTGCCCTACGTCGAGGCCACCCCTGAAGGACTGCACCCCCACGACGCCGTGCGGGCCACGCTGGAGGCCGACCTGCGCTGGCGAGATCCCGAGCGCTACGAGGACGTGCGGGTGGGACTGTCGGTCGCGTGCCTGCGGGCGGTCCGCGGCGCCTCGGAGGACGACGCGCTGCTGCGCGCCGCGGAGTGGATGTTCCTCTTCCGCGACCAGGACGACCCGGACGACCTGTACGACTGGCGGGCACACCCCCACATCGACGACACGCCCCTGCGACCCGGCGACGTGCCCGACGTCCTGCGCATGGCAGAGGAAGCGGAAGGGCCCGCATCCGCGCAGGCGGTCGCGCACTGGGTGCGCCGCCAGCCGCGGGGTTTCCGCGTCTACCGCTACTCCGGCTCCTCCACGCCCGTGGCGTTCATGGCCATCCTCCAACTGGAGGCGCCACTGCCCGAGGACCTGGCCGAGGACCCGGTGATCGCGGCGCTCTGGGACTACGTGGACGCCGTCGCCCCGCTGGGGCAGGGCGAGCACCTGGGCATCCGCCGCTTCGCCGTGCAACCCGGCAGGCACCAGCGGCCCTCGCCCCTCATGGACCTCATCACCAGGCGCACCATCGCCACCGAGATGAGGACCCGCGGCCGCGCGGTGACCTTCACCGTCTTCGAGGACGCCGAGCGGTGGCGGGACTACCTCGCCAAGGCCGGGCTGCTGGAGGTCGTGGCGGCGGACGTGGGTGGGCGGGTGCAGCACGTCTTCGGCAGGGACTGGCGGCGGCAACCGGTGGAGAAGTGGGTGGAGCACAGGGTTCGCACCGTGGTCGAGCCCGTGGCCGGGTGGCCGGGAGTTCCGTCCGATGGCAGCTCGGCCGACGAGCGCGGGGACGGCTTGCCGCGTGCCGCGTTCGAGGACGGCGTGCTGGAGGCGCTGCGCACGTGGAACTCCCCCCGTGAGTTCGCGACCAGTGCCCTGCTGCGCTCGCGCCTCGTGCCGCAGGGGTCGACCGATCCCGTGGCGGACCTGCGCAGCGCCTTCACCGCCGCCCTCGACGCGCTGCAGGTCAATCCCGCGGGCGTGAAGGCGCACGAGGTGCTGACCGCCACGTACTTCTCGGCATCCCGCACCCACAAGGCGACCGCCCGGAGGCTGGGCGTGCCCTACGGCACGTACCGGCGCCACCTCGCCATGGCCAAGGAACGGCTCATCGAGCAGCTGCTGTGGTCCTCACCCAGGTCGGCGGAGTGAGGACCACCTGGCACGTGGCCGGGTCCCGCGCACCAGGCGCAGTGCCGCCCAAGCCAGCGCGGCACCGAGGACGGCACCGATCGTGTTGGACGACCAGTCGCCCGTCGAGCAGGAGCGACCGAGCGCGGGCACGAGTGCTTGCACCACTTCCAAGGCGAACGAGAGCACGCTCCCCGCGACCAGGGCCGACAGCGGACGGCGCGTCGCCACCCCCGCCAGCAGGACCGGCGCGACGAACAACACCACGTTGGCCATCAACTCGACCCGGCTCGGCGTCGGGAACGCCCACTCCACCGTGCAGCGTTCGAACAGGACGCGGTCGACCGGCACCAACGTCAGGAAAGCCACCGGCAGCAACGAAATCCCGGTCAGCACCCACGCCGTTCTCGGTCGGTGGACCAGCCAGGTGCCCACGACCGGCCCGAGGACGACCAGCAGGCACAGCGCGGCAGGCGACAACCACGGGTGCTCGACCAACACGTTCGTGATCACGAACCGACCACCCCGCTGACGAGGCGAACCTTCGACATCCGGCGACCCTAGACCGCGACGGCGCAACCCGGCGTCAGGCTCATCGCTGACGCGCGTCGACCGCGAGGTGGCCGGTCAACCGCTCCCAGTTGCCGGATCCGATGGCGACCTTCTCCTCCGCGGTGAAGGGCGCGTTCTCCAGGAAGGACCTGGCGACGCCGCCGCTGGTGTCCAGGTAGGGGAAGCCGCCGGGCCGCGTGCCGAACGTGTACGGGTAGTCGGTCGAGTAGAGCATGCGGTCGGTTCCGACGACCTCGGCCGTCCAACGCAGGTAGCGCTCGCTGACCGTGCCGCTGCCCGCCACCCAGAAGTTCTGGCGGAAGTAGTCGGCCAACGGCCGCTGCAAGTCGGCCATGCCCTGCAGGACACCGATGTGGTCCAAGTAGAACAGGACGACCTCGCCCCAGTGGCCTGCGATCACCTGTAGTTCGGGATGGCGGTCGAACACCCCTGAGAAGATCATCCGCAGGTACTGCACACCGAGGTCGTAGTACCAGCCCAGCCCGGCGGTCGCCAGCACCGCCCCCACCCCGTTTGGCAACCCCGAGTAGTACGCCTCCTGGACCGCCTGCACGGGGGCCTGCGGGTGGAAGTGCAGCGGGACGCGAAGCCGTTCGGCGGTTCCGTAGAGGTCGTCGAACTCCGGCGCGTCGGCCAGCTTGTCGCCGGTGCGGCCGTACAGCATCGCTCCGCGGAAGCCGAGTTGGGTGACCGCGCGTTCCAACTCCGCCGCGGCGGCTTCGGGCGAGGACGTCGGGATGGCCGCGAATGCCTGGAACCGCAGCGGGTTGGCGTCGACGATCTCGGCGAGCGCGTCGTTGGCCTCACGTGCGACGCTCACGGCGTCCGCCGCCTCGAGGTTCTGCACGCCCGGCGAGGCCAGGGACAGCACCGCGACGTCGATGCCCTGGTCGTCCATGTCGGCGAGACGTTGATCGCCGACGTCGAGCAGCCGTCGCGTGACCGGGTGGTCGTCGCCGTAGCGGTGTGGCTGAACCCCGGCCCTCTTCCACGCGTCGAGCAGAACCGGCAGGACCACGTGTTCCTCAAGGCCGATGATGTGCAACTTGTCGGACATGCCAGCAACTCCCCTACCGATGTTTCCAATGTTACTCGATTTAGAGTATCGCTGGATACATCAGCGGAAGCAACTTCCTGTTATCTTTGATACGTTCGCGGTGGAGCCCTGCCGCTGGACGGCCGTTGTCGAAGGTCCGCACCGGACACCGGGGTGTCCGGTGCGGATGCCTGCGAGCGGGCGACCCGGCAGGTCCGCCCGCTCGCAGTCCAGCTCAGGGAGCGCTCACCGAGAACGAGTCGAAGGTGGCGGTCCCCTCCGCTCCGGCGTTGTGCGAAGTCCAGAGCATCCCGACGTCCTGGCTTCCGGCGACGCCCGGCACGGTGACCGGAACGCCGATCTGGTGCCAGCCGCTCCCGTCGCTGGACCAGTACCCGGTGTAGGTATCACCGTCGCGGACCAGCTTGAGGTACAGGGGTCCGGTCGCCGGAGCGCTGGGATCGCTGACCGTCGACTCCAGGTAGCCGTCACCGTTGGCGTCCCACTGCAGTGTCGCGCGCATCGAGGGAACGTTCACCACCACCACGTAACCTGGCGACCGGCCCCAGGCTTCGAGGTCGTTGCGGAATACCAGACCTGCCTTGGTGTAGACGCTCGGCTGGTCGTAGGCAGCCACTCGAACGGTAGCCGTGGTCTTCTGCCCCGCCTTCTGCTCGGCGTAGACCGTGCCGTACTGGTCGTCGTGCTGTGGTGGCCCGCCCCAGATGTCGCTGCTCGCGTTGGTGATCGTGAAGGTGCCGCCGAGCTCGGCGAACCGGGTCGGCACACTGCCGTAGGTCGACAACGACGTCACCGGGCTGAGCGGAGCGACGCGGACCGTTCGCGCGGTCGTGAACTTCCGCCCCTGGCTGGTGTACGTGACGGTGACGGTGAAGTCCTGCGGCAGCAGCGAAGGGAACGACGCCGGAGCTGTAACCGTCCACTTGGGAGTGGCCGTCGCACCAGGGCGCAGTGTCTTGGGCGCCGCGGCGGTGGTGGTGACCTTCCAGCCCTTCGGGCCGCTGATCGTGGCTGCCAACGACGACAGACCGCTCGTCGCGTCGAAGTTCGCCAGCGGCGCGCTGATGGTCGTCGACCCCTTCGCGAGCACTTCCGGGTTCGCGACCGAGGCAGCGGCGCCCAAGGGTGGCCGTTGCTGATCCGCGCCGGACCGCAGCGGCCGTTCCAGGCCGGACAGGTACATGATCCGGGATGCCGCGGACGGGATTTCCGGGCCCAGTCCGATCAGGTTCGTGGAGCTGCTGCGCGCGGCATTGCCGAGATCGCTGAAGGCGATGTCGGACGAGGCGTAGTTGGTGTCGGCGTGCAGATCGCCGTTGGTGGCCTTCGGCGGAGCGTTGGTGTGCAAGGCGAATCTCGTGCGGATGAACACGTTGTTGGTGACCGTGATGAACCGCGAGCCCTCGTCCAGGTAGAGCCCGAAGGAGTACTGGGAGGCGGGCGCGGTGCTGTCCCGGCAGAAGTTGCCGTCGATCGTCGAGCCGGGCATCGCCGACAGCGTGTAGACGCAGGCGCCGTCGTTCATCAGGGTCAGAACGTTGTACAGGTAGTTCTGGCTGATGTGGACGTCTTTCGCCGTCGTCGGGGTCTGGTAGGCGGGGAAGTACTGGTACGTGCCGCGGTCGGCGTAGACGGGGTTGCCGCCAGCGTCCATCATGCCCCAGCCCCAGCCGACGTTGACGCCCGAGTACGGCTGGTTGAAGACCTCGTTGTGGGCGATGGTGAGCCCACTGACGTAGGTGGCGAAGATGCCCGCCTGCTCCAGGTAGTCGATGGCGTTGTCGTGCACCGAGTTGTTCGTCACGACGATGTTCTTGTTCGTCATCCGGACGTCCGAGGGGTGGTGCGCGTCGGGGCCGACCCCGCCGATGATGATGCCGCCACCGGCGTTGTCGCTGAACGTGTTGCCGGTGACCGTGATGTCCTGTGCGGCGAGCCCGACACCGGAGCCGTTGGACGCGGCGTCGTTGCCGATGCCCAGTGCGTCCGAGCCGAGGTTGACGAAGGTGTTGCCGCGCAGGGACACCCTGGTCGCCGCCGAGACCTGGACGGCGCCGGAGATCAGCCGCACCTTCTGGCGGGTGCCCTCATATCCCTGGCAGCCAACCGCGCAGGAGGTGAACGCGTCGGCGGGGCGGGTCGGCTGGGCGCCGGTCACCACGCCGCCGGACTGGCTGGAGGCGTACCCGTTGTCGCTGTTGGGGTAGAGCCAGGACGTCCCGGTGAAGGTCAGTCCGGTGAACTCCAGGCCGCGCACGGGGTTGTCCACCGTCCCGGCGATCTGGAGCAGGGACTCCACCCGCGGCAGCTGCACGTCCAACCGCCGAACGTCCTGACCGGCCGCGGGTTTGTAGTACAGCACGCCATCGGCGCCGTCCAGGTACCACTGCCCGGCGTTCAGGAACTGGGGCGCGTTCTGCAGGGTGAACTGCGCGGCGCGGAACGGGGATTGCACGGTGTCGTAGCCGAAGGTGTTGTTGTCCCAGGCAGGCTGGGCCAGCGTCACCTGGTTGCCGCTGAACCCCGCGACCGGCGTGTACCGGTCGGTGAACGACAGCACGGCTCGGAAGTCCATCGTGGACGGGTCGCGCACCTGCCGGAGCTTCTCGGCCAGTGCCGGATCGTTCACCACGAAGCCCTTGGGGTTCAAGGTGATCGACGAGGACGGCACCGAGATCTGGGCGCGAGGGGCTAGCTTGCCGTCCACGTACAGCTGCCTGCTGTCGAACCCGGTGCCGACCTTCGCGGCGAAGACGCCGTTCGCGGCATCGCTGAGGGTCCACCCCTTGACCTGACGGGCGCCGGTGAAGACCGGGCGCGCACCGGGTGCCGCCTGCCAGCGCACCGTCCGGCCGTCGGCCGCCGAGTCGCGCGCGTCGAAGACCAGCGGCTTGGTGAGCTGGTATCGACCCCCACCCACCACGACGGTCACCTCACGGCGGGTCGCGGCGGCGCGGCGCGCGGCGTCCTGCGCGGTGCCGACCGCGCACGGCGCGACGACCTTGCAGGCGGCGCCCCTGCCCTCCGGTGACACGAAGATCGTGTCCACCCTCGACCCCGCGACCGCGGGTTGAGCCACGACGCTCAGGAAGGCGGTCACCAACGCCGTGCCTGCCGCGAGCCATCGACGTCTGCCGGATCCGGTGCCTGATGGTCGCATTCACGAACTCCCTTGTTGACGTGAAGTGCCTGACTCGGTGCCGGACGGCGCCGAGCGTTGCGTTGAAGAACTGACGCGGCCAGTCGGGTCGCTCACTCCTTCGAAGCGCCACCGCTGTCGGTGACGACGCGCAGGGCCACGCCATCACCTGCGGGTGGACTGCCGCGCAAGCCATCGCGCCAGGTGAACGGCGGCGCGGCGGCGGGCACGTCGATCGCATGGCATTCGACGTCGGTGATCAGCACCGCTACCTCGCAAGGCGGGACGACA
>JBDSAJ010000023.1:0-3842 GCA_039922235.1 Umezawaea sp.
CGGGGCAGAGGGATCAGGATTGGCGGAGTCAGCGGCGCAGTGATGTGAACATCACGTACTGCGCGTAGCGGACAGCCGTGGTCAGCTCGATCCGTAGTGGACGGCCGTCGCCCTGGATGCGTCCCCAGCCGATCAGCGCGTTCGTGTCGACAGTGCCGGGCGGCTGGCGCAACAACGCGTTGAAGACCCCGCTCAGCGTGCCCCAGTCGTTCTCCTGTTCCGCGTACTCGGTCGGCACGTGCAACGTGGGCGGGACGCCGTCCCGCATCCCGCCCATCGTCAGGGCGATCTCATCCCGCAGCGGCCGGAAGCGGGCCGCTTCGGAGAGGAACTGGGTCATCATCAGGACCCCTCGAGCCATCAGACGGGCGTCCCTCGCGTCCCACAGGTTCCAGAGTGCCGCGTTGACGGTGTCCCGGTTGATCACCAGACCGGCGCGCGTCTGGCCCGCGTAGCCCTCGATGTTGTTGTAGTTCTCGCCGAACGGACACCGCCACTCGCCGTGGGACGCGCCGTTGGAGGGACCCGCCAACTGGCGATCACCGAGGTAGTTGTACGTGCTGCCGCCCGTCCACCAACCCATGAGGTACAGGTCCGACCGCCGCAGCTGAAGACGGACGAAGTTGGGGTTGCCCCACATGTGGATGTCGACCCGGAAGAAGTCGGCCGCGTTGTTGGCCGGCCAGTTGCCGGTGTGACCCACGTCGTAAGACGAGGTGGTTCGCGGGACGGACGAGGATCCGCCGTCGTTGACCCGGCTGCGGATTTCGTTGATGAAATCGGCGTACTGGTAGCCGTTGTTGGCCCCGAGGTAGAAGGTGGGGTTGCCGTCCTCGGCGTGCGCGCTCGGCACGCTGCCGACCGGCACGAGCAGTCCGGCGACCGCCGAGATCGCGAAGGCGATCGCGGCCAACGCGACGGTGGCCGCGCGATGCCTTCGACGGCCGACGCGCCGTCCCGTGCCCACGTCCTGACCACGTGCCGGTGTCCGTTCGGACACGTCCATGACATTCGAAGTTGACATGTCTCTGCCCTCATATCGCCTGGTGCTGGTGGACGGCACTGACGATGCAGGTCCTCAGAGGACCCGAACAATGGGGAACGAGTTGAGTGGGTAGGCGACCGCAATAAGATGGGTGTGGACCGACCGGTCTCTGGGCGTGACCAGTCGGGTGGGGATGTCCGCGGAGGACGGTGGTGGAGTGGCTGACCAGCAAGGCGCAGCGGGGTCCGGCCGGGGTTTCGCGTTCGTCGGCCGCCGTCACGAACTGGGGCGGTTGGTCGACGCCGTCCGGCACCCACCGGCCGTGGTCGTGGTCGTGGGCGACGCGGGCATGGGCAAGTCCCGGTTGGTCCGCGAGGCCACGGCGCCCCTGAGGGCGGACGGGTGGCGGGTGGCGACGGGGTTCTGCCACCCGTTGCGCGAACCCCTGCCGTACGGGCCGGTGATCGACGCGCTCGGCAAGGTCGGCCCGTGGCTGCCGGAGGCCGGTCTGCCGCCGACGGCGGGTGCGCTGGCCCCGCTGCTGCCGGACCTGGCCGACCGCCTGCCGCCCGCACCGGCCACACCGGACGATCCGGGCGCGGCCCGGCACCAGCTGATCCAGGCCGTGCGTTCGGTGCTCGCCTCGATCGGCCCGACGGTCCTGGTCGTCGAGGACCTGCACTGGGTCGACGACGCCACCCGCGAACTGCTCCTGCTACTCGCCCGCGACCTGCCCGAGCAGCTCTCCCTGGTGCTCACCCACCGCGCCGGGGACCGGTCCTGCGTGCTCGGTGACGCCCACCGCCCCACCGTGATCCGGCTGGCGCCGCTGAGCGAGGACGAGGTCGCCGAACTGGCCGCCGCCGCGCTCGGCGGCGCCGCCACCCCCGAGCTGTGCGCGGTGCTGCACCGCCGCAGCGAGGGGCTGCCGCTGGTCGCGGAGGAAGACCTGCTGACGTTCCGCGACCGGGACCGCCAGGACCCACGGGAACTGGAACACGCCGACGTGCCGGAGGGTCTGCGCGCGGCGGTCACCGAGCGGCTGGTCGCCCTGTCCCCCGCCGGTGCGGCCGTGGTCGAGGCGGCGGCCGTGATCGCCGTCCCCGCCACCGAGGCGCTGCTCGCCGAGATCGCCGGAGTGGATCCCGAGGAGGCGGGCCAGGGCCTGATCGACGCCCTGGGCACTGCCGTGTTGCGGGAGACGGATGTCGGGCAGTACGCCTTCCGCCACGTCCTGGCCCACCAGGTCGCCTACCGGCACATCCCAGGGCCCCGCCGCATCCGTCTGCACCGGCGGGCCATCGAGGTGCTCCGCACCCACTACCCGGTGCCACTGGTGCAGATCGCGCACCACACGCTCTCGACCGGTGACCGCGAGGGCTGGCTCGTGCGCGTCGAACAGGCGGCCGACCAAGCGGTGGCACTCGGTGACACCGGTACCGCCGGCACGCTGCTGCACCAGATCCTGAACCAGTCGGATGTCGACGCCGGGCAGCGATCCCGTGCCGCGCTCGCGCTCGCCCGGATCGCCGACTACGGCACCGACTACGCCGCGAGCGCCCGTCTGCTGAGGGACGTGCTGGCCGATCCCCTGCTGCCGGGAGCGACCCGCGGCGAGGTCCGCCTGGGACTCGGTCTGATCATGGTCAACGTCGCGGGCGACTGGGCGGGCTTCCACGAGCTCGAACAGGCTGTCGACGAGCTGGCCACCCTCCCGGACAAGGCGGCGCGCGCGATGATCGCCCTGGCCAATGGCGACCACGCCAGCGCCCCCACGCGGGCGTGGGGGTGGCTCGACCGGGCCGAGGAGGCCGTCCGGCACAGCACTGACGACGTCATCAGGGCCGCGGTCCAGGCCACCCGGCTCACCCTGATGGCCAAGGAAGGTGATCCCGCCGTCTGGCCCCTGGCCGACCAGTTGCCGCGCCGGAGTCCGGACAGCGCGGTCCTGGCGCACACCTGTCGTGCACTGCACAACGTGAGCGCGGCGGCCATCCAGCTCGGCCACGACCGGCAGGCCCGTGTCCAACTGCTCGAGAACCTGGACCTCGCCCAGCGCATGGGCGACCAGCGCTACGAATGCCTCAACCGCATCATGCTGCTGTACCTCGACTGGCTGGCCGGCCGCTGGGACGGCTTGGAGACGGGGTTCGCCGACCTGGCGCGCGCCTACCCCGACATCACGATGGTCGACACCGGCCTCGCGCTGTGCCGGGGACGCCTCGCCCTCGCCAGGGGTCGGTACTCCCAGGCCCTGGACCACTTCACCACCGAAGCGTCGCACACGAGCGGTCTGCGCGCCCCTGGTGTGGACCCGGAGGTCTCCACCGGGCTCGCCGCGGTCAGGCTCGCCCAGGACAACCCGCAGGCGGCCTGGGCGATCGCCGAACCCGCGGTGTCGGTGCTGCGCGGGCGCGGCGCCTGGGTATGGCCCCCGGACCTGCTCCTGGTCGCGGTCAATGCCGCCCTGGCCGTCAGTCGCCGCGAGGAGGCCGAGCGGCTCGTGGCGGAAGCCGAAGCCAGGACGCACGGCCGGGACGCCCCGGCCGCCGCGGCCGAGTCCGACCTCGTCAGGGGACTGCTCCTGCGGGACACCGAGCCCGCCACCGCCGCCGAGCACTTCGCCGCGGCGCAGCAGCGGTGGCAGGACATCGGCAGGCCGTACCACGCGGCCAAGGCCGCCGAGCACCGCGGGAACGCCCTGGCGTGCTCCCACCCCGAAGACGCGGCGACACACCTCGCCGAGTCCGCCCGCGCCTACGCCGAAATCGGTGCGAGCGCCGATGCCGCGCGCTGCCAGCACGCCCTGCGCTCGCTGGGCGTCGGGGAACCCGGACGGCGCGGCCGCCGGGGCTAC
>JBDSAJ010000024.1:0-8420 GCA_039922235.1 Umezawaea sp.
TCTTGGACGTCTTCCAGTTGTCCAGTGCGGTCGCGAGATTGGCCAGGCCGCTGGCGTAGGCCTCTTTCGAGTTCTCCGGCCACCACGGCGCGGTGTCGTGCTTGGTCTGGTTCCATCGCTTGCGCAGGGAGAACGCCGACCAGGACACCGCCGCGGTGAGCTGATCACCGGCCAGCCCGTAGGAGTGTTCCGCCTCCCGCTGGCCGAAGTTGGCCGTCACCACCGCCAGACCCCAGTTGAACGCGAACCGCCGCGCACCACAATGCGACCGCAGAGCAGCTTCCTGCCCCGCGGTCGGGTCGAGCGCGTACCGGTACGCCTGGATCACCATGGCCATGACGCCGTCACCGTAGCGCGCGACACCGACACCACTTCCCACCACCACACACGGACGCTCACGGGTGCAGGTATTCACTCACGACCCACCCAGCAGTTGTGAACCCGGTGCGCCGGAAAACTCGGTGGCTGACGGTTAGAAAGGTGTTCTACCGTCAGCATCATGGACTTCCCGATCCTCGGCACCGAGCCGCTCGCGGTGGAGTTGGCCAACACGCTCTACGGCGACGGCGAGGACTTCCTGCGCACCCGCGAGTGGGTTGCCGAGTGGTTCACGCAGGTGGGGGAGGTGCCTGCGGACGCGAGCCGGTCCCGGAGGCTGCGCGACAGCGTGCACCGGCTGTTCACCGCGGCCGTGGAGGGCTCCACACCGGACCGGGCGGACGTCGCGGTGGTCAACTCCTTCGTCACGCCGACCCGGCTGGAGCTGGACTGGTCGGCGGACGGGCCGGTCGCGCGGCACCAGGACAGCGCGTCGGGTGGCGCGGCGGTGCTCGGCCGGATCGCCGCCTGCTCGGTCGAACTGCTGGCCGGGCCGGACGTGCTGCGGCGCTGCACGGCCCCCGGCTGCTCGATGTTCTTCGTCCGCGACCACCCGCGCAGGCGGTGGTGCAACCCGTCCTGCGGCCACCGCGACCGACAGGCCCGCTACTACCGCCGCAGGCGGGATTCGGAGGTGTCCCGGTGATCACTTGGCGCAAGCTCGCCGAAGACGACTTCCCGCTGCTGAGGCAGTGGCTGCTCCAGCCCCACGTGGCCCGCTGGTGGAACCACGAGACGTCCGCCGAGGCGGTGGCGCGCGACTTCGGACCCGTCGCCAGGGGCGAGGAGCCGTCGGAGGACCTGCTGGTGTTCGAGGACGGCACACCGGTCGGCTTGGTGCAGCGCAGCCGGTACGGTGACTACCCCGAATACCTGCACGAGCTGGCCCCGATCCTGCCGGTGCCCGCCGAAGCGGTGAGCGTCGACTACCTCGTCGGCGACCCCGACCGGTGCGGCCACGGGCTGGGGCCGCGGATCATCGCCGCCGTCATCGCGGCGACGTGGGACGAGTACCCGAAGGCCCCGTCGGTCGTGGTGCCGGTGCACGCCGCGAACCGGGCGTCCTGGCGGGCGTTGGAGAAGGCCGGTCTGACCCGCGTCGCCGAGGGTGAGCTGGAGCCGGACAACCCGGTGGACGACCGCGACCACGTCGTCTACCGGGTCGACCGGCCGCAGACCTAGCCCGCCGCGTTCATCAGGTCCACCGCGCTGTGCTGGCGGGCGGCGTCGCTGAACTGGAACGGTCCCGCCCACGGCTGGTCGTAGGAGTCGCTGCTCGACCGGTCGCGGGTGTGCGCCGAGTCGGCCTGCCGTTGCAGGTACGCGGTGTACGGGTGGTCGGCCAAGGTCCGGTTCAGGGTGCCGAGGCCACGTGCGTAGACCCCCTTGAACGACGGCACGTCCCCGCCGCCGCCGTTGTCGAACAGGATGCCGCCGGGGTTCAGCGCGCTGTTCGTGGTGGACGCGGTGGCCAGCGCGCGGGCCCTGGAGAGCAGGCTCGCGTCACCTGTGGCGCGGTGCAGTTCGGTGAGTGCGGCCAGCGGCACGCCCTGGTTGTAGCTCCACGGCGTGCGCCCGTTGTTGGCGCACGTGGCGGTGGTGATGCCGTCGTTGACCAGGTTGGCGCCGTTGACCATCCCGCTGTCCTCGAACCAGGCCCACCCGGCCCTCGCGCGTTGCAGGTACACCGCGTCGCCGGGGACGCGGTTGTGCAGCGCGGCGTTGAGCTGGACGTACAGGGCGTTGGTGATGGCGTTCTTGTACGTCCGGCTGGAACTCCACCAGACCCCGCCGCCGCACACCGAGTCCCAGTACCGCGCCACGTGGTCCGCGTCGGCGCGGGCGGTGGTCAGGTACCGGCTGTCACCGGTCAGGTCGTAGGCGGCGAGCCACGCCAGTCCCCACCACGCCGTGTCGTCGTTGTAGGCGTTGATGAAGTTCCCGTCCCACGCCGTGCGGTTCAGGTCGTACGTGCGCGCGATCGCGTAGCGGTAGCTGCCCATCCCGGTCAGCCGCGCGTTGTCGATGACGGCGGTGAGCGCGTTCGCCGAGTTCCACCAGCCAGTGGTGTCGAACAGGCCGTTGCCCAGGTCGTAGCGCTCCATCAGCGCGGTCGCCGCCGCGGTGCGCCGGTTGCCCGCGTTCCACGTCGTGCGGTGCCAGCTCGTGCACCCGATGGCGGTCGACCCGGCGGGTTGCGCGCACGCCCGCAGCAACCCGACGCCGAGCTTGGCCCAGTCGTCCACGTTGAACATCATCGTGCGCCAGTCGCCGACGCCCGTGGGCGACCGCGTGTCACCGAGCCGTGGCGTCCAGGTCGCGCCCGCGTCGAACGACCGGTCGAGCCACACCGCGTCCCCTTGCGCGGCAGGCGAAAGGTGGGCCCAGCCCATCGCGTCGGTGTCGTCGAAGTGCAGCGAGACCTGCCGGGTGCCGATGGTCGTGGTCTGGGTCAGGCGGTCGGCTGGTGCGAGCGCGGGGTCGCGGGCGTCGCAGAACTTGTTGCAGATGACGGCGAGGAGGGCCAGTGGGCTGGCGGACGGCCGGGTGGCGGACCGCTGGGCGCCGGCAGGCAGGGAGGGATCGCGGGTGTCGCAGTAGGTGTCGCAGGCGGCGGGTGCCGCGATCGCCCGTTCAGGCGGCACGACGACCACGAGGGACAGGAACAACGAGGCGAGAACGGCGATTTTCAGCACGAGACCTCCCGGTGCAGGGGTGGGTGGTCGTGGGAAAGTGAGAGCGCTCTCAACTTGAGGTTAGGGCTCGCGTGAGCTGGGCGTCAAGGCGCGGCCGGGTGCGGCGGAATTCCTGGCGAAGGTGGTGTCCTGCGGCCGGATTCCGCGCGACACCCGCCGACCGACCGGGTGGTCGTCCACAGTGGACGACCACCCGGTCGGCTACTCCGCCGCCGTCACGGTGTCCAGCGCGGCCAGCCGGACGTCCGGGTCCTCGTGCCTGCGCAGCGTGCGCAGCAGCGACCGCCAGTGCTCCGGCCAGCCCGTGTCCCGCCCGGCGGCCGCGGTGATCGCCAACGCGAGCCGGGCGGCGGTCGGTTCCCCGCCCGCCAGGGTCTCCGCGATCGTCCGGGTGCGGTCGCGCGGCAGCCGTCGCACGGCCGAGTCGAGCTGCGTGGCCAGTTCGGCCTCGGCGCGCGCGGCGAGCACCGGCCGGTCGGCCAAGCGTGCCACCTCCCGCACCTGGGGCAGTGCGTCGTCGTCCCACGGGATCGCGGTTACCGCCAGCAGCACGGCCGAGCCGCGGTGGTCCGGCTCCGCGGCGAGGTCCGCCGACAGCGCCTTCGCGGCCGCGCGCAGCACGGGTGAGCGCCGCCCGTCGGCCACGGCCCGCGCCAGGGCGCCGATCCGCTGCCGGGCGGGCAGGTCGCGGTCGGCCTCCGCGTCGGACGTGCTCCCGACGGCCAGCAGCCGGGCCACGACGGCGCGCGGTGGCTCCACGTCGTCGGTGACCGCGCACACGTTGAGCAGAGCGGTCAGCGCGGGTGACCAGGTGGCGGTGTTCCCGAGGTCGGAGACGAGGTCCACCAGCAGTTCCGTGGTCGCGTCGTCCCATCGGGTCCACAGGGGCAGCGTCGGGTTCCGCAGCACCACCGGATTGCCGTGCGACGCGGCCACGACGGTCCGGACCAGTGCCGCGTAGCGGGCGCGGTGGTGCGGCGCCACGGTGAACGGCGACCGGTCGAGCACGGTCGCGGCGACGGCGGGCTCGTCCGCCGCGGCCATGGCGAGCAGGTCCCACGCGGCTTCGTCGTCCAGGAACCACTCGGACGCCCGCACCAGTGCGCGCCGCACGTCGCGGTGGCTGCGCGGACCGTCCCACGTGGACACCAGCAGCGCGGCGGCGCCCGGCACGTGGTGCTCGGCGAGCAGCCGGACCGCCTCCTTGCGCGAGGTCACCTTGGCGCTCTCCAACAACGCGCCGAGGTGCGCGCCGAGCCGGTCGGGCGCGGTGAACTGGGCCGCCCTGGTCGCCGCGTACACCGCGACCCGCGCCCGGTCGGTGTCGGCGTGGACGAGCAGGTCCGCCAGCACGTCGCCGGGCTCGTCGGTCCACACCAGCGCCGACAGCGCGGTCTCGGCCACCCGGACCTTGCTGTCGGTGACGAAGCCGCGCACGACGTCGACGGTGCCGGGCACGCCGCCCAGCACGCGCACCGCGTTGGCCCGTTCGTGGACGTTGGAGCGCCGGTCGTTCGCCACGGCCGCCAGGGCCTCGGCGTAGGCGGCCGTCTGGCGCGGCAGCCACCGGTGGAAGCAGCCGCTGAACGCGGGCACGTGCCGCACGCCGGACTTGAGGAACCGGCCGTGCAGCGGCTTGCCGATCACCTCGTCCAGCAGGTCGGTGCGGCGCGACCCGATGGCGACGCGCACGGGGTAGAGCGTGATCGTCGACCGGTCGCGGCGGAACACCCGCTCCACGCGGTCGTCGCGGGTCGCGGGCGGCGCGAGCCAGAGCCCGACGGCCTGCGAGACCACGGAGTCGTCCTTGGCCGACCGCGCCCGGTCCAGCAGGTCCTGCAGGGGCGCCATGTCCCACGCCCGCCGCCGCAGCCCGGCGGCCAGCGCGAGCAGCACCGCGTACCGGCCCCGCTCCGCGTCCACGGTCATCCGCTCGCGCAGCGCCTCGAACACCTGGTGCTCGGCGCCGTGCGGCAGCGCCTTGTCCAAACGGCTCAGGTTGATCCACGACACGTGCCTGCCGAGGCTCTCCAGCCCGGCCATGCCCGCGTCGAGCAGTTCGGGGCGGCGCGACACCGCGCCCTCGCGGATCAGCGCGCCCGCCAACGCGCTCACGGCGTGCTGCGTGCTCCACGAGCAGTCCCGCGCCTGGGTGGCGTCGACCATCAGCTTCGCCAGCAGGTCGGACTCCGACGGCCGGAACAGCCACGGCGGAACGGCCGCGAGCGCGGTGAGCGCCGTGGCCCGCACCGGGTCCTGCTCGTTGGGCAGCCTGGTCAGGGTGCCGAGCATGGCGGCGAACGCCTCGGGATCCCGGCTGGCCGCGCCCGCGCCGATGTACAGCGGGTACGCCTCGGCCCGCTCGTCCGCCGTCGCGCGCCTGGTCGCCTCGCGCAGCACCGGGGCCGCTTCGTCCCAGCCGAGTCGGGCTGTCACCGCGAGCC
Organism: Umezawaea sp.; assembly: GCA_039922235.1. Taxonomy (GTDB): domain Bacteria; phylum Actinomycetota; class Actinomycetes; order Mycobacteriales; family Pseudonocardiaceae; genus Umezawaea. The sequence continues at coordinate 5,519 of JBDSAJ010000024.1, forward strand.
GCCGTGACGGCTCGTCGGCGTTGGCGCGCAACGCCAGCAGCCGCCGCGCTTCCCGTGCCCGCGCGGCGGCGGGCAGCTCGTCCAGCGCGGTCAGCGGCACATCGGCCCGCCCGCCGACCGCGCCCGCGAAGACCACCTCGCGGCGGGACGGCGGCAGCGCGTGCAGGAAGCGCACGAGCGGAGTCCCGTCGAGCAGCCGGGCAAGCCCGATCAGGTCCGACTCGCCGCCGCCGGACAGCATCCGCCACAGCGACCTGCGGTCGGGCGTGCAACCGGTGCGGCGCGGGTCCAGCAGGATGCCGACCACGCGGTCGGGGGAGTGGCGGGCCAGCGCGCCCAGCACGTCCACCAGCCCTCGCGGCAGCGGCGCGTGTGGGAGCGTCCGCTCCACCAGGTCCAGTACCCGCGCGGGCTCGGTTCGCACTGCCGCGGTGATCCCGCCGCCCAGCCGGTCCCACACCCTCGGCCACCACGCGGGTGACATCGCCGCCAGTTCGGCGTCGACCAGGTCGAGGAACTCCGCTGGGTGGCGGCGGGCGATCGCGGACCAGTTGGCGACGGCGTGCGCCAGTTCGGGCAGCGCCGTCGCCACGACGGACGTGGAGCACGCCGTCAACACCGCGGCCGCTTCCCGGTCGCCGAAGGCGGCCCGCACGGCTGGCAGCAGCACGTCGGCCAGCGCGGTCGCCTTGCGCCGCCGCACCGCGTTGTAGAGCAACCGGCGCTGGGCGGTCGGCAGGTGTGGGAGCCGGTCCAGGAACGCCTCGGCGGGCAGCCCCATCCGGACGCCCGTGCTCACCGCGTGCCGCACCACCGCGGTTTCCCGCGCGGACAGGGAGTCGCGCACGTACTCGCCGTGCCCGGCGACGTACGCCAGGTGCAGCGCGATCCGCCGGGTGAACCCGTCCTCCGAGAGGTCGCGCAGCAGCGCGTCCAGCTCGGCCGTGCCCGCCAGGCGCCGGGCCGTTTCGGACAGGACCTTCTGGCGCGCGCCGAAGGGCAGCGGGTCGAGCATGCGGAGCAGCTCTCGTGCGGAGGTGGTCACGGCGGGTGATTCTGCTGCCCGGTCGGGTCACTCGCCACCGGTTTGCCGGAACTGCGGCAGGTAGTGGTGACGCCGGGCGGGTCGCCCGGCGCCACCACCCACCTACCTGGGGCCACCCGCCTTCGCGGGTCGGCTCGCCTGCGCGGTCGGCCCGCCGGTGATCGTGAAGCTCGACCCCGGCTCGACGAGGACGTTGCCCTGGGCCGAGTTGGTGATGGTGACGTTGGACAGCGCAGCGCTGCCCCGCGCGCCGCTCATGGCCAGGACGCCCGAGCCGTTGTTCGACTTGTCGATCTTCACGTTGCTGATCACGACACCCGGCATGGTCCCGCCGCCGGTCTTGAACTGGATCCCGTCGTAGGTCGAGTCGTGGATCTCGGTGTCCCGGATGGTCACCCCGGTGATGTCCTTGTTCGCCGCGAACAGCGTGAGCGCGCCGAACTCCTGGTCCTCGCCCCAGAACACGCCGCCGCAGCGGTAGAGGGCGTTGTTGGCGATCAGCGTGGTACCCGAGAACGGCAGCGGGTCGTGGTCGGTCGCCAGCATGATGCCGGGGTAGTTCATCGTGTCGTGCACGATGTTGTTCTCGATCGAGTTGCCGTACCCGCCGTAGATCGCGATCCCGGTGGCCCGCCAGGGCAGCTGGATCGTGTTGTTGACGAAGTGGTTGTCGTGGCCGACGTCGACGTTCTGGTCCTTCACGTACTTGTTGGCCCACACCGCCAGCGCGTCGTCACCCGTCGTGCGGAACGAGGAGTTGAACACCCGCGAGTTCCTGGTGCCGTTGGAGAAGTTGATGCCGTCGGCGTAGGTGTCGCGGACGCGCATCCCGCTGAACTCCAGGCCGTCCGCCGGTCCCCACAGCTCGGGGATGTTGTCGTAGTCGCGGCCGACCCACACGCCGACGTTGGCGTGCTCGATCCAGACGTTGCTGATCTTCGTGTTGGTGCCGAACCGGCCGTTGAGGGCGACCCCGCCCTCGGCGTTGCCGTCACCGCCGCGGATCCGACCCGACCCGAAGATCGCGATGTCCGAGATCTGCGTGTTCTTGTCGATGTCGAACCCGAAGTTGCCCTCGTGCGGGTGGTTGATGCTGCCGACGGCGTTCTGCGGCTCGGTCAGCGTGTAGAGCTGGGAGCGCCACATGCCCGCGCCGCGGACCGTGACGTCGCTGATGCCCACCTGGTTGAACTGGCCCCGGTTCAGCGGGTCGTCGGTGAGGATCTTCTTCTCCTGCCGCCACTGCCCCTCCGGGATCCAGACGCAGCCGATCGCGCCGTTCTGGTCGTCCGTCACGGCCCGCTGGATCGCGTCCGTGTCGTCCACCCCGTCGTTCGCGACCGCGCCGTAGGCCGTGATCGACGTGCAGCCCGCGGGCTGGCTCGTCGCCGGCGCGACCTGTTCCAGGTCGATCAGGTCCAGGACGTAGAACGACGCCGTGTCGGACGCGTCGCGCTGGAGCTTGAACCTGGTGCCCGGCGGGTAGCTCGCCGAGAGCAGCGCGTGCGACTCGTCGAACAGCCGCCGCGCGTCGGCCTGTGGCGTGTTGGTCAGCGCTTCGGGGCCGTCGACGTTGCCGTAGAGCCAGCTGTGCTTCGACGACAGCGTCAGCTTCTGGGCGAAGGTGTCGTTGACGTACAGGCTGATCGTGGCGTCGATGCCGCCACCGCCCGGCGCGTCCGGGATGGAGTTGCGCACGACGATGGAGTTGGACTGGTTGGTGGAGGTGAACTCCACGAACTGACCGGTGGAGTTGAGCCGCACCGACTGGCGGCCGGACGACTCGGTCGCGAAGTTGGTGTGCCCGAACGTCCGCAGCGGGTCCGCCGTCAGCAGGGTGCCCTGGTAGCGGGCGGC
>JBDSAJ010000025.1:0-3445 GCA_039922235.1 Umezawaea sp.
GGCGGCGCGGTGGGAGCTGACGGTGGTGCGGCCGTTGGGCGGCGGCACGTCGCACACCCTGTACTGCCACAGGCGTGGTACCACACCTGTGGTGCTCAAGCTGACGCCCGACCCGGACCTCGCCGCCGAGGAACACGCCGCGCTCACGGCGTGGGCGTCGTCGCCGGTGGTGGTGCGGGTCCTGGAGGCCGACCTCGGCGAAGGGGCGCTGCTGCTGGAGGGCCTGGTACCGGGCACCCCCGCCTGGGGCGCGTCCGACGCGAAGGTCGTGGAACTGCTGACCGGGCTGCGCAGGCCCGCACCGGAGGGGTTCCGGCCGCTGGCCGACCGGGTGGACTTCCTGTTCGCGATGCTGCGACGCCAACAGCCCGGCTACTACGACCGCTGGCACTCCGCCGCGCTGGCGCTGGCGGACGACCCGGTGACACCGGTGCTGCTGCACGGCGACCTGCACCCCGACAACGTCCTGGACGCCGGTAAGCGCGGGCTGGTGGTGATCGACCCGAGGCCGTGCGTGGGGGACCCGGCGTTCGACGCGGTCGACTTCGCGTTCGACGGCGGCGACCCGCACGCCCGCGCCGAGGCGCTCTCGGGGGTGGTGGACGGTGACCGGCTGCTGGCGTGGTGCCGGGCGCTGTCGGTGTTCTCCCCGGCGTGGCACCGCATCATCCGTCCGGGTGACCGCTAGCGTCGCTGGCCGTGCGATCCGAGGACTACGGCCGTGACGTGCTGGCCCACCGCAAGCGCAAGACCGTTCCCGAGCTGACCGCGGACCCCGGCCTGGTGGTGGAGGACCCGGTGACGGGGTTCTGCGGCGCGGTCGTGCGGTTCGAGTACGGCAACGTGGTGCTGGAGGACCGGCACGGGCGGCAGAAGTTGTTCGCGCTGAACCCGGCCGGGTTCCTGGTCGACGGGAAACCCGTCACCCTCACCAAGCCTCTCCCGGCGAAGGCCGCGCCCGCGCGCACGGCGTCCGGGTCGGTCGCCGTGGCCGGGCGGCGGGCGCGCACCGCCCGCGACAGTCGCATCTGGGTCGAGGGCCTGCACGACGCGGAACTGGTGGAACGGGTGTGGGGGCACGACCTGCGGGTCGAAGGTGTCGTCGTGGAGCCGCTGGACGGCGTGGACGTGCTGTCCGACCGGATCGCGGAGTTCGGCACCGCCCCGCACCGCCGCCTGGGCGTGCTGGTCGACCACCTGGTCCCCGGCAGCAAGGAGACCAGGCTGGTGTCCGCGGTGCGCGACGACAACGTGCTGGTCACCGGCCACCCCTACGTGGACGTGTGGCAGGCGGTCAAACCCTCCTCCGTCGGGATCGCGGCGTGGCCGGTGGTGCCGCGCGGGACGCCGTGGAAGGAGGGGGTGTGCGCCGCGCTGGGCTGGGGTGAGTCCTACGAGGGCTGGGCGCGGGTGCTGGCCGGGGTTCGGGGGTTCCGGGACCTGGAGACACCCCTGATCGGCGCGGTGGAGCGGTTGATCGACTTCGTGACCACTCCGGAGGAGTGAATCGGGCGGAGTTCCGGAGGAGTGAATCGGGCGGAGTCCCAGGGGAGTGAATCCCACTGTGGTGCGGCAGGGTGAATCCGACCGCAGTGCCGGAGGGGTGACGCCAACCCTGGTGTCGCAGGGTGAATCCCGCTGCGGTGCTCCCAGGGGTGAGTGGCGCTGGTGCGGGACGGTGAATCCGTCGCGTCGCACCGGTCCGGGTTCCCTCTTTGGTGTAAGCATGGGGCCATGGCCGCCCTCATCTGGCTGATCATCGGCGTGGTGCTCGTCGGCGCCGAAGTGCTCTCGGGCGACTTCGTGCTGCTCATGCTGGGTCTCGCGGCACTGGGCGGGGCGGGAGCGGCAGCGCTGGGTGCCGGCGTCGTGCTCAGCGTCGTGGTGTTCACTGTCGCCTCGATCGCCTTGATCGTCGGCGCCCGGCCGATGCTCAAGCGGCGGTTGGAGATCGGGCAAGGGCTCAAGAGCAACGTGGAAGCGCTGATCGGCAACCGGGCCGTCGTGGTCGACCGAGTCGACGGCCACGGCGGGCGGGTGAAGCTCCACGGGGAGATCTGGTCCGCGCGGTCGCTGGACCACCGCGTGCTGGAACCGGGCACGGAAGTCACAGTTTTCGAGATCTCGGGCGCGACCGCAGTGGTACTCGCCGAGTCCTGAGTGGAGGCTGGAGAGTTGACCACGCTAATCGTCATCGCCGTCGTCGTCCTGTTCGTGCTGATCGTGGCCGCGAAGTCCGTCCTGGTGATCCCCCAGGCGACCGCGGCGGTCATCGAGCGACTCGGCCGCTACCGCAACACCGCCGCACCCGGCCTGAACATCCTGGTGCCGTTCATCGACCGGGTTCGCGCCCGCATCGACCTGCGTGAACAGGTCGTGTCGTTCCCGCCGCAGCCGGTGATCACCCAGGACAACCTGACCGTGTCGATCGACACCGTCGTGTACTTCCAGGTCACCGAGCCGCGCGCCGCGGTGTACGAGATCTCCAACTACATCGTCGGTGTCGAGCAGCTCGCCACGACGACGCTGCGCAACGTGGTCGGCGGCATGAGCCTGGAGGAGACGCTGACCTCCCGCGACTCGATCAACAACCAGCTGCGCGGTGTCCTGGACGAGGCCACCGGCCGGTGGGGCATCCGCGTGGCCCGCGTGGAGCTCAAGGCGATCGACCCGCCGCCCTCCATCCAGGACTCGATGGAGAAGCAGATGCGCGCCGACCGCGAGAAGCGCGCCATGATCCTCACCGCCGAGGGCCAGCGGGAAGCGGCGATCAAGTCCGCCGAGGGCCAGAAGCAGGCGGCGATCCTGTCCGCGGAGGGCGGCAAGCAGGCCGCGATCCTCAACGCCGAGGCCGAGCGGCAGTCCGCGATCCTGCGCGCGCAGGGTGAACGTGCCGCCCGCTACCTGCAGGCGCAGGGCCAGGCGAAGGCGATCGAGAAGGTGTTCGCCGCGATCAAGGCCGGGAAGCCCATTCCGGAGGTGCTGGCCTACCAGTACCTGCAGACGCTGCCGCAGATGGCGCAGGGCGACGCGAACAAGGTGTGGATGATCCCGTCGGACTTCGGCAAGGCCCTCGAGGGGTTCGCGCGGTCGTTGGGCAAGCAGGGTGACGACGGCGTGTTCCGCTACGAGCCGCCCGCCGACACCGGCCCCGCCGTGGCGCCGGAGGAGAACGACGAGTCGATCGCCGCGTGGTTCGACACCGCCCCGGACCCGCACGTCCTGGAAGCGGTCCGGGCCGCGGAGGCCGTCGCCCGCCAGGAGGTGCCGGGACCGCTGGCCACCAGCCGGGCCGCAGCGGTCGCTCCCGCGGAGCCGCGCGCGGAAATCGGGGGCGAGCAGCAGCCCACCACGCCGCGCTCGCTGCAGCAGCCCCAGGAGTAGCCGAACCCGTGTGGCGGTGCCCCGTGTGGTCGGCCACACGGGGCACCGTCACGTCCGGGGT
>JBDSAJ010000026.1:0-9742 GCA_039922235.1 Umezawaea sp.
CGCGGGTGCGGGCGTGGCGAGTTCGCGGCGCGGCAGCGTCGCCCCGTCCGAGACCAGGCTCAGCGGGAGCTTCCCCAGCAGCGTCGTGCACTCGGGGGACTCCGCGGCGGGAGCGGTCACCGGCACGAGCGCGAGCGGGCCGGAGTTGGTGGCGCTCGGCGACGCGGGGTCGGCAGCACCCGACGTGCCGAGAACGAGCCCGACCGCCGCCACCGCGATCGCCAGCAGCACCGGGAGGCCAATGGCCACGGCGAGCAGCGGTCGGGGCAACGACGAGACGGACTCGGATTCGGTCGGCTGATCCTGTGGCACAGCCCTATGACAACACGTCGCTACAAGTTGACCACTGGGCAGGTCAGGGTACGGGTGATCCCCTCCACGTTCTGGATGCGGGCTACCACCAGTTGGCCGAGTTGGTCGACGGTCTCGGCGTCCGCCCGGACGATCACGTCATAAGGACCTGTGACGTCCTCCGCGGACGAGACACCCGGAATCCCGGCGATCTCCCCCGCGACGGCGGCTGCCTTCCCGACCTCGGTCTGGATGAGGATGTATGCGTGCACCACGGCGTGCCCCTTCGTCGCGACAGGTTAGGTCGGGGTAGGAACTTGACCAGCAACGTACCGCAGTTGGAGTTCCGAATGCTCAGAACGGGAGGCAATCTTGCGTCCGGAACCGCCGCAGGACGCGGACACGGTCGCTGAAGTGGGTGAGTTCGGTCTCATCCGTCGGGTGACGGCCGGTCGGACGCAGCCGCCCTCCACGCTGCTCGGGCCCGGTGACGACGCGGCCGTCGTCGCCGCGCCCGACGGCCGGGTGGTGGCGTCGACCGACGTGCTCGTCGAGAACGTCCACTTCAGACTCGACTGGTCTTCCCCCGAGCACGTCGGGCGGAAGGCCGCCGCGGTCAACCTCGCCGACATCGCCGCCATGGGTGCGATGCCGACCGCGCTCCTCATCGGACTCGCCTGCCCGGCGGACACGCCCACGAGCGTGGTCGACGGCATCACCTCCGGTTTGTGGCAGGAAGCCGCCGTCGCGGGCGCCGGTGTGGTCGGCGGCGACATGGTGAGCTCCGAGACACTGGTGATCTCCATTACGGCGCTCGGCGACCTGGGTGGACTGGAGCCGGTCAAGCGGTCCGGCGCGCAGGTCGGCGACGTCGTCGCGGTGTGCGGCAAGCTCGGCTGGGCGGCCGCCGGTCTCGCCGTCCTCAGCCGCGGCTTCCGCTCGCCGGTCGCCGTCGTGGGCGCCCAGCGCGCACCGGAGCCGCCGTACCCGGCGGGTCCGCAGGCCGCTCGGGCTGGCGCGACCGCGATGGTCGACACCTCCGACGGCCTGCTGGCCGACCTCGGCCACATCGCCGATGCGTCCGGGGTCGGCATCGACATCCGCACCGAACTGCTGGAGGTGCACTCCCGGCTGGTCGACGTGGCCTCCGCGCTGGGTGCGGACGCCCGGCACTGGGTGCTCACCGGTGGCGAGGACCACGCCCTCGCGGCGACGTTCCCCGATCCCGCCGTCGTGCCAGAGGACTGGCAGGTGATCGGGTCCGTCCGGCACGGCGGGGGAGTGACGGTCGACGGCCGCCCGTACGAAAAACCCCCTGGTTGGGAGCACTGGCGGTAGGTACCGTGTCGACTATGGAACTATGCACGGTCACGTATGACCATCCAGACGCCGTGAAGTTGATCAGCAGCGTCCAGCAGGTCTACGTGGAGCGCTACGGCGACGAGGACATCACGCCCGTGGACCCGGCCGAGTTCGCCGCGCCCCACGGGTACTTCGTCGTCGGCTACCTCGACGGCGTGCCAGTCGCCTGCGGCGGCTGGCGCGCGCACGACGAGACCCCGGAACACCCGCTGGTCGCGGGCGACGCCGAGATCAAGCGCATGTACGTGAGCGACTTCGCCCGCGGCCGCGGGCTGGCGCGGCAGGTGCTGGCGGACATCGAGCGCTCCGCCGTCGCGGCGGGCCGCACCCGGCTGGTGCTGGAGACCGGCACCAGGCAGCCCGAGGCCATCGCGCTCTACCAGAGCAGCGGGTACGAGCGGATGCCGAACTTCGGCACCTACCGCGACCACCCCGACAGCATCTGCTTCGGCAAGGTTCTCGTGCCCTGAGCCGCTCTTCGGCGGTAGGTTGAGGTCTCGATCTTCGGGGGGAGCCGCCGGTGGACTGGACCCATCGACCGCTGGTGCTCAGCGAGCGGACGCTGCGGCGCGGCTGGGAGACGGCGTGGGCCGTCGTGGTGCCGGTCGTGATCGGTGCGCTCACCTGGTTCGCCAGCGGCAACCCGTGGCTCACGCTCCTGGCCGCCGTCGTGTTCGGCGTCCTGTTCTGGCAGACCACCCGCCCCCGGTTCGAGGAACCGCCGGGCAGGCACGTCGCCGTGGACGACACCGGGTCCGCGCCCGTGGAACCCGTGTGGGCGCAGGTCCGCTGGGCCTCGTCGTCGCGGGTGCCGCGGATCGTGCCGGTCGTCGCGCTCTCCCCGACCCGTGACGGCGAGGTGCGGCAGGTGTTCCGGATCGCCTGCGGCGACGCGCCCGCACAACTGCGGGCCGACGGCGTCCCGTTCGCGGCCGAACTCGTCACCGCCCACCCGCCGCTGCTGCGCGTCGCGGGCGAGGAACCGGTCGCGCTGCGGCAGGAACACGCCGCGCCCGCCTCCGTGCTCGTCGACCCCGACTACGCGGAACCGCCGCGCCCGCCGTCCACACCACCGCTGGCCCAGTGGTGGCAACGGTTGTACGCCCGCCGGGCGAACGCGCTGCTCACTTCGGATCCACAGTGGATCCCGGTGCGGCTGGTGCCCGCCCCGGCGGGCCTGACCACGCCGTGGGTCGTCGTCCGCCCCAGCGACGGGCACGTGCTGGCCCGCCAGTACCTGCCGCGCGCGCTGTCCGGGGTGCCCGCCGGGCCGCACAGCGCGTTGCTCGGCGTGGCCCGAGGGTCCGCCGTGCTCGACGAGAACGAGGCGGGCGACTCCGTGGACGGCGTGCTCTACGGTCAGGGGTGGTCGAACCCGGTCCTCCTGCGCGGCATCCGCATCCGCCACGTGGGATGACGTACTGAGGAGGACGCAGTCGTGGCGATCTACGCGCTGGGGAAGTACGAACCCGAGATCCACCCGGAGGCGTACGTCCACCCCGACGCCACCGTGATCGGTGACGTGAAGATCGCGGCGTTCGCGTCGGTGTGGCCGCAGGCCGTGCTGCGCGGCGACTACGGCCGCATCGAGATCGGCGCGCGCACCAGCGTGCAGGACGGCACCGTCATCCACTGCACCGAAGTGCACCCCGCGCAGATCGGCGAGGAGTGCGTCATCGGGCACAACGTCCACATCGAGGGCGCGACCATCGCGGACCGCTGCCTCATCGCGTCCGGCTCGGTCGTGCTGAACGGCGCCGTGGTCGAGGAAGGCGCGATCGTCGGCGCGGGAGCCGTGGTGTCGTTCGAGGGCCACGTGCCCGCCCGCTCGATGGCGCTCGGCGTGCCCGCGAAGGTGCGACCGGGGCACGTCGTGCCGGAACGCGCCTGGCAGTTCGCGGTGGACCGGTACGTCGCCAACATCGCCTTGTACCGCAAGGAACTCCGCAGGATCGACTGAGATAGGGTCACGCGCTGTGCCTGGACGTCCCCTGAACGAGATCGTGGAAACCGGATGGGCTGAAGCACTCGCCCCCGTTTCCGACCGCATCGCCGCAATGGGCGAGTTCCTGCGCGCCGAAGTCGCCGCAGGCCACACATACCTCCCGGCAGGCGAGAACGTGCTCCGCGCGTTCCAGCAGCCCTTCCACGAGGTGCGCGCCCTCATCGTCGGCCAGGACCCGTACCCGACACCGGGCCACGCCGTCGGCCTGAGCTTCTCGGTGTCCCCCGAGACCCGCCCGATCCCCAAGAGCCTGGTCAACATCTACAAGGAGTACGTCGAGGACCTCGGCTACCCCATGCCGTCCAACGGCGACCTCACGCCGTGGACCGAGCAGGGCGTGCTGCTGCTCAACAGGTCGCTGACGGTCCGGCCCGGCGCCTCCAACTCCCACCAGGGCAAGGGCTGGGAGCAGGTCACCGAGCAGGCCATCCGCGCACTGGCGGCCCGCGAAGAGCCCATGGTCGCCATCCTGTGGGGCCGCAACGCCCGCAACCTCAAGCCACTCCTCGACCCCATCCCGTGCATCGAGTCGGCCCACCCGAGCCCCCTCTCCGCGCACGCCGGGTTCTTCGGCTCCAAGCCGTTCAGCCGGGCCAACGAACTGCTCCAGGGGCAGGGCGCGGAACCGATCGACTGGAAGCTGCCCTAGGGAGTCGCTGTTCGCCGAAGCCGCTCGACGGGATCGCCGTCGAGCGGCTTTTCCTCGTGCTCAGCGGCTTCGATCGCGGCCCGGACGCCGTTGATGATCAGCTTCAAGCCCGCCCGGAACTCCCGGTCCAGCTGTTCGCGGCCGATCCGGCCGGACTTGCGGGCCTGCTCCTCGATCGTGAACCCGTTGACGTAGGCGAACACCGTGTCGGTCGCGGTCGCGGCGACGGCGTTGGTCGCCCCGGCGCTCACCAGCGAGCCGATCATCCGGTCGAACTCCGCGACGGCGGCCGGGCCCGGTACGTGCATCGTGGCCACCAGTCGGGCGCCGTCCCGGCGGGTGAGCATCCCGTCCCGCATGGCGAACGCCAGGGCGGCCAGCCGGTCATCCCAGTCGTCCGACGTCGGCGGGGTGTTCCGCCCGCCTGCCGCGATGTGCTCGACCATCGCGTCGAGCAGTGCCTGCTTGCTGTCGAAGTGCCGGTACAGCGCTCCCGCCCGCACGCCGAGCCGGTCGGCGAGCTTGCGCGTGGTCAGACCGTCGAGGCCTACCTCGTCGAGCAGGTCCAACGCGGCCTGAAGCACTTCGTCCCGCCGTGACATGTGGACAGCTTGCCATTCGCCGGTTCAGGGGTAGGGTGAACTTTGTTCACGTGAACTTAGTTCACTTCGATCTCGAGGGGGAACGCCGTGAGAGTGGTCGTGATCGGTGCCGGCCTGGGAGGGCTGTGCCTGGCCCAGGGATTGACGCAGGCAGGGGTGGACGTCCGGGTGCACGAGCGGGACGCGGCCGTGGAAGCCCGGTTCCAGGGATACCGGATCGGGCTGGGAGGTCCGGGCTGGGCCGCGCTGAAGGAGTGCCTGCCCTCGCGCCTGCACGCGCTGCTGGACGCCACGAGCGGCGAGCTGAAGGGGCCGGGGCGGCTGCTCGATCCCCAGCTGAACGTCATCGGCCTGGACGAGGACGAGCCGCTGAACCAGTCGCTGGAAGCCACCGTGGTGGATCGCCACGTCCTGCGCCACGTGCTGCTGGCCGGGCTCGACGTGCGCTTCGGCAGCCACTTCACCGGGTACGCGGAACTGGCCGACGGCACGGTTCGGGCGACCTTCGCCGACGGTGCGGAGGTGGACTGCGACGTGCTGGTCGGTGCCGACGGGATCGGCTCGGCCGTGCGCGGGCAACTGATCGGGCCCGCGGACCGGCAGCGCACGGGCATTCGCGGAGTGATCGGTCGGACGCCGCTCGCCGGTCGCTTCGCCGACCTCGTGCCCGGTCGCGGCACGGTCGTGACCGACGGCGACCACCAGTTGTTCCTCGGCAAGATGCCCTTCCGCAGGCCGCCGCGAGAGGCCGCCGCCGACCTGGCGCCGGACGTGCGGCTGCCGGACGTGGAGAGCTACCTGCGCTGGGTGATGCTGCTGCCGCCGACCGCCGAGGACTGGACGCTCCCGACCGGCTGGCACCCGCTGCTGCACGACCTGGTCGCGTCGGCCGACCTGGACAACACCGCCATCGGGGAACTGGAGTACGTGCCGCCCGCCGACCCGTGGCCGACCTGCCGGGTGACCCTGCTCGGCGACGCCGTCCACCCGATGCTGCCGTCCGGTGGCATGGGCGGGAACTTCGCGCTGCGCGATGCGCTGTCCCTGCGCGACACCCTGCTCGGCGACGGCGACCTGGCCGCGTACGAGGCGGAGGTGCTGGAGCTCAGCACGCCGTCGGTGCTGGAGAGCCGGAAGGTCCTGGACTACTTCCAGTCGCTGCGGTGATCACGATCATCGATCCGGTCATTCGGGAGGCCGTTCCGCCACCGGAAAATTCTCCATCCCCGCGATCGCCCGACGGCTAGCGTCCGGGCGATGTGGGGGAAACGGGATTTGCTGTTGGTCTGCGGTGGGGCGACGGTGTCGGCGTTCGGCAACTCGGTCTCGCTCATCGTGCTGCTGCTGCACGCCCAGCGGATCAGTCCGCTGGCGGTGTCCGGGGTGCTGGTGGCGAGCATGGTCCCGGTGGCACTGGGGGCGCCGCTGGCCGGTCTGCTGGTGGACCGGCTGCGGAACCGGCGGCTGCTGATCGCCGCGCTGCTGCTGCAAGGCGTGGCGCTGACGGGGATCGCGGTGTTCCTCGACCTGCTGCCGGTGGTGGTGGGGCTGCTGGTGGTCCAGGGCTGCGGCCAGGCGGTCGCCAACCCGGCGGCGTCGTCGCTGGTGCCGAAGATCGTCGGCGAGGACGGTGCGACGCGCGGGTACTCGTGGCTGGCCACCGGGCGGACGGTGGGGATGCTGGCGGGGTCCGCGGGTGGGGCGCTGCTGATCGCCACCGTCGGCTTCCGGAGCGCGCTGTTCGTGGACGCGGGCACGTTCCTGGTCGAAGCGCTGGCGCTGGTGCCCGTGCGGGCCGAACGGGACCCGCGCGGCGAACCCCGCGAGCACCCGTCTGCCGGGTCGCACGCCATGGCAGGGCTGGCTTTCGTGCGCACGGACCGGGTGCTGCTGGTCGCGGTGGGTGGGATGGCGTTCGCGATCGGCTGCATCGTCCTGATCAACGTCGCCGACCCGTTCTACGTCGTGGACGTCCTGCACGGCGACGCGGTCACGATGGGCCTGCTCCAGTCGTGCTGGGTGGTCGGCGTGCTGATCGGCGCCCGGCTCGTCGGGAGGATCGGCTCCGAGCGGGGGCTGGTGCTGGCACTGGGGTTCGGTGGCTGCGTGATCGGGCTGGCCGTGTGCCTGCCCGCCGCGTTCCCCGCCGTGGCCACGACGGCCGTCGGCTGGCTGTTCGGCGGTGGTGCGAACGGCGTCCAGGGCGTGGCACAGCAGGGTCTGGTCCGGTTGCGCACGCCGGAAGCGTTGCGCGGCCGGGTGTTCGCGGCCGCCAGCTCGCTGATCATCACCGCGAACCTCGCCGGCACCGTCGTGTCGGCCGGTGTCGTCGGCCTGCTCGGGCCGCGCTGGGCGTTCGCGATCGGCGGGATGGGCGCGCTGCTGGCCGGAGCCATCACGCTGACCACGAAAAAGACCGAGGCCCGGACGCCGTAGCGTCCGGGCCTCGGTCAACAGCCGGAAATCAGCCGCGCACGACCTTGCCCGCCTTGATGCAGGAGGTGCACACGTTCAGCCGCTGGCGCTGCGAGGAGGAAACCTTCGCGCGCACGGACTGGATGTTCGGGTTCCACCGGCGGTTCGTCTTCCGGTGTGAGTGCGAGACAGAATGGCCGAAGCCCGGCCCCTTGTTACAGACGTCGCACACGGCAGCCACGTCAGCCACTCCTTAGGGTTGCTCATTTCGTACTCACGCCCCGGCGGGCGCGCAAGCGTGCACAAGCCTCAGCCGGGCATGGCAACAACGATGAGGGTAACCGGTGTGCGGTGCCACGACCAAACTGGGGTGCTGTCGGCACGGGTGGATACGCTCCCGCCATGCAGGTCCTCGATGCTGGTGCGGTGCGTCAATGGGCGGACGCCTGCGTGCGATCCCTGGACGCGAACCGCGAGGCGATCGACCGGATCAACGTCTACCCCGTTCCCGACGGCGACACCGGCACGAACCTGCTGCAGACCATGCGGTCGGCGCTGGACGCGCTGCTGCGGGCACCGGCGGAAGCCCGCGACGAGGCGGGCACGTCCCTCGCGGCGCTGGCCAGGGGCGCGCTGGCGGGTGCGCGCGGCAACTCCGGGGTGATCCTTTCCCAGGTGCTGCGCGGGCTCGCGGAGACCGTCCAGGGGGCCTCCACGATGTCCGGCGGCGCGCTGCGGCAGGCGTTGCGTCGGGCTGATGAACTCGCCACCGCCGCCGTGTCCAAGCCCGTCGCGGGCACCGTGCTGACGGTGCTGCACGCCGCCGCCGAGGCCGCGGCGGACGGCCCGGACGACCTGGAGCACGTGATCACGTCGGCCGCGAAGGCCGGTGCCGCCGCACTCGCCGACACCCCCCGCCAACTGGCCGTTCTCGCGAAGGCGGGCGTCGTCGACGCGGGCGGCCGGGGGCTCCTGGTGCTGTTGGACACACTCGCCGCCGTCGTCACCGGCCGCGAGGAGCGGACCGAGGTCGTCCCGGTGCTGCCGAGGACCCCGGAATCGCTGACGACCGGCCGGGAAGCGGGCTCCAGCGAGTTCGAGTACGAGGTCATGTACCTGCTCGACGGCACGACGGAGGCGGGGGTCGACGGCCTGCGCGCCGCGCTCGGCGGACTCGGCGACTGCGTGTCCGTGGTCGGCGACGGTGTCGACCTGTGGACCGTCCACGTGCACTGCAACGACATCGGCGCGGCCGTCGAGGCGGGCATCGGCGCAGGCAGGCCGCACCGCATCACCGTCGCCCGGTTCGCCGACCAGATCGCCGCGCAGGCCACCCGCTTCGTGCGCGACCGCGCGGTCGTCGTGCTGGTCAGCGGCGGGGGAGCGGCCGAGCTGTTCCGCGCCGAAGGTGCCGTCGTGGTCGACCTGGCCGCCGTGGAGTCCCCGACCCCGGCGGACCTGCTGGCCGTGCTCGTCAGCACCCGCGCCCGCCAGGTCACCGTCCTGCCCGGCGCACCAGGCCTGCGCGACCACCTCGAGGAGGCCGTCACGCAGGCCGTCGCGGCAGGGCAGGACGTCGTGGTCGTGCCGACCGCGTCACCGGTGCAGGTGCTCGCCGCCATCGCCGTGCACGACCCGTCCCGCCGCGCGGGCGATGACGTGGTGGCGATGGCCGAGGCCGCCGCCGCGACCCGCCGCGGCGAGTTGGCCGTGTCGGACCGCGAGGGCATCACCTGGGTCGGCCGCGTGGAACAGGGCGACCTGCTCGGGATGATCGACGGCGAGGTCGTCCTGATCGAGCCCGGCCCGGCAGGCGCGAACGCCATCGGCGACCTCGCGTGCCGCCTGGTCGACCGGATGCTCGGCGGCGGCGGTGAACTGGTGACCGTGGTGCTCGGCGCCGACGCCCCGGAAGACCTCCCGGACCTGCTGGAGGACCACCTCCGGCTGAGCCATCCCGAGGTCGAGCTGACCGTCTACCAGGGCGGCCAGCCGGACACGGTCATTTTTGTCGGTGTCGAGTAGTTGAATGGGCGGCGATGACCACCTTTGACGAGAAGCTGGTGTCGGTGCTCGGCAAGAAGAGCGCCGACGCGCTGGAGGCCGGGCTCGGCCTGCTGACGATCGGCGACCTGCTGCGGCACTACCCGCGCCGGTACGACGAGCGCGGGAAGCTGACCGAGATCGCGAGCCTGGAGCTGGGCGAGCACGTGACCGTGCAGGCCAAGGTCAAGACGGGCAAGAAGCGCGCGATGAAGAACCGGCGCGGGTACATGTTCGAGGCGACCATCACCGACGGCCTGAACGAGCTCCAGCTGGTGTTCTTCGGCGCGCCCGCGCACGTCGCGGAAACGGAGCTGCTGCCCGGCAGGCAGGCGATGTTCGCGGGCAAGGTCGGCCGCTTCAACAACAAGCTCC
>JBDSAJ010000027.1:0-2824 GCA_039922235.1 Umezawaea sp.
CCAATTGAGCAGGCGGGGCCGTTCACTTCCTCGAACGGCCCCGCCACCACTCAGATGTGCGGGACCACCGTGACGGACCGGCCGTTGAGCGGCTGGACCGCGCGGGAGTTGCCGCTGGTGAACAGACCCTGGAACCGGGTGATGGTCGCCTGCGACACGGTCATCTCCTGCGCCAGGAACCACTGGACGCCCTCGGTGAACGGCGCGGTGGTCAGCGAGCCGTTGTAGCGGAACGTGGTGAGGTTCGCGGGCAGCAGCGACCTCAGGTCGACGTCGCGAACCTGGTGGTTCTCGCCGCACTCCGGCACGAGGTTCGCCAGCACCTTGTCCACGGTGGACGAGCGGCCCGCTCGCAGCGGAACGCCGATCACCAGGAGCTTGCCCTCGGCGCTGCGGTGCACGAGGTGCATCTCCAGCGGGGTGGAACGGCCCTGGAAGCGGTGCTCGGACGGCGTGTGGAAGTGGAACTGCACCAGGTCGTACCGGACACCGGCCACGGTGACGTGGCCCGCGCCGGGCGCGACGATGGCTTCCTCGGTCTCCTCGGCGTTGCGGGTCGTGCACCCGGTCGCGGTGTCCGCGTCCTTGCGGATGTACTCCAGCTCAAGGTCCGAGTGGCCGTAGGAGACCTTCAGCTCGGGCTGTTTCGGGTCGAGCCGCAGCGAGCCGGCGGTGACGTTGATCGGGCTCTGGGTCGGCACCTGCGACTGGGCGGTGCCGCCGCCCGTGGTCACGAAGGTGACGGCCAGGGCGAGCGGGGCGAGAACGGCGATGAGGCCTCTGCGTGCCACGAGAACGAACCTTTCGGCTGCCGAGAAGACCTGGTCGGTCCTCTTCGGACAATCGGCATGATCACCCGATCGGGTGACGCCTGATTGAGGTCACCATCCTGGGACGACGATGATCGACTCACAAGACCCCTCATCCGGACATAAGAGGCGAACATCGATCAAGCAGACCGATTACTGGCATTGGGCCTAGTGATCTGCGCTACTGCCGCACCGATCAGCGTTCGCGGAGCGCGTCCGGAGCAGCGGACGTAGGGTGCGATCGGTGTTCTCCCCCAGTGCTCTCGGCTTCCTGGTGGTCACCCTGCTCGCCACCGCCGTCGCGCCCGCCGACGCCGCAGGAGCGTGCGAGGGGGTGACGGTCGCGGTCGACACCGGCTCCGGCGTCGTGGTGCGGTGCGCCGCCGGTGATCCGCGAGACGCCCGGACCGCACTGCGACAGGCGGGCTTCGCGGTGCGCACGGGCACCGGAACCGGGCCGTACGGCGACCTCGACTACGTCTGCCGAGTCGACGGCCTGCCCGCGGGCGACCCGTGCGACGGCCACCGCGACGGCGAGGCGCACTGGAAGGTGTGGCGGGTGGGCTTGGACCCGGTCGCGTGGCGCGGCAGCGGAACCAATGGCGGCCCGAGCGCACTGCGCACGTGCCCCGGCAGCCTGGTCGGGTTCAGCTTCGGCACACCGGAGCGGCCGAACGCCATGACGGTCTCCCCCGAGCAGGTCGTCGCCCGACCGGGTTGGCTGCCACCCACCTGCTGATCCCCCGATCCGACCGCCACGGGATGATCACGTGGGGTCACGGCTTCGGGGGGATGGATGGCGAAGATCGCTCGATGGGTACCACCGCTGGTGCTCGGCGCGGTGTGGACGTCGCTGGGGGTGGCGACGGAGATCTGGCCCGCGGACGTGCACTGGTGGGCGATCGTCGCGCCGAGCGCGCTGCTCCCGACGGCCGGGCTGCTCGTGACCGCGGCGTGGTGGCTGCGCGGTTGGTGGCTCACCGTGGCCGCGGGGCTGCTCGTGGTGCTGCCCAGCGCGCCGTGGTGGCTCGACTGGTTCCTGCCCTCGACGTCGTTCACGATGTCGAGGGGATACGAGATGTCGCAGGCGGACGAACTCTTCCCCTTGTTCCTGCTCCAGGTCACCCAGGTCCGCGAGGTGCTGCTGCCCGGACTGCTGCTGGCGGCGCTGTTCGGGTTCCTGGTGACGGGCACCGAGGGGTGGGCGCCCTTGCTGGGCACCGGGCTCGGCGTGCTCGTGTTCGCCGTCGGCGACCTGGTCGACCGGTTCAACGCCGTGAGGCTGGAGCCGGTCACGCGGTACACCGGGTCGTTCGAGCGGTTGCCGCCGCACCTGCCGGAATACGGCACGCAGTCGTGGCCGGACCCGACCTCGGTGGCCGTCTGCTTCGGACTGCTGGTGTGGGCGGTGGTCCGACGGGACCAGGTGGTGGCGGTGACGGCCGCCGTGTTCGGCGGCGTGGTGTGGGCACTGACCCCACCCGAGGTCCAGTCCCCCGGTATGCAGTTCCTTCCGGGGGACCTGTACCGCGACGCCATCGTGCGCCAGCTCTGGGAAGACGTGCCGGGAGCGCTCACCCCGGCATGCGTGCTGCTCGCGAGCGCGGCACTCGCCTACCTGCTGCGGGCCCCGGCCGACGGGCGGATCGAGGGTTGAGCGGAACGGGTGCGGGGCCTCCCGGAAGCACCGGAAGGCCCCGCACCCGTCAGTCCGCTAGCGCTTGCGCTGCTTCGTGGCGCGGGCCGAGTCGGTGCACACGGCGCCGACGTCGACGGTCTGGCCGCGGTCCACGAACACGTCCGCGAGGCCGACGATGCGGCCTCCGCGGTCCTTGCACGTGAGCTGGTACGACTCCTTCGGGCCGTACGTGGCGGGCACCGGCGGGGCGAACTCGACCCGGCCACCGGACCAGTCGTCGACGGTCGCGCTCGCCTGGTCGTAGTTGACGATCACGGCGGTGTACTGGCCCGCGGGCGGGTCGAACAGCACCGCGGTCTCGGTGTTGGTACCACCG
>JBDSAJ010000028.1:0-10672 GCA_039922235.1 Umezawaea sp.
GAGGAGTGTGGCCCCGGCCAGCGCTGCGCGGGCGAAGCGCCGGGATAGTGTGGGAGGGCTGTTCTGACGCATCAAGAAACCCCTTTCTCGGGTGTCGCGTCTGCGGCGATACACCGATCATCGGACCCATCGTCACTACCGCCGGGGCCACCGAAATAGAGAGGTCTGCTATGGACTTGTCTACCGAACCCATGCCCGAGGAGCGGGGCATGGGTCGGTGAGCAATCGTGGGAACGTCGCGGCCTGGTCACACCAATGAAACTATGACGGACGAGAAGGGTCAAAGCTAAATGTGAGCGCTAACTTTGAGCACTTCGACCAAGAAGAGTCCGACCAGGGGTCATCACCGTGGCAGGTCGCCGGACCGGTCGGGAAGTTGCCCCGTTCGGCCCACCGGGCGACCTGTGCCAGCGAGAGGGCCTCACCGTAATTAGTCCGCCGATCGGCGCCAACGCAGTGCCGGCTAAATATTGACGCGCTTATTTTAGCGCCCCTGAATGCCGCCTGTCGAACAAGGTTCGACCTGGCCCCGGCGGCGTGCCGACAAATCGTGCGCAGTAGGCAAACGTACACCTCATCGGCACGAAAAAGTTGCGCCGACTCTTGACCGGGCGAAGGCAATCGTTCACAGTCTGACGAGCACGACCGGCACTCGCGGCCGTGATTGCCGCAGGCCGACGCGCCGCCATTCACCACGAGGCGACCAAGGCCCGTTGTTAGCGGTAACACGATTGCACTTCGGATAATGATCCGGCGTGCGGACATCGACGGTGTCCCTGCCACACCGCGGGTGCCCGTTACCCGTGATGGCTGCCGGTGCAGGCCCACGTGACCGTCCAGGCGGTGACCGGCGCCCCGGAGCCCTCACGAGTTGGAAAGCGGCCGACCGTTGCAACCAGTGCCGGCTGGGCATTCCGCACATTGGGGTTGATCAACTCTGGGTGGTTGTCGGCGGGGTGGTTATTTGATCATCGTGGTGCGGTGGGGTCGACCCGGACGAGCGGGGCCGGAGAGTTCAACCGGTTCGCGAGCAGTGCCTCGATCACCTGCCCGTGGGTCAGATCCGCGAGATCGCGGATCGGGCAGGCTCGATCGATGATCCTGGCCAGGTCCAGACGACGGCGGTATCGGCGATCACCGGCAACGCACCCAGCCGAACACGGCGCTAGCGTGGCCGTCATGCCCACCACGCTCCGGTTGGAGATCTTCGTAGCCGACCTCGACGCCTGTGCGGACTTCTACACCCGCGTACTGGGTTTCGCCGTGATCACCCGGCGCCGCGGGTACGTCGCCATGGCCCGCGACGGCGTCCGCATCGGCGCCGTTCCGACCTGGCGCGTGGTCGACCCGGCAGCGCGTTCGCTGCCGACCGGGGTGGAGATCGTCATCGAGGTGGACGACGTCCACGCCGAAGCGGACCGGGTCAGGGCGGCGGGTTGGCCCTTCGAGACCGATGTCGAGGACCGTCCGTGGCACTTGACGGACTTCCGCGTCAACGACCCCGATGGCCACTACCTGCGCCTCACCTCCGCGGACACCAGCGGGTCCGTTGCCTGAGGTTGGCCCTCTTCGCTGTGGTGAAAGCTGCGCGGACAACGCTCTCAACCTGCCGGAGAGCTTGTTTTGGTCAACACTGAAACTATCGTGACCAAGAAACTAGAAGCGTGTTCACACTTCGGTCCTGATCAGTTCTGATCGTTTCTGATTCCTTCGTTGACCTCGACCTGCCCCTCGTCAGAGTGTTCACCATCACTTCAGCAGGGAGAGGGCAATGTCGCTTCACTCTCGGCCTCCGTCGGCTTCGACGGGCGGCGGAAACAGATACCCGCAGCTCACCCGACGCACGCTCCTCGGTGCGGCGGCGGCGTTCGGCGCTGCCGCCCTGACCAGTGGCTGCTCGTCATCGGCCGCACCCGCAGGGGCGACCAGGGTCCGCATCTGGTCCTGGCTCACCGGCATGGACAAGTACGTCGCCGCGTTCAACGCTTCCCAGCGCGATGTGTTCGTCGAACTGAGCGTGATCGCCGCGGGCAACTCCGGCGGCTACGCGCAGCAGACGAACGCCATCCGGGCGCACAACGCGCCGGACATCCTGCACGTCGAGTACCAGGGCCTGCCGCAGATCCTGTTGACCGGCGGGTTGCGCGACCTCACCGACGACCTCGCCGACCTGGAGGACGGGTACTCCCCCGCCGCCTGGCGTGGCGTCCGTCCGGACGGCCGGACGTGGGGCGTGCCGATGGACCTCGCGCCCATGGTCCTCTACTACCGCAAGGACCTCTACGACGCCAACGGCATCAAGGTCCCCACCACCTGGGACGAGTTCCGCGTGGCCGCGGACGCCGTGCGGAAGGTGGACTCCGCCGCGCGGATCACCACGCTGCCGCTCAACGACGGCTCCTTCTTCGCGGGCATGTCGTGGCAGGCGGGCGACCCGTGGTGGACCATCGACGGCGACGCGTGGCGGGTGGACATCGCGGGTGAAGGCACCTTGCGCACCGCCGCCTACTGGCAATCGATGATCACCGATGGTCTGGTCGGCAAGATCAACCACGGCACGCAGGACTGGATCGCCGGCATGCACGACGGCCGCTTGTGGGGCCTGCTCGGCGCTTCGTGGAGCGTCGGCACGCTCAACAAGTCGATCCCCAAGGACACCGGCCGGTGGGGCGTCACCACGATGCCGACGTGGGGCCAGCCCTCCAACGGCGTCCAGGGCGGCACCGCCTTCGGCATCTCCGCGGAGAGCAAGGCACCCGAGGCGGCCATGACCTTCCTGCGCTGGTTGAGCACCAACCCGGAGGTGCCCAAGATCGGGGCCACCTTCACCACCCCCTTCCCCGCGTACCTGCCGAACCGGGCCATCGCCAGGACGGCGTACAAGGGCACGTACTTCATCGGCGACCCGGTCTACGACGTACTCGACGAGGCTGCCAAACGGGTCCCGGACTGGACCTGGGGGCCGAACGCGCTCGGGCTGTTCTCCAAGATCGTCGACCGCTTCGGCGGCGTGACGACCGGTGGGATCACCCTGCCCGACGCGGTGCGCGCGGTGCAGGAAACCGCGGTGGCCGACATGCGCGCCCGCGGCCTTTCCGTGCTGGAAGGAGCCCGGTCATGAGCGTTCTCGCCCCCACGCGACCCGTGCCCGCCGACCCGGCGACCTCGGGTTCCGGCAGCCGTCCCCGCCGCCGTCCCCGGCGGCACGGTGCCGCCGGCCTCCTGCTGGCCGGTCCGTTCGCGCTGCTGCTGTTCGGCACGGTGCTCCTGCCGGTGCTGTACGCGCTCTACCTGAGCCTGTTCACCCAACGCCTGTCCGGCCTGGGTTTCGGTGGCCCGAAGCAGGTCTTCGTCGCGTTCGGCAACTACCTCGACGTGGTGGTCGACTCCGCCTTCCACCAGAGCCTCGGCAACGTCGCGCTCTACGCGCTGGTGCACGTGCCGACCATGCTCGGCGCGGCACTCGTGCTGGCCCTGCTGCTGGACAGCGCCGTCGTGCGGCTCAAGCAGGTCTGGACGCTGGCGGTGTTCCTGCCCTACGCCGTGCCCGCGGTGATCGCCGGGCTGATCTGGGCGTACCTGTACAGCCCCGGCATCGGGCCGCTGAACGCCATCTCGCCCGTCGACCCGTTGAGCAAGTCGGGCATCCTGCCCGCGCTGGTCAACATCTCGCACTGGCAGTGGCTCGGCTACAACATGATCATCTTCTACACGGCCCTGCAGGCCATCCCGCGCGAGGTGCTGGAGTCGGCACGCGTGGACGGTGCGGGCGCCGTCCGGACCGCGCTGTTCATCAAGACGCCGATGATCCGGCCGACGGTCTTCGTGGCGCTGGTGTTCACGATCATCGGATCGCTCCAGCTGTTCACCGAACCGCTGGTGCTGCGCAACTTCACCGGCGCCGTGTCGAGCACCTGGACACCCAGCCTGTACGTGTACGAGGCCGCCTTCGTGGCGGGTGACTACGGCCGCGCCGCCGCGGCCTCCGTCCTGCTCGCCGTCGTGGCGGCCGTGCTGTCCGCCGTCGTGATGCGCCTGTCGACCCGGAGGTCCCGATGAGTACGTCCACAGTGGACCGACCACGCCGCAGCGCACCACCGCGCATCCACGACCGGTCCCGCTGGACCTCCCGCCCGGTGGTGCACGGCCTGCTGCTCCTCACCGCGCTGTACACCGTGCTGCCGCTGGTCTGGCTCGTCACCGCGTCCACCAAGTCGCTCGGCGACTTCTCCACGACCAGCGCGTTCGAGTTCGGCGAGTGGAACCTCGGCGCCAACCTCAGCGCGTTGTTCGCCCAGGAGAACGGCATCTTCCTGGTCTGGATCCGCAACTCCGTGCTCTACGCGGGTGTCGGCGCGGTGCTCGGCGCGCTCATCTGCTCGGCCTGCGGCTACGCGATGGCGAAGATCGACTTCGCTGGCCGCAAGACGCTGTTCGCCCTCACCCTCACCGGCGTGCTGGTGCCGACCACCGCGCTCGCGCTGCCGATGTACCTGCTGGCAACGGAACTGCGGATCGTCGACACCTTCCTGGCGGTGTTCCTACCACTGCTGACCAACCCGTTCGGGGTGTACCTGGCCAGGGTCTACGCCGACGCCGCCGTACCCGACGAGGCGCTGGAAGCCGCTCGGCTCGACGGGGCGAGCGAACTGCGGACCTTCTTCACCGTGGCGCTGCCCATGATGCGGCCCGGCGTGGTGACGGTGTTCCTGTTCCAGTTCGTCGGGATCTGGAACAACTTCTTCCTGCCACTGGTGATGCTCACCGACCCGAAGCTGTTCCCGATGAGCCTCGGCCTGTTCCAGTGGAGCACCCGAGTGGGCCAGTTCCCGCAGTACAGCCCGCTCGTGATCACCGGTTCTCTGCTGGCGGTCGTCCCGCTGGTGCTCGGATTCCTCCTGCTGCAACGCCAGTGGCGTGCGGGCCTGGCAGCCGGGAGCGTCAAGTGACCCGACGACCTCGTCCCGAGACGATGCTCGTGATGAACCAGGAGACGATGAGGCTCCAGTTCGGCGAACACGAACTGGCCCGCCTGGCCTCCGTGGCGACGCTCGACGAGCCGCTGGTGACCGACGAGCTGGACTCCGACCTGGTCCGCGCCCGGTTGGCGGTGGTGGAGGTGCTGATCACCTCGTGGGGCTGCCCGCCGATCGACGAACAGGTGCTGCTGGCCGCGCCCAACCTGCGTGCCGTGCTGCACGCGGCGGGCAGCGTGCGGGGGCACGTCGGCGACCCGGTGTTCGACCGCGGGCTGCTCGTCACCACGGCGGCGGACGCGAACGCGGAACCGGTCGCCCAGTACACCCTGGCCGCCGTGCTGTGGGCGTTCAAGAAGGTGCCGTTCCTCGCCGCGGACGCCAGGCTGTACCGGGAGGACTGGGCCTACCGCGAGCACCGCGGTGAGCTCAGCGGCCGGGACCGCACGGTGGTGCTGGTCGGCTTCTCCAGGGTCGGGCGCCGAGTCGTGGAGCTGCTGCGCCTGGTGGACGTCGGCCGGATCCTCGTGGTGGACCCGGTCGTCGATCCCGCCGAGGTGCTGGCCGCGGGCGCCGAACTGGTCAGCCTCGCCGAGGCGCTACCGGTGGCCGACGTGCTGAGCCTGCACGCGCCCGCGCTGCCGGAGACGCGGCACCTCATCGGGGCCGCGGAACTGGCGGCGCTGCCGCAGGGCGCGACCCTGGTCAACACCGCGCGCGGGACGCTCGTGGACACCGCAGCGCTGGAGGCCGCCTGCTCCGCGGGCAGGCTGCACGCGGTCATCGACGTCACCGACCCCGAACCGCTCCCCGCGGCGTCACCGCTCTACGAACTGCCCAACGTGCTGCTGACGCCGCACATCGCAGGGTCGCTCGGCTCGGAGACCCGGCGGATGACCGCCTCGGCGCTGGACGAGCTGGAGCGCTACTCCGCGGGCCTGCCGCCGCTGGCCCCGGTGACCCGGCACGCGCTGGCGGTACAGGCGTGATCCCGCCGGAGGACCGCGTCCTCTCCCCGCACACGGGATGGACGAGGGCGCACTGGGCCGCCGTCGCGGACCGCATGCTCGCCGCCGTCGAGCCGTACTGGTCGCCAGGGTGCGCGAGCATCGACCTGCCCGGCCAGGCCAGCCGCAACGGGGCGGTGTCCGACGGCCTGGAGGGTTTCGCCCGCACCTTCCTGCTCGCTGGGTTCCGCATCGCCGGTGAACGTGGGGCCGACCCCAGCGGGCTGCTGGAGCGCTACGCGCGCGGCCTGGCGGCGGGTACCGATCCTCACTCGCCCGAGGCGTGGCCCCGGCCGGACCAGCTCGGCCAGGCCAAGGTCGAGGCGGCCTCGATCGCGCTGGTGCTGCAGATGACCCGCCCCTGGCTGTGGGACCGGCTCGACGGCTCCGTCCAGGACCGGGTCGTCGCCTGGCTGGGCACCGTCGTCGGCCAGCCGTACCCGCCCATCAACTGGGTGTGGTTCCGGGTCGTGGTCGAGTCGTTCCTGCGTGAGGTCGGTGGGCCGTGGTCGGCCGAGGACGTCGAAGAGGACCTGGCCGTGCACGCGTCGCTGCGTCGGGCCGACGGGTGGCTCAGCGACGGGCCCGAGCGGGCGTACGACCACTACGTGGGTTGGGCGTTGCACGTGTACCCGCTGCTGTGGACGCACCTGTTCGACGTCACCGGATCGCTTTGTCCGCCTGGGACGCGGTCGATGTGGGCCGGTGACCTGTCCCGCTACCTCGACGACGCGGTGCGGTTGGTCGGGGCGGACGGGTCTCCGTTGTTGCAGGGGCGGAGCCTGATCTACCGGTTCGCCGCTGCCGCGCCGTTCTGGGTCGGCGCCCTCACGGGAACGGGTGGGCAGCAGGCTGGGCTGGTCCGGCGGACGGCCAGTGGGATGCTCCGGCACTTCGTCGACGGTGGGGCGCTCGGGTCTGACGGATTGCTCGAACCCGGATGGCACCGGGGGTGGCCCGCTATGCGGCAGTCGTACTCCGGTCCTGGGTCGCCGTACTGGGCGGCCAAGGGGATGCTCGGGTTGGCGCTGCCCGCCGACCATCCGGTGTGGACGGATACCGAGGTCCCCCTGCCGGTGGAGATGGGGGACGTCGCACGGGTGATCACCGCACCCGGCTGGCTGGTCTCGGCACGTCAGGCGGACGGCATCGCGGTGGTGGTCAACCACGGTACGGATCACGCCTTGCCCGGTGACACGCGCACCGACGCGACGCTCTACGCCCGGCTCGGCTACTCGACGGCTACGGTGCCGCCGCTGGTGGGGCTGGGTATCGACAACACGGTCGCCCTGCTCGATGAACGGGGGGTTGCGAGTCACCGGTCTGGCTTTGAGACGCTGTTCGTCCGCAAACTGCCGGGCGGTGTGCTCGCCGGGGCGTCGCGCGGATCCGTGCGCTGGGTCGAGGCGGGCGCGGACGACTCGCCGGATCATGGTTCTGGGCGTGCTGGGACCGTGACCCCTGGCCCGCTGCTCACCGTTGCCTCGGTTGTCCGGGACGGTGTGGAGATTCGACTGTCCAGAGTGGATGGAGTTGATTCTTGCGCGGGTCCGTTGAGGCTCGGTGGTTGGCCGTTGGCGGGTGATGTGGAGCCTCGGGTGGTCACCGACCCGGATGGGCCGCACGTCACGGTTCGCGGCGAGTCGGCGCGCTCCTGCCTGCGTGGGTTGCGGGGATTTGCACGGGTCGGGGTGCGGCAGGAGTGCGGTACCAGTCCGCTCGGTGGCTTCACCACTACCCCGTGGTTGGCCACGGAGGGTGCGGTGTCGGTCGGCGAAGTGCTCGCGGCGGCGGTGAGCATCGACCGTGACACCTTGCGCTCGACTGATCCGATTGTGACCGTGGAGCGGATGGTCGACGGTGATCGGGTTCGGTTGACCTGGTCCGACGGGCTGATCACCGAGATCACCCTGGCTGGCGAGTTCCAGCTGTGACTCTTAGCGGCTTCGGGTTCCAGCGTGCCGTGGCATCCGCCTCGCTTTTCGCGGTCGTGCGGCCAGCCGGCCTGCATGTTTGTGGTCATTTGTTCGTCTTGAAGATTATGCATCACTTTCTTCATCGAATCGTGTTATCGAGTCGATCTTGCGTTGTCGATAGAATTTTATGCATGAGTGATAGTGAGATTATTGAGCTTGAAGAAATCGCGTTGGAATGCCATCGGGGCATCAATTCCCTGCACGCCCGACTGCTGCGGGCGGTAGCCGGGATCGCCGCACGGTCCGGCGGCCGATATCGGTCGGAGTCGGTGGCGTTGCTGTTGACGTGGTCGTCGACCTGGGCTGCTGATCAGGTCGCGTTGGCCGAGGGGGTGGTGGGTCGGTTGCCCGCGTCGTTGGCGGCGTTGGAACGCGGGGAGATCGACCTGTACAAGGTGCGGACCGTGCACGAGCTGACCATGGACCTGTCACCGGAACTGGCGCGGCAAGTCGAGGAGCGGGTGTTGGAGAAAGCGGCCGAGCAGACCGGGGCGCAGATGCGGCAGCGGGCACGGCGGATCGTGCTGCGGGTGGACCCTGCCGGAGCACGCGAGCGGGCAGCGGCGGCGAAAACCCGGCGGTGCGCGGGGTTCCGGTCCGAGGAAGACGGGATGGCCACGGTGTACGCGGTCGTCCCGGCGGAGAAGGCCGTGGCGATCGCATTGCGGGTGGACAAGATCGCCCGCCAGACGAAAGCCCCCGAGGATCCGCGCACGATGGATCAGCGCCGTGCCGATGTGGTGTGTGATCTGTTGCTGGGCAAGCCGAGCAACGTTCAGGTCTCGTTGCAGGTGACCGTGCCGGTGTCGATGGTGATGGGATTGGACGATCAGCCCGGCGAACTGGCTGGCCACGGCCCCATCGACGCCACCACCGCCCGTGCGCTCTCCGGTGATGCGACCTGGCGGCGGCTGCTCACCGACGAGCGCGGCACGTTGGTGGAGGTCGGCCGCCGCACCTACCGGCCACCCGCCGCGCTGCGCGACTTCGTCCAGGCCCGCGACAAGACCTGCGTGTTCCCAGGATGTTCAGTACCTGCGCACCGCGCCGATCTCGACCACACCACGGCTTTTCCGGGAGGTCCGACCGAGGCGGCCAATCTGGGAGTGATGTGCCGGGCGCATCACCGCCTGAAGCAGGGTCCCAGCTGGACCGTGGCCCAGCCGACTCCGGGAACGTTCGTCTGGACCAGCCCCAGTACGCGGGTCTATGTCCGCGAACCGGTCGCGGCCTGACGCGCCGAACGCATCACCTCGACATCCGCACCGGCAGGAGGGTTATCACCGGAGAGCGGACGCCGGGGCGGTGAGCAGGCCGACGAGCAGGTCGACCAGTTCGCCTGCCGACGGCGGGTCGGATGGCGGCTGGTCCCCCGCGTACACGGCCCGCTCGCGGTCGGCCAGCAGGGCGAACAGCACCGTGGGGAGGACCCGCAGCCGACGGTGCCGGAGCGCGGGTGGCAGGTCCCGCAGTGCGCGGTCGAGGCGCGTGATGATCAGCCGGACGGCGGCCCGCTGCGGTCGGTCGAGGTTGGCGTCCGCGGCCAGGGCGGGATGGGTGCGGACCTGTTCGAGGAACCGGGCGTAGTGGGTGGAGCCGTGGTCGTACGGGACGGTGAGCATCGGCAGGACCAGCGCCGACACCAGGCTGCGGAGGTCCTGCGGATCACCGGCCGCCTCGTGCTCGACGAGCAGCTCCAGGCGAAACCGCTCCAGGTCGGCGATGCGGTACTCGGCGACGGCGTCGATCAGCCCGTCCCTGGTGCCGAAGTGGTACTGGACGGCGGAGTTGTTGCGCTGGCCCGCGGCGACCGCGATGTCGCGCAGCGGCACCTCGGGGCCGTGTTCGGCGATCAGCCGCTCGGCCGCGACGATGATCCGCTCCCTCGCGTCCGCGCTGCCCACCGCTCCACGCTAGCACGAGGTAAGCACGACCTCTTGACTTTTAAGCACTGGCACTTAACAGTGGCCGAGTGGTCACAGACTTGTTCGAATTGCCCGGCGCCGTGGCGGTCGTGACCGGCGCCGGTCGCGGTATTGGTGCGGCATCGGCGATCGCGCTGGCCGAGGCGGGCGCGGACGTGGTGATCAGCGCGCGCACCGCGGAGCAGTTGGCCGAGGTGGCGGGCAAGATCGAGGCACTGGGTCGGCGCGCCGTCGTCGTCCCGGCGGACCTGTCCGACCTGGACGCCGCGGCCGGACTGGCGCAGGTCGCCGTCGAGCGGCTGGGGCGGCTCGACGTGGTGGTGAACAACGTCGGCGGCACCCTGCCGAACACGTTCCTGACTACTACGGCCGACTTCCTGGAAGAGGCCTTCCACTTCAACGTCACCATCGCGCACGCCCTGACCAGGGCGGCGGTGCCGTTGATGCTCGACGGCGGTGGCGGGTCGGTGGTCAACATCTCCTCCGTGATGGGTCGACTGGCAGGCCGCGGCTTCCTCGCCTACGGCACGGCGAAGGCGGCCCTCGCCCACTACACGCACCTGGCCTCCGTGGACCTCGCGCCCCTGATCCGGGTGAACGCGATCGACGTTGGCTCGGTCCACACGTCAGCGCTGGACGTCGTCGCCCGCGACGAGAAGATCCGCACCTCGATGGAGCAGGCGACGCCGCTGCGCCGACTGGGGCGGCCCGACGAGGTCGCGGCCGCGGTGCTGTTCCTGGCGTCGCGGGCATCCGGCTACACCACGGGATCGGTGCTGCGGGTCGAC
>JBDSAJ010000029.1:0-7255 GCA_039922235.1 Umezawaea sp.
ACACCGGACTGCGAGTTGTCCTTGGCGTTGTCCGGGTCCCACTTGAGCACGAACTCGTAGTCGCCGTCCCCGTCGAGGTCGCCGACGCTCGCGTCGTTCGCGACGTACCCGGTGCCCGGCGACTGGATCGGCACGTCGCGGTAGCCGCCGCCGAAGGCCAGCGAGGCCCCCGACGCGGGCTGCTCGACGCCGTCCACCACCGCCCGCACGGTGTAGGAGGCGTCCGCGGCCGCGCCCGCGTCGAGGTAGTTGGTGGAGCTGGTGATCGGCGAGGCGTTCACCTTGGTGCCGCCCCGGTAGACGTTGAACGCCGCGCTCTGCCCGTCGCCCGCCAGCAGCCGCCAGCCCACCAGGTTGCCCGAGCCGCTGCGCACGCTGACCAGGCCGCGGTCCAGGCGTTCGACCTGCCTGCGGCCGGTCGGGTCGGAGGGCTGGGGTTCGGGGTCCGGGTCGGGCGCTCCGGTGCACGTGGCGCCGTTCAGCGTGAACGACGACGGCACGCCGACCGTGCCGGTGTGCGAGCCGGTGAAGCCGAAGGACGCCGTGCCACCGGTGGGGATCGCGGCGTTCCAGTCGACGTTGGTCGCGGTGACGGAGGCGCCGGACGAGCTGAACCCGGCGTTCCAGCCCTGGGTCAGCCGCTCGCCGGAGGGGAAGGTCCACCCGAGCCGCCACCCGCTGACCGGGTCGCCGAGGTTGGTGATCGTCACGGTGGCGCCGAAGCCGGCGTCCCACTTGTCGTCGACCGCGTACTGGACCGAGCAGCCGGGCGCCGCCGCGGCCGATCCACCCGTGGCAGCGAGCCCGCCGAGCAGCAGCGGCAGCACGGAGACCGCGCGGAGGCATCTCTTGGTGTGCGGTGGGAAGCGCACGGCGGACTCCTTCCGGACTGCGACGACCATCACATGGGAGCACCGGCGCGTCGCGCCCGTCAAGGACTGAATCGGTTAATCTGAAAGCAGTTCAGCTGTGTGAAAACCGTTGTGCTACAAGGACTTAATCGCTCGCGCAAAACACGCATGACGAAGTCTGCAAAGGACTTCCACGTGGCCTACGGCGTTGTCGGCCACGTCGTGTGGTCGGGCCCGGACCGCCGCCCCCCGCCTGCCGGGTTCGAGGGGCGGCGTCCGTCCGGTGCTACCCGAACAGCTCGGTGTGCAGCGAGAACGCGGTCGCGATCTCCGACTGCGCCCAGAACCTGTGGTACGTGAACGTCGGGGCGGGCCCGCCGTCCAGGTAGGCCTGGACCTTCGGCCACTCCGGGTCGGTCTTGAACTTCGAGCGGATCGACAGGAACGTGGAGTTCTGGTCGATCACGTCGCCGTTCGGCATCTTCCCGGTCCAGCCCGGCGGGACGTAGGTGCCCTCACCGGTCGTGGCGTTGTACTTGTCGTCGAAGCGGTTGTAGTCGCTCCGGGTCTCGGGCACCGCGATGCCCTTGTCGTCCTGGTGGGCGAGCAGTGCCGTCAGCAGTCCTTCGCCGACCGTCTTGGCCTGCGCGTTGCCGGACTTGGCCGCGTAGTTGAGCAGCGTCTTGGCGTACGACGCGGCGATACCGACGTCATTGTTGAAGTTGAGCACCCTGGCGTGCAGGTTCGCGTTCGCGCCGGGGCTCGTCGGGTTCCAGGTGTCCGGCGTGCCGGACCACTCGAGGTCCGACGGGATCTGGAACTGGCCGTTGGTGCCGATCGTCGTGTTGGCGATGGCCCACGGGACCCACTTGTCGAGGATCTTCTTGGCCCGCGCGTCACCGGTCATCTGGTACAGCGAGGCCGTGCGCTCCAGCCCCCACGTCTGGAACCCGAACCACCGGTTGCTCGGCGGGTCGTGCCACACGGGGTGGGCGTCGTAGTACATGCCGTAGAAGGTCGGCGTGCCCGAAGGAGGCGTGCCGTAGTTGCCCTCCCAGCTGTTGGTCACACCACCGGCGATGGCGCCGTCGGCGGACTGCAGCCACTGCAGCATCTCCAGTTGGCGGTCGAGGCTCTTGGCCCAGTCCTGCTGGCCGGTGGCGGACAACGGCTTCAGCGCCGCGGTGTTCGCCAGCGCGTACGCCGCGAGCGGGTTCTGGTAGCCCTGGTGCGAGGCACCGTCGCCGATCCGCCACGCCCAGCCCGCGGACGTGTCGGTGGCACCGCCCCACGCGTAGTACCAGGACATCAGGTAGTGCTCGCTGTCCTTGCCGGTACCCGCCGCGCACGAGGAGGCCCCGACGCAGTTGCCGATCTTCTTGAAGTACTTGTCGAACATGGCGTACCGGAGGTAGTCGCCCATCTTGGACGCCTTCTTGATCTCCGGTGCGATGTCGGCCGCCTTGCCCTGCGCGGTCGCCCACTGCTGCGCGAGCAGCGCCACCTGCACCGCGCGGGCGTCCGCGTCCGGCGCGTCGGTGAACTTCCACTGCTTGGCGTAGGACGCGTCCTTGGTGAACAGGTCCAGGTAGCCGTTCGGGCCACCGTGCTTGAACGTGTCGCAGGACGGCTGCGGGATGGTCTCCCACACCGACTCCGACGACCCGCGCTGGTAGGTGTTGATGTACGCGGGCGCGGTGGTGCCGTCGCCGCAGCGACCGAAGCCGAGCGTGTTGTCCACGTCGATCAGCCAGTGCATCGCGTAGATGTCGCTGGTGCCGTACGCGGTCTTCAGCTCGTTCGCGATCGGGTCGGAACCCGCCTTGACGTTCGCGTCGAGCACCGACGGGTACTGGTCCATCCGCGAGTGCTCGGGAGCGTAGGTGCCGGGCTTGGACGGGTCGTACTTGTCGTTGGTCGGCTGGTCGGCCTTGGCCGGGATGATGAACTTCTCCATCGACGCCCACGCCGCCTTGAACGGGGCCCAGTCACCGGCGATGCGGCCGTAGCTGGCCTCCAGCCACAGGTAGTAGCTGAACGCCTCCGAAGTCGTCTGGTGGCCGTTGTCCGGCGCCTCCACCATCAGGGTCTCGACCGAGTGGTAGGGCACCAGCAGGTCGCCGAACTTGCGGAAGTAGCCGCTGGCCGGGTCCTTGATCTTGTTGTACTGGTCGAGGAAGGCCTTGCTGAAGTCCGAAGTGGACGAGGAGATCTCCTTGACCACCACGGAAGCCGCCGTCTGCCCGGTAGCCGACGCCGAGAACGTCGCGGTGGCGAGGTCGCCGCCGTTGGCCGCCGAGGTGACCGTGACGTTCTGCTTGGTGTTCCAGTTGGCGGTGGTGAACGTCAGCGTCGTGGGTGACGCCGTCAGGTCGGCGCTGCCCGAGGCACGGGCGATCGCCACGGTCACCGGAGCCGACGGCTGGAGCGCCAGCGACACCCCGAACGTGCCGGTCGCGCCCTGCTTGACGCTCACGGTGCTGGGCGAGGCCACGATCGCGGGCCCGGACAGGACCTTCACCGCGGCAGGTGTGGAACTCGTCGCGGCACCCTTGTTGTCGTAGGCGCGGGCGGTGATCGAGTAGTCCCCGACCGGCACCCCGCTCCACGACCCGGCGAACGGCGCGGCCGTGTCGGTGGCCAGCAGCTGGTCACCGGCGTAGAACTCGACCTTGGCGATCGTGCCGTCGGTGTCGGCGGCGGTCGCGGAGAGCGGGATCGTGCCCGGCGCGGTGTAGGTGGCGCCCGTCACCGGAGCGGTCAGGGAGACCGTCGGCGCCTTGTTGGCCCCGGTGCAGGAGACCCCGTTGACCGCGAAGTTCGTCGGCGCGGTGTTCGTGGCGCCCTTGCTGCCGTTGAAGCCGACCGACGCGGTGCCGCCCGCGGGGATGTTCCGCCCCCAGTCGGGCGCGGTGACGGTGACCTTGGTGCCGGACTGGGTGAACGTGCCGTTCCAGCCCTGGGTGACCGTCTGACCGTCGGTGAAGTTCCAGGTCAGGTTCCAGCCGGTGATCGCGTCGCCCTCGTTGCGAATGGTGACGTTCGCGCCGAAGCCGTTGCTCCACTCGTTGGTGAGCTGGTAGTTCACCGTGCAGGCGACCGCTGCTTGCGCCACACCGCTGGTGGCGGGCAGCACCGACGCGACGATCAGCGCCACGACGGCCATACCAGGTAGCGGTCGCCTGAGGAGCGGACGTGCTCTGCCCCTGATCCTCATTCGGTCCTCCTCGATCTCGGGTCGCCGTCGACCCGTGCAGGGGTGCGCGCCGAAGAGGGCGGGCGGTGCGCCCGTGCTTCGGTCTGCGGGGTGGTGCGGTGGTCTAGCGGGTGCGGCAGGCCAGTTCGGGGAACGTGGCGCTCCCGCTCCCGGAAAGGCCGAAGGCCGTGGTGGCTCCCGGCCCGACGGAGCCGTTCCAGTCGAGGTTGTCGACCGTCGCGCTGGTGGAGGTCTGGGTGAGCTTCCCGTTCCAGAGGCTGCCGATCGACTGGTCGGCGGGTCTGCTCCACCCGACCGTCCAGCCGGACAGGGGGGTGGCGTTCCGGTTCGCGACGGTGATCTCGGCTTGGAAGCCGCCGGACCACTCGCTCACGATCCGGCTGGTCGCCGTGCAGCCGCTGGGAGGGGGAACCGCTGTGGTGGTCGACGTGGTGGTGGTCGGCTGGTAGCTCAGGCCGAACCCGAGCGGGAACAGGGGTGTCTTGCCGTCGCCGTCGTTGACCGGCTGCTGGGAGTTGCCCGCCATCCAGGTCATCGGGAGCTTGCCGGTCGGGTTGTGGTCGCCGAACAGGACGTCCGCGACGCCCTGCCCCTCGGTGCCGGGCAGCCACGCGGCGAGCACGGCGTTCCACGAGGACAGGTGGGGTGCGATGTCCAGCGGTCGGCCGGACACCAGCACCACGACCACCGGGATGCCGGCGGCCTTCAGCTTGGCGATGACGCCGAGGTCGCCCTGGTCGAGCGCGAGGCCGTTGGGACGATCGCCTTCTCCTTCCGCGTAAGGGGTTTCGCCCACCACCGCGACCGCGACGTCGTAGCTGCCGTCGACGCCGTTGCCCGCCCGGTCGTACCGGACGTTCGCCGCGGTGTTCCGGATCCCTTGCAGGATCGTGGTTCCCGGGGTGATCGGGCCGCTGCTCCCCTGCCAGGTGATGGTCCACCCGCCGCTCTGGTTGCCGATGTCGTCGGCCGACTTGCCCGCGACGAACACCTTGGCGGACTTGGCGATGGGCAGCACACCGGAGTTCTTCAGCAGCACCTGGGACTGGCGCACGGCCTGGCGGGCGAGGTCGCGGTGCGCGGCCGAGCCGATCGTGGACGTGTAGGAGCGGTCGGTGAGCGGCTTCTCGAACAGGCCGAGCTCGAACTTCTTGGTGAGGATGCGGCGGTTCGCGTCGTCGATCCGCGCCATCGTGATCCGGCCCGCCTGCACCTCGGCCTTGAGCAGACCGATGAACTTCTTGTAGTCGTTGGGCACCATCACCATGTCGATGCCCGCGTTGACCGCCGCCCGCACCTCGTCGCCGGTGAACCCGACCTGGCCGTCGAGCTGGTCGATGGCCGCCCAGTCCGAGACCACGAAGCCGGAGAAGCCGAGTTCGGTCTTGAGCACATCGGTGACCAGGTACTTGCTGCCGTGCGCCTTCACGCCGTTCCAGCTGCTGAAGGAGATCATCACCGAGCCGATGCCGCGCTCGACGGCCGCGCGGAACGGCGGCAGGTGGACGGCCCGCAGCTCCGCCTCGGTGACCTGGGTGTTGCCCTGGTCGTCGCCGCCGGTGGTGCCGCCGTCGCCGATGTAGTGCTTGGCGGTGGCCAGCACCGAGGCCGGGCCGCCGAGCGCCTGCCCCTGCAGCCCGGTGATGAAGGTCGTCATCGCGGACGGGATCTCCGGCACCTCGCCGAACGACTCGTAGGTCCGTCCCCAGCGGTCGTCGCGGGCGACGCACAGGCAGGGCGCGAAGTTCCAGTCGACGCCGGTGCCGGACACCTCCTCCGCGACGGCGGATCCGATGCGCCGCACCAGTTCCGGGTCGCGGGTGGCGCCGAGGCCGATGTTGTGCGGGAAGATCGTCGCGCCGCGCACGTTGTTGTGCCCGTGCACCGCGTCCACGCCGTAGATCAGCGGGATGTGCAGCGGACTGGCCATCGCGGCGCGCTGGAAGCCGTCGTACATGTCGGCCCACGCGGTCGGCGTGTTCGGGGTCGGCCCTGAACCACCGCCCGACAGAACGGACCCGATCCGGTAGGTCGCGAGGTCCGACACGGGGTTCAGCGCTCCACGCTCGGCCTGCGTCATCTGCCCGACCTTGTCGTCGAGGCTCATCCTGGCGAGCAAGTCGTCGACCCGGCCCGCGACGGCAGCCGCGGCGAAGGCCACGGGCCGTGAGGACGGGACCAGCGCCAGAGCACCGATCGCCGCCATCGCGAGCAGTGCCGTGGCGAGGGCGCCAGGCACACGGGAAAACGGAGTGCGCGTCATTGCGGAACCTCCGGGGAATTCTGGGAGCGCTCCCAAGTTAGGGCGTAACCGCCCGGAAACGCAATGGACGGGTTGTTTCCTGCTCCGACTGGCTCTCGCCGAAAGCGGCCGATTGGCGCAATTCAGGAAAGCAGCAATATCAACATCCAGACCGTGAAATGCCAGGCTTCCTGTCTCCCGAACGGCCTAGTGACAACATCAACAACCACAGGAAGTAGTTTAAAGTAGGCCAATCGCCGTCTCATTAGTCCGACAACCGGGAATTAAGCCGCCATTTGTCACAGCGAGTGTCTGAACAGCGGGACATAGAACAGTTTTCAACGACCGCCGGGTCTTTTCGCACACGTTTCCCCCTGGTTAAAGTCCTTCCCACCTGGGAGCGCTCCCAGCCGCTTCGTTCCCGCAGTCGAACAGATGTTGGCGAGGACTCCATGCGAACCACTTCCCCACGTTCCCGGCGACCGAAGCCGGTACCCGGCCTCGCGGTCGCCGGGTGCGCCGTCGACGGCGAGGTCGACGGGCGGGGCGGCGGCACGGGCCCCTCCGGCGCAGGCTCGACGTCCACCGCGGTCCCGCCCACCAGCACAGCGGGCACCGGTGCACCACCCACCACGCGACCTCAGCCCTGGCGGCACCCTGCCGGTCGGCGTGGCGAGTTCCGACAGGCGCGACCACTGCGGCAACCCCGGTTCCGGCGGCGCCCCGACCACCGAACACCCTGCGCGGCAACGGCACCGGTTCCTCCACTGTGGACCGGCTCGGCGTCGGAGGCCCCGCGTTCGCTGGTCCGGACGAGGAGGACGACCCCCTGTGCGACCCGGAGCTCCAGGGTGGCGGTCAAGCCAACGGCGGCAACCTGACCGACACCCTGGACACGCTCCGCGGCGCGGGTGCACAGCTCCCGGACCAGCCCCTCGCGCTGGT
>JBDSAJ010000030.1:0-8358 GCA_039922235.1 Umezawaea sp.
CGGCGACCGGCTGGAGGAACTGCTCGGCGACCTCGTCGTGCGGCGACCCGCTCTGCCAGTGCTGTCCAGTGTGGACCCCGATGCGGCGGAACCCGTGCTGGACGCCTCCTACTGGGGCCGCAACGTGCGCGACGCGGTCCGGTTCTGGCCCGCGGTCGACCGGTTGCTGGCCGAGCGGAACGCGTTGTTCCTCGAAATCGGCCCGCACCCCGTGCTCTCGCGGCCGCTGCGCGCGGCCCTGTCCCACCGCGGTCGCGGCGGTCCGGTCGTGTCGTCGCTCGCGCGCGGCAAGGCCGGGTCCCAGACCCTCGCCGCGGCACTGGCCACCCTGTACCCGATGGGTGCGGCGGTGGACTGGACGGAGGTGCACGCGGGCACGACCACCCACGTGCCGTTGCCACCGGTCGTCCTGGCGGGTGAGCGGCACTGGCTGCCCGGCGTCGCACGCGGCGAGCAGGGCGGTCCCGTGGCAGGCGTGGCGACCGGGGGTCTGCGGGCGGAAGTCCGCCTGTTCGACGGTGCCAACCGCCTGGTCGCGACCCTCGGCGACGCGGGTGCCGCACCGGTGGCCGGTGCGGCCGCTCCCGCGAGGTCCACTCCCGTGAACGGCACGTCCACCCACGCGACGCCCCTCCGCGACACGTCCGCGATCGACGCGTTCGGCACGGGTGCGCAGGCGCCGGTCGAGACCACCGCCGGTTCCCGCCCCAGCACCGAACAGGTCACGCGCGCTGTGGGGCGGATCGCCGCCGAAGTCCTCGGGGTTGGCGCCGACCAGCGGTTGTCCCGTGTGCGCGGGTTCTACGAGATCGGCTTCGACTCGTTCTCGATCGTGGAACTCGTCAACCGCCTGAAGGCGGAGTTCGGGGTTCACCTCAGCGCGGGAGCCGCGATCGAGCACCCGAGCATCGACGAGCTGACCGAGCACATCCTCGCGTCCGACCCGAAGTCGGCCGCCACCGCACCGGTCCCAGCCACCATCGCCCTTCCCGGCGCGACCGGCGATCCAGGCCCGGCCGAACGCGTCCCCGAGTCCGATCCGTGGCCCGGCGGCGCGGAACCGATCGCCATCGTCGGCATGGGCTGCCGGTTGCCCGGCGCTACCGGCCTGGACGAGTACTGGGCGCTCCTGACCGACGGCGTCGACGCGACCGGCGTCGTGCCTGCCGACCGCTGGAACGCCGCCGCGCTGCTGACCGACGACGCCGGCGCCGCCCAACCGGGCAGGGTCAGCACCGGGCGCGGGGCGTTCGTGGACGGGATCGACCAGTTCGACAACGCGTTCTTCCGGGTCTCCGCCCGAGAAGCCCGCAGCATGGACCCGCAGCAACGCATGTTCCTCGAAGTCGCCTGGGAAGCGATGGAGGACGCCGGGCTGGACGTCGACACCCTGCGCGGCCGCCGCACCGGCCTGTTCGTCGGCCTGAACACCACCGACTACCAGCAGTTGCTGGCCGGTCGGCCGGACCAGGTCGACCTGTACTACGGCACCGGCAACACGTTCTCCGGCACGGCGGGCCGCATGTCGTACTTCCTCGGCGTGCGCGGCCCGAGCCTGGCCGTCGACACGGCGTGCGCGTCGTCGTTGACCGCCGTGCACCTGGGCGTGCAGAGCCTGCGCTCGGGTGAGAGCGACATCGCGGTCGTCGGCGGCTCGAACGCCCTGCTCACCCCCACGGTCTACCTGGCGATGTCGGCGGGTGGGGCACTGGCGCCGGACGGGCGGTGCAAGACGTTCGACGCCTCGGCCGACGGCTACGGGCGCGGCGAGGGCGCGGGCGCGGTGGTGCTGAAGACGTTGTCCAGGGCCATCGCGGACGGCGACCGGGTGCACGCGGTGATCCGCGGCAGCGCGGTCAACCACAACGGCGCCAGCGGCGGCCTGACGGTGCCGAGCGCGGAGGCCCAGGCGGAGGTCATCCGGACAGCCCTGGCGCAGGGTGGTGTCCCGGCGGACGCGGTGGACTACGTGGAGGCGCACGGCACCGGCACGCCGCTTGGCGACCCGGTGGAGCTGAACGCCCTCGACCGCGCCCTCGGCGAAGGCCGACCCGCCGACCGGCCGCTGCTGGTCGGGTCGGTGAAGACCAACATCGCGCACCTGGAGGCCGCGGCCGGTGTCGCCGGGCTCATCAAGGCGGCGCTGTCGCTGCGGCACGGCGAAATCCCGGCGCACCTGAACTTCCACGAGCCCACTGCGCAGGTCGACTGGGACCGGTTGCGGGTGCGGGTGGTCGCGAACCGCACACCGTGGCCGACGACGGGGCGGCCGCGGGTGGCCGGGGTGAGCGCCTTCGGGTTCACCGGCACGAACGCGCACGTCGTGCTGAGCGAGGCGCCGACGCCGACGCCCGCCGCGCCCGCGGTGTCCGGCAGGGCGTTCGCGCTCGCCGTCTCGGCCGCGTCACCCGCCGCGCTCGGCCAGGCCGCCGAACTCGTCCGCGCACGACTCGAAACCGCGTCGGACGACGAGTTGGCCGACCTCTGCCACACCCTGGGCGCCCGTCGCAGCCACCTGGAACACCGGCTCGTCGTGGTCGGCTCGACGCGGGCCCGCATCCTGCACGGCCTGCGCACGGCCTGGTCCAGCGTGCCCGAAGACGGGCAGCCGGTGTACCAGGCGCACTGCCGGGACGGTGTCGCGGTCGGTTCCGCGCGGGTCGGCGAACGAACCCGGTTCGCGGCGGTGTTCGGCGACTCGGTCGCCGACCTGGACTGGGCGCGGTTCGACGCGGAGGAGCCGGTGTTCCGAGCGAAGCTGGACGAGGCGCAGGCGTGGCACGACGTGCGCGGTGCGCTGCTGGCCCGGCAGGACGACCCGGTGGCCGTGGTGGCCGCCCAGATCGCGTTGGCCGCGCTGTGGGCCGACCACGGCGTGCGACCGCACGCGGTGGTCGGCCGCGGGGTCGGCGAGCGGGCCGCCGCGCACGTGGCAGGCGCCGTGAGCCTCCTGGACGCGCTCGCGGGCGGCGAACTGCGGCACACCGCGCGTCCGACCGTGCCGCTGCACCTCGCTTCCGCGCACGACGGCCCGGCGGGGATCACCGCGGCGTTGGTGGACGAGGGCGTCGAGACGGTGCTCGACATCGGGTTCGGGCAGGCGGCCGAGCAGTTCGCCGCGCCGGGTCTGGCCGCGCTCGCGCCGGACGGTCCGCTGGAGCCCGCGGCGCTGGTCCGCGCCGTGGCGGCGCTGCACGTCGGCGGTGTCCCGGTGGACTGGCCCACGTTGTCCGCGCGTCGGGGCGTTCACGTCTCCGCGCCCGGTTACCCGTGGCAGCACGTCAGGCACTGGGTCGACGTCTCGGCGCCAGACGCCCCGCCTCCCGCCGACGGCCCGACTCCGGCGCTAGGCGCGTCCGTGAGGCCGCCCGGTGCGCCGGGAGTGCGGTACTACCCGGTTCGCCTGCCGGCGCGGAGCCAGGCCCCGGCCGCCG
This sequence comes from Umezawaea sp., assembly GCA_039922235.1. Taxonomy (GTDB): domain Bacteria; phylum Actinomycetota; class Actinomycetes; order Mycobacteriales; family Pseudonocardiaceae; genus Umezawaea. The sequence continues at coordinate 3,435 of JBDSAJ010000030.1, forward strand.
CCGAGGTGACCGACCTGCTCGTGGCCGCAGGCCGTGACCTGTTCGGGGACGGCGCGGTGGAACTGCGGGACCTCGACCTCGGCATGCCGGTGCTCGACGGGCGGACCGCGAACGCGCAACTGGTGTGCCACCGGGACGGGCACGGGTGGTCGCGCTCCTTGACGTCATCCGGTGACCGGGCCGCGGCGGTGCTCGCGCGCGCCCTGCTGACGCGCCCCGACTCCCCCGCCGTGGTGAACCTCGGGCGGCTGCTGGGCCGGTTGCCCGCGCACGTGCTGGACGAGTCCGCGATCCGCAACGGGACGTGGCGACGGGACCTGAAGTCGCCCGACGCGGCGGAACGGCTCGCGTGGCTGCGGCTCGGGTCGGGGACGGCCGGGCTGGTCACCGCCGCGGCCGGGTTGCTCGCGCCCGACGACGACCACGTGGTCGTCGGTATCGGCTCGGTGCGGGTCTTCGCGCCCGCCGCGGACGACGTGCTCCTGCACGCCCACGTTGACACCGGCTCGGTCCAGGTGCTCGACCCGACCGGGCAGGTGCTGGCCGAGTTGGACGGTGTCGCGTTCGGTCCGGCGCGCGAGTTCCTGGTGCCCGAGGACCTGCGCGGGCGGTTGGCGTCGCGGCTCTACGCGGTCCGCTGGCAGCCCGCCGCCCTGCCCGCGCCGCCGGTCACGTCCACCGGGCGTTACCTGGTCAGCGGCGCGGGACCCGCGGACGCGACGGCCGCCGTCGTGCTGGCCGACGCCCTGCGCGACCGGGGTGCGGAGGCCGCGGTGGTCTCGCGGGTCGAGGACTGGCGCGCGTTGCTCGCCACCGAGCCGGTGTCCGGGGCGGTGGTCGTCACCGGTCCCGACTCCGGTGACGCGGCCACTGCCACCCTGCTCGCCGCGCAAGCGGTCGCGGCCGGTGCGTCGGCACGCCTGTGGCTCGTGACGCGCGGCGCACGGGACGTCGACGGCACCACGCCACCCGACCGCGGTCAGGCCGCCGCGTGGGGGCTGGCCAGGGTGCTCGCGATGGAGGCCCCGGCCGCGTGGGGTGGCTGCGTCGACCTGCCGCTCGGTTCCGACGACTACGCCGCCGCCGCGGACCGCGTGCTCGCGGCCGACCTGACCGTCGGCCCCGTCGAGGACGAACTGTGCCTGCGTGACGGTCGCTGGCACGTGCCCCGCCTGGTGCACGTCGAACCGCCTGCCGTGCTGCCTGCCGGGCGGTGCCGTGACGACGCCTGGTACGCGGTCGTCGGAGGCCTGACCAGTGCCACCGAGCCGTTCGTCGACGCACTGGTCGCGGCCGGGGCGCGGAAGCTGCTCGACATCGGTCCAGGGCGGCAGCCCGATCCGGGACGCCTGGCGGGGCTCGCGGCCGCTGGCGTCGAGGTGCGGTCCTCGGACCTCACCGACGGGATGTCCGGCGACGCCCTGGCGGCGATCGGCGTCGACCAGGTGGCGGGCGTGGTCGTCGCGCCACCCGTACACCCGGTGCGTCCGCTGCAGGAGACGACACCACAGCACCTGTTCGCTGGGCAGGAGGTGGTCGACCTGGTCGCACGGCTGGTGCGAGCGCTGCGCGGCGAACGGCTCGACTTCGTCCACGTGGTCGGGTCGGCGGCGGCCGAGTGGGGCTCGGCAGGCATGGCCGCGCAGTCCGCGTTGGACGGCGCGCTGCACGCCGTGGTCGCCGAACAGGCCGCTTCAGGGGTGCCGGCGGCGGTGGTCCGCTGGATGCCCTGGTCCGATGGTGGCGAGCTGACCAGGCGTGACCGGTTGATGATGGAGAACAGCGGTCTGACGCCGTTGGCGGACGACGTCGTGGCCGAGACCGCGGCCGTCCTGCTCCGCGCCGGGTACGCCGACGTCGGTGTCGCGGTGGTGGACGAGGCCCGGTACGCCGAGGCGTGCCGGACGCAGACCGACCGGGGTTTCCTCACCGCCCTCGACCGGCCGGTGCCGAGCACCACCCCGTCCGACGACGTGGCCGTGCCACCGCTCGTGGCCCAATTGCTCGCGCTCGACCCGGACCTGCGGGCCGACCGGCTGCTGGACGCCGTGATGGGGCACGTGGCCGACGTGCTCGGCGCGGGCGGTGGCGCGGGCATCGACCCCGACCGGGGTTATTTCGAGCTGGGCATGGACTCGGTCATGTCGATCTCGCTCAAGACCCGCCTGGACAGCGCGATGGGGGTGGCACTGCCGGTGACGTTGACGTTCGAGTACCCCACCGGCCGAGCACTGGCCACCCACCTGCTCACCACGCTGCCCCGCACGGACGCCCCGGAGGACCCACCGGCGCCCGCGTTCGAGGACGGGCTGGACGAGTTGTCCGACGACGAACTGCTCGAACGCCTGCTCGCCGGACTCGCCAATTCCGGTCACGTGCTCGGGGAGGAGGACTGACACACCGCGCCTCCTCCTCGATCCGAGCGCCGCCACCGGCGGCGGCCGTGGATCGGCGATGGTGACCCCGTGCTCCCCGTGAGCACGGGATCACTGCCGAACCGGGGTCGCCGGGACAGCGGTTCGGTCAGATCCAGTGGCGCTTGGCCGCGTTCACGCCCGCTTCGAACCTGCTGTCCGCCGCCAGCAGGTCCATCAACCGCGCGACGAGCCTGCGGACCGTCCGCAGCGACAGACCCAGCTGTCGGCTGGCCGCTTCATCGGTGTGACCGGCGGCCAGCAGGCGCAACAACTCCCGTTCCCGTGGCAGGAGGCCGTTGTGGTCGGGTTGTGGCGCGTCGTCCCACGGGTCGGCGATGGACCACACCTGGTCGAACAGCGCCCGCACCGCCGCCACCGCACCGAGGCTGCGCAGTTCGATCGCACCCAACTCGCAGTTCGTCGGGTCGGACGGGACGAGTGCGCAGTCCTCGTCGAACAGCACGACCCGCATCGGCAGGGCGGGCACGACCCTGATCTCCGCGCCGAGCGCCGCCATGTTCCGCACGTAGTTGTAGGCAACGGGGTCGGACCGGAAGATGTCCTGGCGGACCTCCTGCACCTGCAGCCCTTGTGCCAGGCTGAACTTGGACACCGCGATGCTGTCGCCGTCCTCCTGCACGACCCAGTCGTCGGGTTGGAGCGTGCGGCACGTCGACTTGGCCTCCGACGCCAGTTCGACCAGCCGCCGCTGGAGCGCTTCCCGCCCCTCGTGCCGGATGACCAGGTCCGCGGTCACCCCGGAACCGGAGCCGTACTCCTCGGCGAGCACCTGCACCGCACTGCGGGACATCTCGATCTCCGACCGGTGGCGGTTGACCTCCGTCTCGGCGCGCACCAGCAGTGCGCCGAGCGCCACCTGCGGGCTGACCGGGCGCACCCGGTCAGGACGGCCTTTCACCGACTGCACCGGGCGCAACATCATCAGCTGGTCCAGTGCGACCCTGATGTCCTGCTCAGAGCACCTCAGCCGGGCGGCGAGCTCGGCCTGCCCCGAGCCAGGATGTCTGAGGATGGCGCGGTACACGAGCTCAGCGTGACTATCAACTCCCAATGCCTGCAGCATTCGCCCCCCAGCAGCACTCCGGAACCAGCCCCGACGGACATGGGACGATTGACCAAGCGGTCCCCTGCTCCAGGACGGTGCAGCCTCCGGGACTTCTCGGGCGTATGCAAACGGTATGGAATAGATTTACCTGGTCGCCGCACGCCAGGGCGTGCAGGCAACTCAGGGGTTCGCCGAAAATCGATCACCCCTTCGGAGCACCCCGCGAAGCGGGATGTCACCCGAGTTCGCGCTAATCGCGCCGAGAGGTGCCGGAGACCCGAACTCCAAGATAGCGAGTTATCGCGACGCCGGCACAACGAAGGTTCGTGATGACGAAGCAGCGTCACCCGAACTGCCACCGATCGGGTTGAAGATTGTCGGATTAATGCGTCCTGCGGCGGCGAACTTGCACCAAGGCCATTTTCCGCGAATCGGACAAATTTGACATTAGGGGTACCGTGACCTGCCAAATCACCGATCACCCGCGATGGCACCATCCGGCCAGGCTCGTTCTTGCCGGCGCTCTTCGATGACACGGACATGTCCGAGCAATAGACTTGCCTTGCGAGATTACTGTGGATCCCGCACGAGCGCAGGATACCCGGCGCTCGGGTACGTGACTGGGGGCTGTCATGCAACATTTGATCAGGAACACGTCCGATCCCTTCCCGGAACTCCGCGCCACCCCAACCGTGAGTGGCGGTTTTCGCTCGACGAGCGCCTAGCGGCCTCCCGTCGCCATCGGGCCGCGGCCCAAGGCGATCAGAACCGCGCCGACCGACCGTCGTCGGTCGGCCATTCAGCGAGGACTTCCACCAGACGGGGGATCATGAACACGGTCAGCTTGAACTGCACGAGAGCTGAAACCCTTTTCTACGAGCCGGATGGACTGCTCTTACGCAGTTGCTTGATACCGGTCGACCCGCTGCACACGGCACACCTGCTCACCTTCCAGCTGGGGTACCTGGGGGTTGGCGAGATCACCGTCCACATCGCACTCGAAGCCGTCGATGGCGTTGGGGAACCCACCGACCGGATGGAACTCACCACCGCCGTGCTCAGCGGCGTCGACCTCCTGGAAGACGTGCCCGAGGCGAGCAGGCGAACCATCCCGAGCGTGGAGCTGTCCTACGTGACGCTGCCGAACAGGCAGATCGACTACCGCTACACCGTGTGGGGCCAGACCGGCGACCCGCAGAACGACCTGCGCGGTGAACTGTCGACCTTGGTCTCCGGGACGCTGCCGACACTGCGGGCCACCACCCGTGCCGGCGCGACCCGCAAGGCACTGCCCCTGCCCCGCTTCGGCGGGCGATCGATGATCACGGCCGCCAGGCGCGGGGACCACGTCCCGACCGGCCTGCACGCCCCGGCCTGCACGCAGCAGCCGGCGTAACCGGGAACGCTCCCGGCGCACCACCACACAGCCGTGCAACGTCGC
>JBDSAJ010000031.1:0-4668 GCA_039922235.1 Umezawaea sp.
ACCAGGCCCATCACGATCTCCGACGAACTGCTCAGCCGGATCGGTCACGGCGACATCGTGGTCAAGCCCGCGATCGAGCGCTTCGACGGTTCCACGGTGTGGTTCACCGACGGCACGAGCGAGGACGTGGACGCGGTGGTCTACTGCACCGGCTACCACATCTCGTTCCCGTTCCTGCCCGACGAGTGCGTCTTCACCAGTACCGGTCAGGTGGGGCTGTACCAGCGGGTCGTGGCACCGCGGCACGACGGGCTCTACTTCGCGGGTCTGCTCAAGCCGGTCGGCTCCATCACCCGACTCGTGGAGATGCAGTCGAAGTGGATCGCCGACCTGATCCAGGGGAGGGTCGTGCTGCCACCGGTCGACGCCATGGAGGCGGAGGTGGAAGAGCACCTGTCCGCGGCGGCGAGCCGGTACGGCACGACCACCCAGGACTCCATCCAGGTGGACGTCCAGCCCTACCTGGACGTGCTCAAGAAGGAACGCGCCCAGCGGCTGCCCAAGGGCAGGTGACGGAATGCCCCGCCACTTCGAGGGCGGGGCACCGGTCGCTGTCAGGCCATCGCGTCGAGGCGGGCCATGGCGTGCTCGATGATGCCGACGAGAACGGTCTTGCTCGATTCCCGGTCGCGCACATCGCAGAGGACGACCGGGATCGCCCGGTCGAGGTCGAGCGCGCGCCGCACTTCTTCGATGCCGTAGGTGTGGGCGTTCTCGAAGCAGTTCACCGCGACGATGAACGGGATGTCGCGCCGTTCGAAGAAGTCGATCGACGGGAAGCTGCTGTCGAGCCTGCGGGTGTCGACCAGCACGACAGCGCCGATGGCGCCCTGTGCCAACTCGTCCCACATGAACCAGAAGCGCCCCTGCCCCGGCGTGCCGAAGAGGTACAGCACGATCTCCGGGCTGATCGTGATGCGGCCGAAGTCCAGCGCCACGGTCGTCGTGGTCTTGCCCTCGACCCCGGCGAGGTCGTCCACGCCGACGCTCGCCTCGGTCAGCAGCTCCTCGGTGTGCAGCGGCGCGATCTCGCTCACCGACTTGACCATCGTCGTCTTGCCGGTGCCGAAGCCCCCGGCGATGACGATCTTCACCGGAGTGGGAACGAGCAGCTCGCCGCCCGGCCGCTCAGATTCCACGGACGCCATCCAGCACCGCCTGAAGTAGGTTCCGATCCGGGATTTCCGCGACCCTCGCCGGATCGCGGATGACGACGTCACCACGTTGGATGAGGTCGCTCAGCAGCACCTTCACCACGACGAGCGGCACGTCGAGGTAAGCGGCTACTTCGGCGACGGAGAGCGGTCGCCTGCACAGCTCCATGATCTCCAGGTGCTCCACCGTCAACGACTCGGGGTCGCTGGCGGAGGGCATCGCCCGCACCTGGGTGACCAGGTGCAGCTCGGCCGTCACGGGACGGGTGCGGCCTCGCACCATGGCGTACGGGCGCACCACCGGGCCCGCAGCCTCGTCGTACCACCAGTCTCCGCCGCTGTGCGTCATCACGACGACCTTCGTGCCGTCGGCAGTGGCGGAACGACTTCGACCCGCGGCGCCGAGGACAGGTAGGTGCCGACGCGCTTCACGAGCATGTTCATCTCGTAGGCGATCATGCCCATGTCCGCGTCCTCCTCGCCGAGCACCGCGAGGCACGCGCCGTGGCCCGCCGCCGTGACGAACAGGTAGGCGTGCTCCATCTCCACGATCGTCTGCCGGACCCGACCGCCGCCGAACTGGCGGCCGGTGCCCCTGGCGAGGCTCTGGAACGCCGACGCCATCGCCGACAGGTGGTCGGAGTCGTCCTTGGAGAGGCCCGGCGAGCGGCCGAGCAGCAGCCCGTCGGCGGACAGGACCACCGCGTGCCGTGCCCCGACCACGCGGCCGACCAGGTCCTCCAGCAACCAGTTCAGTTCCTTGTGCGGGCTGTTCATGTCCTTCATGTGGAGATTGCCCCTTCCAGGCTCACGTCATCCACGACGAATCACGATTCGAGGGCGCTGTCGTTACGACGGGCTTCGCGCGCTCCCTGTTGGAACGCGGCCAGACCCTTGCGGGTGCGTTCGGCCGATCGCTCCATGTCCGCGTCCGCGATCGGTGCGGTGGACGTGGGAGCGCTGGCGTAGGGGTCCTCCTGCGCCAGCTGCGGTGCGAGGTTCTGCTGTCGTCTCCTGCGCGGGAGTTCGGGTTTGTCGTTGGGCTCGTCGTCTGCGGTCACGGCACCCGGCGCCTCCGGATCATCCACCGGCCACTGGGTGTCCCGCGGCCGTTGCGGCACATCGACCTGACCCATCATCCGCGATCGTGTCGGTCCTGGGTCGGAATGACCGGCGACGTCCGTCTCGGCCTTCGCCCAGAAGTCCTCCACTCCGCTGGAAAAGGCACCGGACGAGGAGGGAAACCTGGCGTCGTCCGCCTGCGCTCCCGGTAGCGCCGGGACACCGGTCGATGCGGCGAGCGCTTCGGGGACCGGCCGCCTGCTGACCTCGGTGGCTTCGGTGTCGGCCAGTGAGGCGTGCCCGGCGACGATGTCGCTCGGGATGAGCACCAGCGCCAGCGTGCCGCCGTACAGCGACTCCCGCAGCTCCACCCGGATGCCGCGGCGGTCCGCCAGCCTGGCGACCACGAAGAGGCCGAGGCGCGACTCGCCGCGCAGCGACATGGCGTCGAACTCCGGCGGGTTGGCGAGCATCTCGTTGGCGCGCGCCCGGTCTTCCGGGTTCATGCCGAGCCCGTGGTCCTCGATCTCCACGACGACGCCCTGCGGCACCTGGCTGCTGTGCACCTGCACCTGCGACCGGGGCGAGGAGAACGCGGTCGCGTTGTCGACCAGCTCGGCGATGAGGTGGATGGTGTCGGCGACGGCCGCGCCGACGAGCGCGGTCTCCGGCACGGGGTTGACCTTGACCCGGACGTACTGCTCGGTCTCGGCGACGCCCGCGCGGAGGATGTCGATCATGCGGACGGGCTTGCGCCACTGCCGTCCAGGCTGCTCGCCCGCGAGGATGATCAGGTTCTCGGCGTTGCGCCGCGCGCGGGTGGCGAGGTGGTCGAGCTGGAACAGCGCGTCGAGCTGCTCCGGGTTCTCCTCCTCGCGCTCCAGCTTGTCGAGGATCTTCAGCTGGCGGTGCACGAGGCCCTGGTTGCGGTGGGCGATGTCGAGGAACACGCGGTTCACACCGTCGCGGACCTGGCTCTCCTTCACCGCCGCGGCGACCGCGGTGAACTGGGCTGCGTTGAACGCGTCGGCCACCTGGCCGATCTCGTCGCGGCCGTAGTCGAGCAGCGGGACTTCCACCTCGACGTCGACGTGCTCGCCCTTGCGCAGCCGCTCGACGATGTTCGGCAGGCGTTCGTGCGCGAGTTGGAGCGAGTCCTTCTTCAGGCCGATCAGGCGCGTCACCAAGGCCTTGTTGACGAGGCGGTGGGAGATCCGGACCGCGAGGATGATGCCGCCCAGCACCACCAGCAGTGCGACGAGGCTGCCGATGATCACCGAGATGAACTTGGTGTTGCCGTTCGAGAGACCGATGTCGGCGGCCTCGGACGCCTGCGTGATGGCGAGCGACACCAGGCCTTCGGACACCGGACCGGTCGCGGACTGCCACTCGGCCAGGTCGATCCGCGCCGACTGCGACCCGATCAGCTGGTTCTCGAGGGCGGTCAGCTTGCGCCAGGCCTCGGACCCCTCGAGTTTGCGGTAGACGTCCTGGACGGCGGGCTCCGTGAACGGCATCGTCGTCCTGATCGACGCGTGGTAGGAGCCGACGAGGTTCGCGAACTCGAGGTGGTCCTCGGTCGACAGCTCACCCGTGCCCATGCCGCCGGCGACGATGGACGACGCGCGTGACATCCAGTCGCCCGCGCGGAACAGCTCGGTCGCGTTCAGCCCGCCCTGGGTGGCCTCGCTGTCCGGGACCTTCCGCGCCTGGGTGCCGAACAGGGCGGTGCCCGCGTCGATCACGCTGTTGTAGTAGCCGTAGATGTCGGCCTTGGAGACCTTGCCCGCCTCGACCTGGGAGCGGCGCTGCTGCAGCTCGCTGAGGGTGGCGTTCAGGCGCGAGATCCGATCGGCCACGTCGGGGGGGGCGCTGGACCCCAGCTCGGCGAACCCGGCCTTCATCGTGGTGACGGCCTGGTCCACCTGCCGCTGCTGCGTGCGCAGGGGTTCGAGGTCCGGTGAGGAGACGCTGAGCGCGGCCATGGAGAGCTGGCGTTCGTGCTGGATGGCGACGAACGTGTTCACCGACGGGATCAGCGCGTCCTTGACGACGACCGCGACCGCGCGGATGTAGAAGCCGTCGAAGACGGTGTAGGACGAGAACGCCAACCACATCACCAGCAGGATCACACTGGGTACGACGACCACGCCCGTTAGCCGGGACTTGATTGTTGTGTGGTCCGTCTCCGGCTTGCTCTTCTGCTTCACAGCGCTCCGCAGCTTCGTGAAATCTGGTTTTGCCAGGGCTGGGCGCTGTACGAGAGCCCGCCAGCGGCCATGTCATTCGTTTGGCCACGAAACGGTAACACTCAAGATCATCATTACCAAGAGGCAGCGATCACTCGCACGGCGCGTGCGAGAGGCTACCCATTCGTGTGACGCATGGGAACACGGGGCCGACGTGGAATCCCGAAAATGGGAACGCCGACCCCGCGACGCTTCACGGTTTG
>JBDSAJ010000032.1:0-9039 GCA_039922235.1 Umezawaea sp.
GGATTGCGACCGTCTTGTCCACTACCCCACGTGCGACGAAGGCCACCCGTCCTCGAACGGGTGGCCTTCGTCGGTACTGCGGGAGGGTCAGTCGGTGAGGCGGTTGCCGCTCTCCGGGTGGAACAGGTGGATCTCGCTCGCGTCACGCACAGCGACCTTGACCTCCTGGCCCAGCGTGGGCGGCGTGCGGCCGTCGACGCGGACCACGAAGCGCTCGGACGAGTCGCCGATGCGGACGGCGCCGTGCACGAGCGCGTCGGCACCCAGTTCCTCGACCAGTTCCACCGTCATCGCCAGACCGTCCTCGGTGGACGTCGACGGGATGATGCCGAGCGCCTCCGGGCGGATGCCGAAGGTGATCTCCGACAGGCCCTCGCCGGACGCCGCGTCCAGCGCGTCCCGCCGCAGCGGGACGACGATGCCGTCGAGCTTCGCGCCCTCGGACGTCAGCGGAACGGTCTTGAGGTTCATCGCGGGCGAGCCGATGAAGCCGGCGACGAAAGCGTTGGCGGGCTTGTCGTACAGCGCGCGCGGCGTGTCGCACTGCTGCAGCAGGCCGTCCTTCAGCACCGCCACGCGGTGACCCATGGTCATGGCCTCGACCTGGTCGTGCGTCACGTAGATCGTCGTCGTGCCGAGGCGCTGCTGGAGGGCCGCGATGTTCGCGCGGGTCTCCACGCGCAGCTTCGCGTCCAGGTTGGACAGCGGCTCGTCCATGAGGAACACGGCGGGCTCGCGGACGATCGCGCGGCCCATCGCGACGCGCTGGCGCTGACCACCGGACAGCGCCTTCGGCTTGCGGTCCAGGTACTTGGTGAGGTCGAGCAGCTTCGCCGCCTCGCCCACCTTCTCCTTGATCTCAGCCTTGCTGACGCCCCGGAGCTTGAGCGCGAAGCCCATGTTCTCGGCCACCGTCATGTGCGGGTACAGCGCGTAGGACTGGAACACCATCGCGATGTCCCGGCCCTTCGGCGGCACGTTCGTGACGTCCTTGCCGCCAATCTCGATGGCGCCCTCGTCGATGTCCTCCAGGCCCGCGAGCATCCTCAGGGCGGTGGACTTGCCGGAGCCGGACGGGCCCACCAGTACCAGGAACTCGCCGTCGGAGACGTCGAGGGACAGCTCGTCGACGGCGCGAACCGGCGGGTTGCCGGAGAAGATCCGCGATGCCTTGACGTAGGCGACCTCAGCCATGTGACGCACCTTTCCAATCCAAGCGTTGGCGCCAAGGTATTGATTGCAAGCGCTTACGGGAATGGGTGGATTGGTCTAGTTCACGGCGTGCGCGGAGGACATCGTCGACTCCCGTCAACGGCCCGCGATCCGGCCGAGGGTGGTGTTGGGCGCTTCGCCGCAGGTGTAGGTCGCGTTCTGCAGGATGAAGGGGTCACCTGCCCGGTCGGGCTTGCCCGCCGCGACGTACAGGCGCTTCATGACCTCGACCTGGGCCTGGCTGTCGGCCAGCAGGAACTCCGAGCACGTGGTGTCGGCGCCCATCGAGGAATCGGCCACCACGCCCGCGACCACCTGGTAGCCGCCGTACAGCAGGGCGATGACGGCCAGTGCGGAGATCGCCACCGCGACCACGGAGATGCCGCCGAAGCTGTTCTTGGTGGAAGTCGTGCTCTGGTCGATGGAAAGGTCTCGGCCCGCGGCACTGCTGCCCCGGTCTGCGCTCACCGTGGACGCGGTGCGGCTGTCGGTCGTGGACACGTGCAGCGCGGTGTCCACCGAGTGGGCGACCGAGGCGCGGAAGGACTGGCTGGCATCCAGTTCGGCTCGCAGTGCGTCCACCAAGGCGGTGTGGGATTCCGGCCTGGCCGGAGCGGACCGGAAGTCATGCAGGGCCTCGTCCTTGCCCGCTCTGGCCAAGCGGCCTGCCACCAGGTCGAAGAGCTGGTCACCCGCTTGTCCGGCCGGGCCCTGGAGCACTCCGCTCAGCAGTTTGAAGATCAATCCGACTGCCTGGTCAGCTAGCACCGTCGTGTCCACGTCCGCCACCTCCTGGTCGGTTGGGCTTTCGCCGTCCTGGAGGAGTCGAAGGGGCTGCGCGTGCTGTTAGCTGCGAAAACACGTCAGAAGAAGGACAGCCCGGTCGGGGCGGGAAACCTGTCCCGCCCCGACCGGTCAGCCCTTGACCGCGCCCGAGGCGAGGCCGGTGACGAGGAACTTCTGCACCAGGTAGAACACCGCGATGGCGGGGATCGCCACCAGGATCGAGGCGGCCGCGAGGTGGCCCCATTCGGTGCGGTTCTGCTGCACGAACACCTGCAGGCCGACGGCCAACGTCTTCGACTCGTCCGCAGCCGACAAGAACGCCGAAGCGAACGCGACCTCTCCCCACGCCGTGAGGAACGCGTAGAACGCGGTGACCGCCAGGCCCGGTTTGGCCAGCGGCAGGATCAGCCGCCAGAAGACGCCGAACGGCGACAGGCCGTCGACCCGCCCGGCCTCGTCGATGTCCGATGGCACGGTGTCGAAGTAGCCCTTGAGCATGTAGGTGCAGAAGGGGACCGCGGTGGTGCAGTACACCAGCACCAGGCCGAACTGCAGCCCTTGCAGGCCGAGGGTCAGCAGGATGTTGTAGAGCGGCACGATGAGCACCGCGAACGGGAACATCTGCACGACCAGGAAGCTCAGCATCAAAGGGCGTTTGCCGGGGAACCTGAAGCGGCTCGCTGCGTAGCCGGTGGTGGCGGAGAGGAAGACCGCGATCACCGTGGTCATCAACGCAATCAGCACCGAGTTGCCGAACCACGACAGGAAGCTGCCCTTGTCGCCCGACAAGATTCCGACGTAGTTGTCCAAAGAGGACTCGTTGACCAGCTTGGGTGTGGTTTCTACGGCTCGGGCGTCCGGCTTGAAGGACGTGACCAACACCCAGAAGACCGGGAACACGGCGATCAGGGAGGCGATCACCAGTGCGGTGTGCAGGCCGAGGCTGGCGCCGAGTGAGCGCTTGGTCCGGCTGTGGGATACGCGGTCCGGGCGGACTGCCTGGATGGAACTGGCGTCCAGCGTCATGTCACCACACCTCGCCTTGCTTGCGCAGTGCGCGCCGGTAGACGCCCGCGAACACCAGGAGCACCGAGAGGATCAGGACGCCGTAGGTGGAGGCGACGGCGTAGTCGCGGGACGCGCCCGAGAAGAAGCGCTCGAACGCGTAGGTGACCAGGATCCTGGTGTTCGGATTCGGGCCGGTGATCAGGTAGATGATCGCGAACATGTTGAACGTCCAGATGATGCCGAGCAGCACCACCGTGCTGGAGACCGACCTCAGCCCCGGCAGGGTGATGTGGCGGAAGCGCTGCCACGGCGTGGCACCGTCCACCTCCGCCGCTTCGTAGAGGTCGCCGGGGATGGCCTGGAGTCCGCCCAGCAGAGCGACCATCATGAACGGGACGCCCAGCCAGACGTTGACGATGATCACCGCGACCAGTGCCCAGTCGTTCTGGCCCAGCCAGACCGGTGGGTTGTCGACGCCGAGGGCGCGCAGGCCCTGGTTGATGATCCCGTACTGCGCGTTGAACATGTACTTCCAGGTGAACGCGCTGATGAACGCGGGCACCGCCCACGGCAGGATCAGCAGGACGCGGTAGAAGGCGCGGCCGCGGACTTCGCGGTTGAGGAGCAGCGCCAGGCCGAGGCCGATCGTGTAGTGGAAGAAGACGCAGGAGAACGTCCAGATGAGCGTGCGGACGAGCGTGGACCAGAACTCGCCGTAGCTGGGATCTCCCGAGAGCACGTTGAGGTAGTTGCGCAGGCCGACCCCGACGTAGGTCGCCGCCCGGTCCAGCACCGGGTTGGCGATGTTGGCCTCGTTGATGTTGGTGAAGGTGAAGAACACGCCCTGCGCGAGCGGGTAGAGCACCAGCACGGCGATGACCACCACCACGGGCAGCACCATCGCGTAGGCGTACCAGTGGCGATCGAGGAACCTGCGCACCGTGAACCCCTTTCCCTGACCGGGAGGCGCCGCGGGCCCGGAGGCCCGCGGCTGACCCGTCAGCCGATCGAGTACTCGGGGACGACCTGGTCCTTGTACGCCTTGGCGACCTCGTCGAGCGCGGTCTTGGCGTCCTTCTTGCCCGCGAGGAAGTCCGCGTAGGCGATCTTCAGCGGGTCGAAGAGCTGGCCGCCCTCGGGGATCCACGGCCTGGCGTGCGCGGCCTTCGCGACCGGCTCGAACGCGGCCACGACGGGCTGTGCCTTCACGTCGGCGTTGTCGTACGCGGTCTTGCGGGTCGGCAGGAGCCCCAACTCCTTCGCGACCTGCACCTGGGCGTCCGTGCCGCTCATGCACTGGATGAACTTGATGGACGACGCCTTCGCCTTGGTGGCCTTGCGGATGACGTAGTCGTGACCGCCGACGGGCGCGCTGCCCTTGCCCACGCTGTCGCCGGGGACCGAGGCGATGCCGAGGTTGGTGGCGTCGGTGAACGCCGTGCCCTTGAGGTAGTCGGCCACCGACCACGGGCCGTTGACGACCATGGCGACCTCGCCGGAGGAGAACCCGGCCTGCATGTTGTTGTAGGAGCTGCTCGGGTCGAGCGCGGTGGACGCGGCCTTCGCGTCGAGCAGGCCCTTCGCGGTCTCCAGCGCCTTCACGTTGGCCGCGGAGCTCACCACGATCTTCTTCGCGTCGGCGTCCACGAGGTCGCCACCCGCGCCGTAGATGAACGGCAGCGCGTAGTAGGCGTCGTTGTTGAGGAAGAACGACTTCTCGCCGCCGAGCTTGGCCGCCGCGTCCTTCAGCTCCGCCCACGTCCTGGGCGGCTGGACGCCCGCGGCGGCGAGCAGCTTCTTGTTGTAGAACAGCGCGAGCGAGTCGGTGACCTGCGGGACGCCGTAGGACTTGCCCTCGAACTTGGTCGACCCCAACGGGGTTTCCAGGAAGTCGCCGGTGTCCTTGGCGAGGTCGGTGTCCGTGAGGTCCTCGACCAGTGAGTTCTGCGCGAGCTGCGACACCCACGCCACCTCGGCGCGGAACACGTCCGGTCCCTGGCCGCCCTGGGCCGCGGTCTTGTAGTTGTTGAGGGCGGCGTCGAAGGCCACCGTCTCGGTCTTGACCTTGTAGCCGCCCTTGGTCGCGCAGTCCTGGGCGATCTTGGTGAACACCGGGCTCTCGTTGGGACCGCTGGTGTCCCAGAAGGTGATCTCGCCGGTGTCCGAACCCGCGTCCGTCGACCCGCCGCCGCAGGCGGTGAGGACCAGGGCGCCGGATAGACAGGCTGCTGCGGCTGTCACGAGGGTTGTACGTCGCATCGTTGCCGTCCCCTCCTGCTTGCCTCACCGACGTGTCGCGACGACGAGGATGTTGCAAGGATTTGCATCAAAGGTTGACGCGGATTTCATACCCGCGAACCACTACTGGTCAAGGTTTTCCCCGTAGTTGCGCCTTAACGGACGAGGCCATGTGTGTTAACCCAGGACCATTCAGGTGTTTCTGTTGCAAGAACTTGCTGCCGCGCGCACGCTGGATCGGACCCCACCCTGGTGGGACATCACGAGGAGGCACGTTGTCGGGTCTGTCCGAGATCGCCAGGGCTGCCGGGGTGAGCATCTCGACGGTCAGCCGGGTGCTGAACCGGCGGGCGGGCGTCAACGAGGAGACCCGGCAGCGGGTGCTGGCGGTGCTCACGGAGATGCCGTACACCCCGCGCGGGCTCGGCGCGCTGCAACGGACCGGCGTGATCGGCCTGCTCGTGCCGGAGCTGTCGAACCCGGTGTTCCCGGCGTTCGCCGAAGCACTGGAGACCAAGGCGGCCCGACTCGGCTACTCGTCGCTGCTGTGCAACACCCGCGGCACCGGCTCGGCCGCGATGGGCGAGGAGGAGTACGTCCGGATGCTGCTCGCCAGGGGCGTCGAGGGCATGGTGTTCGTGTCGCCGGAGATCACCAACGTCGAGGTGCCGCTCGGCCAGGCCCCGCAGCCGAGCTACTACGCCAAGCTGCTGGCCGACGGCGTGCACATGGTGTTCGTCAACGGCGCCACGCCGTCGCTGGACGTGCCGGACGTGACGGTCGACGAGCAGCTCGCGGGGTACGCCGCGACCAAGTACCTGATCGAGCTGGGGCACCGGCGGATCGGCTTCGTCTCCGGCCCTTCACGGGCGCTGCCGTCCCGGCTGAAGCGCGCGGGCTGGGCCGCCGCGCTGGAGGAGCGGTCACTGCCCGCCGAGTCCGAGTTCGTCGCGCACGGCCCGTTCGGGCCGCACGGCGGGGCCGTCGCCGTCGGCGCGCTGCTGGACACGGTTCGGCCGAGCGCGGTGATCTGCTCCTCGGACCACATGGCGCTCGGAGTGCTGCGGGAGGCCCGTCAACGCGGGCTCTCGGTGCCGGACGACCTGTCGATCGTCGGGTTCGACGACATCCCGCCCGCCTCGTACTGCTCACCCGCGCTGACGACGCTGGCCCAGCCGATCGAGGAGATGGCGGCCGCGGCGGTCGACGAGCTGGTGAACCGGCTCGATCCGGACCGGAGGAGGCGCGGATCGGGCAACTACACGCGGGTCTTCCGCCCCAAACTGGTGGTGAGGGAGTCGACGGCCCCGCCGAAACGGCCCTAATTTGGTCTAGACCAAATTCTCCCCACGCAAGACGGTCGGACCTGCGCATACGCAGTAACCCTGGTGACGCGCGTCCCGAGCTGCTTCTGTAATTGGTTCTGAACCGTTACGGTCACTCCATGGCGCGGTCGATGCATGTGCGACGTCCGGCGACGCTGGCCTCTTTGGCCGCTGAGCTGGGCGTTTCCCGGACAACGGTGTCCAACGCGTACAACCGGCCCGACCAGCTCTCGCCAGAGCTGCGTCGACGGGTGTTGGAGACGGCAAGGCGGCTGGGCTATCCGGGACCTGATCCCGTGGCCCGGTCACTGCGGACCCGGAAAGCGGGCGCGGTCGGGCTTCTCCTGACCGAGAACCTGTCCTACGCGTTCCGCGACCCGGCGGCGCTCGGCTTCCTGGAGGGCCTCGCGCTGGCGTGCGAGGACGCGGGCACCGGGCTGATGCTGATCCCGGCGAGCCCGGAGCGCGAGGACGTGGCGGCCGTGCACCGCGCGGGCGTGGACGGCTTCGTCGTCTACTCCGTGCCGGACGACGACCCGCACCTCGCCGCCGTGCTCGAACGGCCAGTGCCGACGGTCGTCTGCGACCAGCCGGACATCGGCAACGTCGACCGGGTCGGCATCGACGACCGGTCCGCCATGAACGAACTGGCGCGCCACCTGATCGCGATGGGTCACCGCCGCGTCGGCGTCGTCTGCATGCGCTTGGCACGCGACCGCAACGACGGCTACGTGTCCGTCGACCGGCAGCACGCCGCGCACTTCCACGTCCAGCGCGCCCGCCTCGCGGGCCTCGCGATGGCGTTCAGCGAGGCGGGCGTCGACTGGTCGCAGGTGCCCGTGGTCGAGCGGTTCGACCACAACACGGTGTCCGGCGAGTCCGCCGCCGCCCAGGTGCTCGACCGCGACCCGACCATCACCGCGCTGATCTGCACCTCGGACATACTGGCCCTCGGCGCGTTGAACGAGGCCAAGCGCCGCGGTCTGCGCGTGCCGGAGGACTTGACGATCACCGGCTTCGACGGCATCCAGGAGGCCGAGCGCGTGGGCCTCACCACGGTCCGGCAGCCGGTGCTGGAGAAGGGCCGCGCGGCGGGCAAGCTCCTGCTCGACGCCGCCGAGCGCACGCGGCCCCGGTCGGTGAACCTCAGCACGGAACTCATCATCGGCACGACCGCTGCCGCCCCCCGGACGATCACCGAGGAGCGCTGGTTCGGGCCGTGATCAGGTGAGCCGGAACACCACGGGGTTGCTCGCCTTGCCCGCGACCTTCGCGATCAGCAGGTAGTCACCCGGCCCGACCCTGGTGTGGGTGCGGCAGCCCTCGTCCGAGGTGCTGCCCGCCCAGTTCAGGCCGTAGGTGAAGACCTCGCCCGGCTGCATCACCCGCACCTCGGTGCCCTCGGTGGCGAAGCAGTGGTTGCTCGACCACAGCTGCGTCGCGCCGTCCGCGCTGGTCACGACCAGTTCGCGCAGCGAGCGGCCGATGTCCTTCGTGCACGGGAGCGCGCCCGCGTTCGCCACGTGGATCTTGAACTCCGGCTGCTGCCCGACCTCGTAGTTCGGCTTCGCCACCTCCGCCACGACGTTGATCGACGCGTCGTCGCACGGCCCCGGCGGCCCCGGAGGCGGGGTGGGGCTCGGTGGTGGCGCGACCGGTGGTGGTGGAGGCGGCGGTGAGCTGCTCGAACTGCTCGGCGGTGCAGTCGACGGCGGGGTCGACGGCGGGGTCGACGTCCCGGCCTGCTGTGCCGGTTGCGGGTCCGAGCGGCCGACGAGGCTGGCGACGAGCCAGATCGTGAGGAGCAGGGCGACCAGCGCCACGCCGAGCGCTATCGCTCGACGCCGCCAGTACACGGAGGCGGGCCGCGACCCTGTGGGCTCGATCACGACACCGACGGTAACCGGGTGGATGCGCCGTACGCGGGACGCTGGAGTAACTCGATGCGGTGAAAGGTGACGTTCGCCGAAACCCCTTGGCACCTGCCCGAACACCCGTTGGAATGGGAGCGGACAGTCCAGGACAGGAGGGTGTGCCGTGACCGCCATCAACGAGTTGCTGCGCCGCAACGATGAACTGGGCAACGTCGTGCCCGGCGACCGCTCCAGCCCCAAGCCCTCGCTGCACGTGGCGATCTTGACGTGCATGGACTCCCGCATCCGGGTGTTCGAGATCTTCGGCCTCAAGCAGGGCGAGGCCCACGTCCTGCGCAACGCGGGCGGCGTCGTCACCGACGACATGATCCGCTCGCTGGCGTTGTCGCAGCGGAAGCTCGGGACGCGCGAGGTGCTGCTCGTGCACCACACGAACTGCGGCCTGGAACTGGTGACCGAGGACGGCTTCAAGGACGAGCTGGAGACGGACTCCGGGCTGCGGCCCACCTGGGCCGTCGAGGCGTTCCGCGAGGTGAAGGACAGCGTGCGCGGCTCCATGAACCGCCTCCGGCACAGCGCGTTCCTGCCGTACAAGG
>JBDSAJ010000033.1:0-13651 GCA_039922235.1 Umezawaea sp.
TACGTCGTAGCCGTTGTCCATCAACGGGTCCTTACCTCGTGTGTCCTGGTCGCCAGTCACGCACCGGCGGCCGGCAGCCACGTTACGAAGAGACCTACCCCTGGGGGCGGCCGTGTCCCTATCAGCTGTCCGGCGGTGCACCGGATCCGGTGACACCACCCCCCGGATCATGCGTTCGACTGGGGGCGTAAGTCATGCCGGATCCGGCGACCAGGCGTCCCATCGCTGGGACCACGAAAACGGTAACGGGGGGCGTTTGTGGGTGATCCCGGCGTCGGTGAGGGTGTCGCGCCAGAGTCGGGACCAGTAGTACGAGCCGTTGTCGGTGAGCACTCGTGCGACGGTGATTCCGTTGGTGTGGAAGAAGGTCTGCGCTCGCTTCCAGAACTTGGTGGCGGTTTCCTTGGTCTCGTCGGCGAGGACATTTCGGCGTAGGCGAGGCGGGAGTGGTCGTCCACGGCGTTGTGCGGGTAGTTGTAGCCGAGGTTGGCGCGGCCGCTGGTCTTGCGGGGCCGGGTGGGGTCACGGTGCGCGGAACTGTTGCGCAAGCCTGCTTGCCTGCCGTGGATCTTGTGTCCGCCACTGTCGGGGATGTTGCCCAGCTTTTGGTGTCGACGTGGACGAGTTCGCCAGGTACGGCGTGCTTGTAGCGGCGTACTGGCTAGGGCGTGTCCTGCGGATCTTTCTCATGATCGTGTGCAGATGATGGGGCGTGGTGGGATGTGGTGAGCTGGCGGACAAAGCATGGGCGAGGATCGCGCCGTTGCTGCCCGTGGAGACGGGGCAG
Source organism: Umezawaea sp. (assembly GCA_039922235.1). GTDB lineage: Bacteria > Actinomycetota > Actinomycetes > Mycobacteriales > Pseudonocardiaceae > Umezawaea. Next base: position 788 of record JBDSAJ010000033.1, read on the forward strand.
CCGGTGGCGTAGCCACAGGCAGGTGATCAACGCGATCCTGTGAAAGGAACGCACGGGTGCGCCATGGCGTGATCTGCCGGAACGGTACGGGCCGTGGAAGACCGCGCATGAGCGATTGCGCAAGTGGACCGCGGACGGGACGTGGGACCGGATCCTGGAGCACGTGATCGTCAAGGACGGCTCGGGCCTGGCCACCCGGTTCGCGAAACGAGCCGCCTACCATCGGGCCGAGATCGTCCTCGCCTGCGTCGTTCTCCATCTCCGATGAAGATCCGCAGGACAGACCCTATGCGGTGGCGCGGTCCAGAGGTGGTTGAGTCGGGCCAGGTCGTGGCGGGCCGGAACCCAACGCACGGTCGAGGGCACCAGTTTGAGTGGGTAGGCGATTCGTGCAGGTCCCCACCGGTGTGCCGGCCTGATCTTGATGATTCGCCGTTCGATGTGGGTCGGGGTGCGCGATAACGGGCGTGAGGACCGGTCGACCATGCCTGACATGCCGAGGTCGCGGTAGCGGTCGGCTGCCTCGTGCGTTCACGCAGGACACCCAGCACCGCTGCGGTGTTCTGACTAGCATATTCGCTGGCCGCAGCAGGTTTCGGTGGGTACAAAGGCGCCATGCTCCGCAAATATCCCCGGACCCGCCACCTCGAAGGGTCCCGTCTTCAGCCAGGGGACGAGGACCTGGACTCGGTGGCGTTCGCCGTTGTCCGAGGGCGGCACGTCGTGGTCGAGGAGAAGCTCGACGGGGCGAACGTGGGTGTCGGGTTCGACGTCGACGGGACGTTGAGGTTGCAGAGTCGGGGGCACTACCTGGTCGGTGGGCCTCGGGAGCGGCAGTTCGCGCGGTTCAAGGCGTGGGCGGCCGAGGTGCGGCCGGAGTTGTGGGAACGCCTGGGCTCCCGGTACGTGATGTACGGGGAGTGGCTGTTCGCGAAGCACACGGTGTTCTACGACGCGCTGCCGCACTTCTTCTGCGAGTTCGACGTCCTCGACCGGGAGACCGGGAAGTTCCTGTCCACGCCTGCGCGTGCCCGGTTGCTCGACGGCGCTCCGGTGGTGTCGGTGCCGGTGCTCCACTCCGGCGTGCTGACGGACCTGGCGGCGTTGACCGCGTTCGTGGGGCCGTCGACCTGCCGCACGCCGCGGTGGCGCGAGGCGCTGCGCGAGGCCGCTGTCGATGCCCGGCTGGACGCGGACCAAGTCGCCGCGGAGACCGACGCCGACGAGTTCATGGAGGGTCTGTACCTCAAGGTCGAGGTCGGTGACGAGACCGTCGACCGGTACAAGTGGGTGCGGCCCAGCTTCCTGACCGCAGTGCTGGATTCCGGCAGCCACTGGGCTTCCCGGCCGATCCTGCCCAACCGGCTGGCCGGGGGCGACCGTGCGGATCTTTGACGAGCTGTGCCCGCGTGGTCCGGAGTGGACGGTGCGCTGGACGGAGGTCGAAGCGGCGTTCGAATGGGTTCGGCGGTTGCGCGGTGTCGTGCAGGACCCGGTGCACCACGCCGAGGGGGACGTCGCCACGCACACGCGCATGGCGTGCGAGGCGTTGGTGTCGCTGCCGGAGTGGCGGGCCCGGCCCGAGCGGGAACGGTCGCTGCTGTTTGCCGCGGTGCTCCTGCACGACTGCGCGAAGCCCTTCCGGACGCAGGTCGACGAGCACGGCAGGGTCACCGCACACGGCCACTCGCGGCACGGTGACCTGCTGGCCAGGCGGCTGCTGTGGGAACTCGGGGTGCCTCGCGTGTGGCGTGAGCACGTCGCCGCACTGGTGAACCACCACCAGGTGCCGTTCTGGGCGCTGGAGCGGCCGGACCTGGCGCGGATCGCGTACCGGGTCAGCCTGGTGGCGCGCAACGACGACCTGGCGATCCTGGCGACGGCGGACATCCTCGGACGGGTGTGCGCGGACGCGGACAGCGTGGTGGAGAACATCGAACTGTTCCGCGAGTACTGCCGCGAACTCGGCTGCCTCGACCGCCCGAAGGAGTTCGCGTCTGCGCACGCGCGGTTCCAGTACTTCCGCACGCCGGGGCGGGATCCGGAGTACGCCGCGTTCGACGACACGAGGATGGACGTGACCGTCCTGTCCGGACTGCCGGGCGTCGGCAAGGACCAATGGATCGCAGCCAACCGCGAGGGGTGGCCGGTGGTGAGCCTCGACGCGGTGCGGGAACGCCTGGGGGTGAAGGCGTCCGGTGACCAGCGGGCGGTGGTCGCGGCAGCGTTCGAGCAGGCGCGGACGCACCTGCGAGCAGGGGAGCGGTTCGTGTGGAACGCCACCAACGTGTCGCGACAGCTGCGGGAGCGGTGCGTCGGGCTGGCCGCCGACTACCGCGCGCGGGTCACGCTGGTGGGACTGGAGGCGGCGCCGGACGTCGTGCGGGCGCGGAACCGGGCGAGAGCCGAACCGGTGCCCGAACCCGTGGTGCAGCGGCTGATCGACAAGTGGGAGACACCGGACCCGACCGAGGCGCACCACGTCGAGTGGGTCGACACCGGGCACTAGCGCTGTGGCGCCGCTGACCCGTGCAGGGAGGGGCCACCTGGGCCGCGCGAAACACGGTGAGGACCGCGGTCACCGCACTAGAGTGCCGGCGTGGGGACGAAACACGTGGTGTGGGACTGGAACGGCACGCTGCTGCACGACAACGACGCCGTCCTCTCGGCGGTGAACGCGGTGTGCGCGGGGTTCGGGCGCGAGTCGATCACGCTGGACCACTGGCGTTCGGTGTTCAGCCGCCCGCTCGTCCAGTGCTACGAGCAGTTGCTGGCGCGCCGGCTCGACGCCGCGGAGTGGACGCGCGTCGACACGATCTACCACGACCACTACCGCGGTCTCCTGTCGCTCTGCCGCCTCGCAGACGGGGTGCCGGAGCACCTGCGGGCGTGGAGCGACCGCGGGGGCAGCCAGTCGCTGCTGTCCATGTGGTACCACGACGAACTGGTCGCGCTGGTCGGCGAGTACGGGCTGACGGAGCTGTTCAACCGGATCGACGGACTGCGCGAAGAGGCGCAGGGCGGCTCGAAGACGGCCCACCTCGCGGCCCACCTGTCCGCACTGGAACTGGACCCGGCCGACGTCGTGATGATCGGGGACGTCGTGGACGACGCCGAGGCCGCCGCGCACGTCGGCGCGTCGTGCGTGCTGGTCACGACCGGCGTGATGAGCAGGGCCAAGCTGGAGGCCACCGGCGTTCCGGTGGCCGATTCGATCACCGAAGCCCTGTCGCTGCTGGACTAGCGCCGCAGGGCCCCCGTGTGGGAAAGCGGAGCCGTGGTCGGCGTTGATGATCCAGTAATTCGGCAACGTCCGGGATCACTGTTCTCGGGTGACCAGCGAAATGCATGACCGGCGCCAAAGCCCGGAGGAGTGAATCGTCCAACGGGCTGGGACGCCGGTCCTGTGCGGTAGGAGCTTCCTTACCCGAGCGCGGACGCCGCGGCGGCGAGCGCCTCGATCCGGGCGAAGTCACCTGCGGCCAGCGCGTCCTTCGGCGTCAGCCACGAGCCGCCGACGCAGCCCACGTTCGGCAGCGCCAGGTACTTCGACGCCGACTCCGGCGTGATGCCGCCCGTCGGGCAGAACCGCAACTGCGGCAGCGGGCCGCCGATCGACTTCAGGTAGTCCACGCCCCCCGCGGCCTCCGCGGGGAAGAACTTCAGCGCCGTCAGCCCGCGCTCGAACAGCCGCAGCGCCTCCGACACGGTCGCCGCACCCGGCAGGAACGGCAGCCCGGTGTCCTCGACGGCGTTCAGCAGCCGCTCGGTGCAGCCGGGCGTCACCAGGAACGCAGCACCCGCCTTCGTCGCCTGCTCGGCCAGTTCCGGCGTCGTCACCGTCCCCGCGCCGATCACGATCTCCGGCACCTCCGCGGCCACCCGCTCGATCGCGGCCAGCGCGGCGGGCGTCCGCAGCGTCAGCTCGATCACCCTGATGCCACCGCGCAGCAACGCCTGCGCCAGCGGCACGGCGTGCGCGGCGTCGTCCACGACGACGACCGGGATGACGGGGGACAGCGTGAGCAGATCCGCGCTGGTGGTCACCGCGAAACCTCCTGGTTCTGGTAGTCGGCGCCGGGGCGCCGGGTTGTCCGTCGGGAGCGGGCCGCTCAGCCAGGCAGCCTAGCCGCGACCACCGACGGGAACCTCGTTCAAGATCCACTGTCGGTGGTGGGCCGTAGTGTGGAAATCGGGGGCCCACCCGGCTGGGGGACTCCTGGTCGCGGCCGGGCACAGTCGTCCCGTGCGGTGGCGGTGGCCGGTGAAGCGGTCCGGTGAGGCCCCGAGAGTGGAAGTCCCGCAGGTCTCGCGGTACTCCCGAGCGTGTCGTGGTTTCCGACCGGGGCCGCGGTGCTTGACCGGGTGCCTCGGGGTGTCCCACCGGGAGAATCGGGGCACCCGACCGAGGAACACGCGGTGCCCGACCGAGGGACTCGCGAAGCCTGGCGGTCGGCTACCTGGAAGCTCCCTGGCCTTCGAAGTGCGAGGCGGCGACGGGGCCGAAGACGCTGGCGCCCCGGTCCGCCGGACCGACCGCGCGCCGGAGCGCAGCGAACAGCTCGCGGCCCGTGCCGGTCCACGCCTGCGCGTCCGCGGGGAAGTCGACCAGCGGGCGTGCGGCCAGCTCGGCGGCGTCCACGAACACCTCCAGGGTGCCCGTTTCGGCGTCCAGGCGGACCACGTCGCCGTCACGCACCCGGCCGAGAGGACCGCCGACAGCGGCTTCAGGGGTGAGCTGGATGGCGGCCGGGATCTTGCCGGACGCGCCGGACATGCGGCCGTCGGTGACGATGGCGACCTTGTGGCCGCGGTCCATCAGCACGCCCAGCGGAGGGGTGAGCTTGTGCAGCTCAGGCATCCCGTTGGCCTGCGGGCCCTGGTTGCGGACGACCACGACGACGTCGCGGTCCAGCTCGCCCGCCTGGAACGCCTCGGCGAACGCCTCCTGCGTGGTGAACACGCGGGCAGGCGCCTCGACGACGCGGTTCTCCGCGGCCACGGCAGACACCTTGATCACCGCGCGGCCGAGGTTGCCGGTCATCATCCGGAGGCCGCCGTCGGCCGCGAACGGGGCGTCGGCGCCGCGCAGCACGGCCGTGTCGAGGCTCGCGGTGGGGCCGTCGCGCCAGATCAGCTCGCCGTCGATCAGCACCGGCTCCTCGCGGTACCGGTCGAGGCCGAAGCCCGCGACGGTGTGCACGTCGCGGTGCAGCAGGCCCGCGTCGAGCAGCGTGCCCACGAGGAACTGGACCCCGCCCGCGGCTTGGAAGTGGTTGATGTCCGCGCTGCCGTTCGGGTAGACCCTGGTCAGCAGCGGGACGACCGACGAGAGGTCGGAGAAGTCGTCCCAGCTCAGCTCGATGCCCGCGGCGGACGCGATGGCGACCAGGTGCATCGTCAGGTTGGTCGAGCCGCCGGTGGCCAGCAGCGCGACGACACCGTTCACGATCGAGCGCTCGTCGACGACGCGGGCGATCGGGGTGTACTCCTCGCCGCGGCTGATCTTGACCGCGCGGCGGGCGGCCTCCTCGGTCAGCGCGCGCCGCAGCGGCGTGCCGGGCGGCACGAAGGTCGCGCCAGGCAGGTGCAGGCCCATGATCTCGTTGACGAGCTGGTTCGAGTTCGCCGTTCCGTAGAACGTGCAGGTGCCGGGGCTGTGGTAGGACGCGGCCTCGGCTTCGAGGAGGTCCTCGCGGGTGGCCTTGCCCTTGGCGAACAGCTGGCGGACGCGGCTCTTCTCGGAGTTCGTCAGACCGGAGCTCATCGGACCCGCGGGCACCAGGATCGTCGGCAGGTGGCCGAACGACAGCGCGCCGATCAGCATCCCCGGCACGATCTTGTCACACACGCCGAGCAGCAGCGTCGCGTCGAACATCTCGTGCGCCAGGGCGACACCGGTGGACATGGCGATGACGTCGCGGCTGAACAGCGACAGCTCCATGCCGTCCCGCCCCTGGGTGATGCCGTCGCACATCGCGGGCACACCGCCGGCGAACTGCGCGATGCCCCCCACCTGGCGGGCGGCGTCCTTGATCCACGCGGGGTACTCGTCCATCGGCTGGTGGGCCGAGAGCATGTCGTTGTACGCGGACACGATCGCCACGTTCGGCTTGCGCAGCGCCCGCAGGGCGGCCTTGTCGCCACCGGTGATGCCCGCGAAGCCGTGGGCGAGGTTGCTGCACGCCATGCCGGTGCGGGTGGTGGACTCGCTCACCGCCGCGGCCACGCGGTCGAGGTAGGTGGAGCGGCTGGCGGCGCTGCGGGCCGCGATGCGCTTGGTCACCTCGGCGACGATCGGGTGCGTCTGGCTCATGAGTGCTGTCTCCGGTGAACACGGGCCGTGTGTGGCCCAGTGGACGACAACGCTGGCGTCGCACGAACGGTCGTGACTTTTCACAGGGTAGTTCACCAGCGCGTTTTCGAACAGAACCGATTCAGTGACCGATTCAGTAACCCTAGGGTAAGTCCTAGTTAAATCTTGCCGTGTGTCGCTTGTCACATGGCGCAGAACAAGGCAGAGTCGGTGTCGGGGATCACAAACGGGACCTCGGTAACGGAGGTGCGACATGACGTCCACGGAGATTGTCGAGTTGAGGCGCGCGCTGGGTCAGCTCAGGCAGTGCGTTGGCTCCCTGCGCGGGCGTTACGGCGACGTTGCCGCAGTGCAGCGCCTTGCCAACGACATCGAGCGCATGGACATCGACGCCACGGAATTGATCGACATCGACTCCCCGCCAGCGCCTCGACGGGCGCCGCAGATCGAGCGTGAGGTGGTCGTCGTACCGGACACTCCGTACGATTCCTCCCTCTGGCACGACGCTGACGATGAGGGCTTGGGTGGCTACCGTCAGCGATAGGTGATCTGCAACACTCCACCTCGGCCCCCGCCGGTATGCGGGGGCCGAGGTTTTTGCATTCACCACAACGACGTGGAAATCGAGGTGGGCCAGTTGGTGAGGGCGCAGATCTCCGAGCGCACACTGCGCACGGACCGGTGGTGGCTGTCGCCCTTGCTGACGATCGTCGGCCTGGGACTGATCTCGGTCTACGCGGCGATCCGCACGTTCATGAACGACTTCTACTGGGTGTCGGAGTACCACTACCTGACGCCCATGTACTCGCCCTGCCTGAGCGCCGAGTGCATCCCGGCGGCCAGCCACTTCGGCCAGCCGCTGCCGGAACTGCCCGGCTTCCTCACCCCGCCGATCTTCATCATCCCGTTCCTGCTGGGGTTCCGGATCACCTGCTACTACTACCGCAAGGCCTACTACCGGGCGGCCTGGATGTCGCCGCCCGCGTGCGCCGTCGCGGAGCCGCACCAGACGTACACCGGTGAGACGAAGGCGCCGCTGATCGCGCAGAACCTGCACCGCTACTTCTTCTACGCGGCCTCGATCCTGCTGCTGATCAACATCTACGACGCCATAGCGGCCTTCTCCGGCGAGAAGGGCTTCGGCATCGGCCTCGGCAACATCATCCTGCTGGTCAACGTCGGCCTGCTCGCCGCGTACACGGCGTCCTGCCACTCGTGCAGGCACATCATGGGCGGCAAGCTCAAGCACTTCTCCAAGCACCCCGTCCGCTACTGGATGTGGCAGAAGATCTCCAAGCTCAACGCCAAGCACATGCAGCTCGCCTGGGCCTCGTTGATCTTCGTCTGCCTGACCGACCTCTACATCGCGCTCGTCGCCTCCGGGGTCATCGGCGACCTGCGCATCGTCAACTAGGGAGCACAACCTTGGCCGAGCTGGAACGGCACTCGTTCGACGTACTCGTCATCGGTGCCGGAGGCGCTGGACTGCGTGCCGCGATCGAGGCCCGTGAGCACGGGATGCGCACGGCGGTGCTCTGCAAGTCGTTGTTCGGCAAGGCGCACACGGTGATGGCCGAGGGCGGCATCGCCGCGGCCATGGGCAACGTGAACTCCAAGGACAGCTGGCAGGTCCACTTCCGCGACACCATGCGCGGCGGCAAGTTCCTGAACAACTGGCGGATGGCCGAGCTGCACGCCAAGGAAGCGCCGGACCGCGTCTGGGAGCTGGAGACCTACGGCGCGCTGTTCGACCGCACCAAGGACGGCCGCGTCAGCCAGCGCAACTTCGGCGGCCACGAGTACCCGCGGCTCGCGCACGTCGGCGACCGCACCGGCCTGGAGCTGATCCGCACCCTCCAGCAGAAGATCGTGTCGCTCCAGCAGGAGGACCACGCCGAGACCGGCGACTACGAGGCCAAGCTCAAGGTGTTCCAGGAGTTCACCGTCAGCGACCTGCTGGTCGAGGACGGCCGGATCGCGGGCGCGTTCGGCTACTGGCGCGAGACGGGCAAGTTCGTGCTGTTCACGGCCCCTTCGGTGATCCTGGCGACCGGCGGCATCGGCAAGTCGTTCAAGGTCACCTCGAACTCCTGGGAGTACACCGGCGACGGCCACGCGCTGGCGCTGCGCGCCGGGGCCTCGCTGATCAACATGGAGTTCATCCAGTTCCACCCGACCGGCATGGTCTGGCCGCCCAGCGTGAAGGGCATCCTGGTCACCGAGTCGGTGCGCGGCGACGGCGGGGTGCTGCGCAACTCCGAGGGCAAGCGGTTCATGTTCGACTACATCCCCGAGGTCTTCAAGGAGAAGTACGCCGACAGCGAGGCCGAGGGCGACCGCTGGTACACCGACGCCGACAACAACCGGCGCCCACCGGAACTGCTGCCCCGCGACGAGGTCGCCCGCGCGATCAACTCCGAGGTCAAGGCCGGTCGCGGCACCGAGCACGGCGGCGTGTTCCTGGACGTGTCGACCCGGCTGCCCGCCGAGGAGATCACCCGGCGGCTGCCGTCGATGTACCACCAGTTCAAGGAACTCGCCGACGTCGACATCACCGCCCAGCCCATGGAAGTCGGGCCGACCTGCCACTACGTCATGGGCGGCGTCGAGGTCGACCCGGACACCGGCGCTTCCTCGGTGCCCGGCCTGTTCGCGGCGGGCGAGGTGTCCGGCGGGATGCACGGGTCGAACCGGCTCGGCGGCAACTCGCTGTCGGACCTGCTGGTGTTCGGCCGCCGCGCGGGTGCGGGTGCGTCGGACTACGCGGCGTCGCTGACCGTCCGCCCGGTGCCGTCGGAGGCCTCCGTCGCCGAGGCCGAGCAGGTAGCTCTGGCGCCGTTTGCCAGCGAGGGCGGGGAGAACCCGTACACGCTGCACATGGAGCTGCAGCAGACCATGAACGACCTGGTCGGCATCATCCGCAAGGCTGCGGAGATCGAGCAGGCGCTCGAACGGTTGGAAGGCCTCAAGGCGCGGGCCCGCACGATGACCGTCGAGGGCCACCGGCAGTTCAACCCCGGCTGGCACCTCGCGCTCGACCTGCGCAACATGCTCGTGGTCAGCGAGTGCGTCGCCAAAGCCGCACTGCTGCGCACCGAGAGCCGCGGTGGCCACACCCGCGACGACTACCCCGCCATGGACTCGGACTGGCGGCGCAAACTGCTGGTGTGCACGACATCCGGACCGTCCGAAGTGGACGTCCAGGTCAAACCGCAGATCCCGATCCGCGAGGACCTGCTGGACCTGTTCGACCGCGGCGAGCTGGAGAAGTACCTCACCGGTGACGAGTTGGGGAGCTGAGATGGGTTACCAGGGGAACTTCCGGGTCTGGCGCGGCGATGCCGACGGAGGCGGGCTGGAGGACTTCACCGTCGAGGTGAACGAGGGCGAGGTCGTCCTCGACGTCATCCACCGGCTGCAGGCCACGCAGGCGGGCGACCTCGCCGTGCGGTGGAACTGCAAGGCGGGCAAGTGCGGCTCGTGCTCGGCCGAGATCAACGGCAAGCCGCGACTGCTGTGCATGACCCGCATGTCGACGTTCACCGAGGGCGAGACCGTCACGATCACGCCGATGCGCACGTTCCCGATCATCCGGGACCTCGTGACGGACGTGTCGTTCAACTACACCAAGGCCCGCGAGATCCCGTCGTTCAAGCCGCCGAAGGACCTCGCCCCCGGCGAGTACCGGATGCAGCAGGTCGACGTGGAGCGCTCGCAGGAGTTCCGCAAGTGCATCGAGTGCTTCCTGTGCCAGGACACGTGCCACGTGATCCGCGACCACGAGGAGAACAAGGAGGCCTTCGCGGGCCCCCGGTTCCTGATGCGGATCGCCGAGCTGGAGATGCACCCGCTGGACGAGGGCGGGCGGACGGTCGCGGCGCAGGAGTCCCACGGGCTCGGGCTGTGCAACATCACCAAGTGCTGCTCCGAGGTGTGCCCCGAGCACATCAAGATCACCGACAACGCCCTGATCCCGATGAAGGAACGCGTCGCGGACCGCAAGTACGACCCCATCGTGTGGCTGGGCAACAAGATCTTCCGTCGCCAGCCGTGAATGCGGTTTCCACCTGATCGTGTGTCTTTTGGCCATTCGTTGACCAGCGGGATCTGGATACGGTTGGTCGGAGGGTGAGAAACACGAGGGGGTGGTGACGTGGTGGGAACGGATGGTGACGGGTCCAGCGGATGTGATGGCGGCACGTCGTCGTGAGGGCTGACAGGGGTGTGCCCCGGTAGCGGGCTCCTGGTTTGCGCTTGGTGGCTGGGGTTCGGTGGAGGGGGATCACCTGCGGGGTTCGAGGTGTGCGGGCTCGTTGGCCCGGACGGCTGTGGGCGGTTTGGTCAGCCTCGGTCCGGTCCGGTCCGGTCCGGCCCGGCTTGAGTTCTGTCTGGCCCCTGCCCGATCAGGCTCGGCTCGGTCCGGCCTGGGTCGGCCTGGTCAGGTCTGGCTCAGCCCGGTCCTGCCCGGCTCTGTTCGGCGTGGTCCTGCTCAGCCTGAGTTCTGTCTGGCCTCGGTCCGGCTCGGCTCGGCCGATCAGGCTCGGCTCGGCCTGAGTTCTGCCCAGTCCGGCCTGGTCCGGCCGGTCCGGGTCCGGTCTGGTCTGGCTCGCCTCGGTCAGGCTCGGCTCGGTCCAGCTTGAGTTCTGCCTGGCCAGGCCAGGCCAGGCCAGGCTCGGCCCGGTCCTGTTCGGCTTGGCCTGGCTCTGTTCGGCGAAGGGCTGTCGTCGCACAGGTGGTAGTGCCTGGGCTTCGGGGTGGGCGTTGGGTCGGTGTTGAGGCTGCGGCTCTCGTGGACGAGGGCTGGGCCCGTGGCCTTGGCTGGCCCGTCTGTTGGCGGCGGCCTGCTACTGGCCTGTGGATGCTGTGCGCAGTCCTCTGCTGGCTGCTGGCCCGCCCAAGGCCGTTCGGCTGGCTGCTGGTGGTCGTGCGTGGGCCTTGTCGGCCGTTGAGTCCGATCAATGGGCTGGTGGGGACCCCCGCGTGGGTTTTGACGGCTGAGGCCACACCTAGGGGGTGGTTGGCGGGCAGGTAGTGGTGCTGTGCTCGGGTGGTCTGCCAGTGGGGAGAAGCACGCCTAGGCGTCACATCCTGGGGCCGGATAGGCCGCTGGGTGCCGTGCGCGGGTGGCTGGGCACGTCCAGGGATGGCGCCTGGGCGGTGGACAGGCCGGGCTGGGTGCCGTGTGCGGGTTGTCGGTCGGGCTGGTGGGTTCCTGGTGTGGGTGCTGGTCCGCCTGTGGGAAAGCCCGGCCGGTGGCGGGCGATCCAACTGCTGGGCCCCAGGTGCGATTCAGCGAGCGGTCGGAGGTGTTTGAGCTGCGTCGGCGTTTGTGCGATAGCCGTTGGCCGGCGAGGCGTTTCAGCGGCGTGACGGTCCACAGCGGAGCGTATGAGCGGCAGGGCGTCCTCACGACGAAGGGCGCCCCCGGAAGTCCGGGAGCGCCCCTGTCAGGTCCGATCGACTGCTACACAGCCCAGGACTACATGGACTGGGAGGCGGCTGGGATGGCCACGTCGTCCAGTGCCTTGGTGTTGATGGGCTTGAGCTTCTTGTTGCGCCTGTTGCGCTTCTCCAGCGTGGTGGCCAGCCAGGTGAGGAGGAGGCACATGACCACGTAGATGGCGCCGACCACGAGCGTCACCGGCACCAGGGGCCTGCCGAACACGCCCTGGCCGCCGAGGTACTTGGCGTAGTCGAGCAGTTCCTTGTAGTTGATGATGAAGCCGAGTGCGGTGTCCTTCAGCAGCACGACGAGCTGGCTGACGATGGTCGGCAGCATCACCCGCAGTGCCTGCGGCAGCAGGACGAGCACCATCACCTGCGTCTTGCGCATGCCGAGTGCGTAGGCGGCCTCGGTCTGGCCGCGGGGCAGCGACATGATGCCCGCGCGGAAGACCTCGGCGAGCACCGAGCCGTTGTACAGGGTCAGGCCGAGGACGACGGCCGTGACCGCCGACATCTTGATGTCGATGCTGGGGAGGCCGAAGTAGAACAAGAAGATCATGATCAGCAGCGGGATGGCGCGGAAGACCTCGACGATGAACGTCGCCGGACCGCGCCAGAAGGCGTGCTCCGAGAGCTTGCCCGCGGCCAGCACCGCGCCGAAGAGCATGGCGAAGATCGCACCCAGGGCGAACGCCTGGAGGGTGGCGAGCACGCGCTCGCCCAGCTGCTCCTGGATCGTCGAGTACTGCAGCCACTCCCACATCTGGGGTTCGAACTGGCCGCTGTCGTAGAAGCGGTAGCCGATGAACCCGAGGACGCCGACCACGCCGAGCACACCGACGACGGCGAGGATCAGGTGCCGGACCCTGGCCTTCGGGCCGGGGACGTCGAACAGCACGTTGCTCATCGGGCGACGCTCCAGCGCTTCTCGAGGCTGCGTTGCAGGAAGGTCAGGGGCAGGACGAGCACGATGAAGAAGAACGCCACCCAGGACAGGCCGACCAGCATGTTGGCGCCATCCTCGGACAGCGTCGACTGGATCGCGCCCGCGTCGCCGACGGAGAAGCCCGCCGAGACGGTGGTGTTCTTCAGCAACGCGATCA
>JBDSAJ010000034.1:0-9960 GCA_039922235.1 Umezawaea sp.
CGTTCTGTAGTAGACTGCGGCCGAATGCTCGCCCCTGGGGGCGGTGTGAACTTGGGGAAGAATCCAGCCGAGGGGGCTTGAAGTTGAAGTACCGCACTATCGGACAGGACCCGGCGACTCGACGCGAGGTCAGCGTCATCGGGCTCGGGACGATGCTGTTCGGCACGGCCACCGAGGAAGAGCAGGCGTTCCGCATTCTCGACCGGTACGTCGAGGGCGGCGGCACGTTCATCGACACCTCCAACAACTACGCCTTCTGGTTCGAGTCCTCGCAGGGCGGCGAGAGTGAAGCGGTGCTCGGGCGGTGGCGGAGCAGCCGGGGCGTCGGCAGCGAGGTCGTCATCGCCACCAAGCTCGGTGGGCGGCCCAACCGGGCGGGCATGGAGTTCGCCGACACGGCCAAGCCGGAGAACATCGAGGGGCTGTCGGCCAAGGTGATCCGGGAGTCGGCCGAGCGCAGCCGGGACCTGCTCGGGGTCGAGAAGATCGACCTGCTGTACGCGCACGTCGAGGACACCCTGGTGCCGCTGGAGGAGACGGTCGAGGGCTTCGCGGACGTCGTCAGGGACGGCACCGTCGGTCTGCTCGGCGTCAGCAACCACTGGTCGTGGCGAGTGGAGCGGGCGCGCTCGCTGGCCGCCGCCGCGGGGGTGCCCGGCTACGAGGTCGCCCAGTACCACTACAGCTACCTGCGTGCGCGCACGGACATGCCTGGCCGTCGTTCCAAGGACGGCAACCAGGGTGTGACCAGCGGGGACATCCTCAGCTACCTGCGTGCCACGCCGGAGATGTCACTGGTCGCGTACTCGCCACTGCTATCAGGCGGCTACGTGCGCGAGGACAAGCCGCTGGGTGCGGACTTCGACCACGCGGGCACGCCCGTGCGACTGCAAGCGCTGCGGGAAGTGGCTGCCGAGACCGGCGCCACGCCCAACCAGGTCGTGCTGGCCTGGATGATCGGTGGTGAGATCCCGGTGCTGCCGCTGGTCGGGGCGTCCTCCGTGGAGCAGTTGGCGGAGAGCCTCGCCGCGGCCGACCTCGAACTGACGGCCGACCAGCGGGCGAAGCTCGACGCGGCCTACTGACCGGGAACGCCGACGGGGAGCAGGTCGTCCGCGGTGGTCCGCAGCACCTGCTCCACCCCCTCCGGTGAGAAGAAGTGCCCACCAGGCACGACGGTGAGGTCGAACGCCGCCGCTGTCTCCGCGCGCCACGGGCGCATGGAGGCGGCGGGAGCGGTGGCGTCGTCGGCACCCGCGAACGCCCTGATCGGCACGTCCAGCGGCGGCCGGTCCGGTGGCACGAGGCGGCCGACCACGGCGAGGTCGGCGCGCACCGTGGGGAGGAACAGCTCCAGTAGGTCCGGGTTGTCGAACACGACCTCGGACGTCCCGCCCAGTTCGCGCAGGTACGCCACGAGGCCCTCGTCGGACTCCGACCAGCCGCGCACCGGCAGGCGCAGCGCCGGTGCGGAGCTGCTGGCCACGAACAGCCGGGTGGGGACGGGCAGGTCACGGTCGCGCAGCGCGTGCGCCAACTCCAGCGCGACCCGTGCGCCCATGCTGAACCCGTAGCAGGCGAAAGGGCGGTCCAGCAGCGGTTCCAGCGCATCGACGAGGTCCGCCACCAGCGGGTCCATCAGGTCGTACGGCGCTTCGGTGTACCGGTCGTCACGACCCGGCAACTGCACCGCCACCGGCTCCAGCCAGTCCGGCAGCGCCGACGGCCACGTCCGGAACATCGCCGCGTTGCCACCCGCGTAGTGGAAGCACAGCAGCCGGACGGCGGGATCCTCGCGCGGGCCGTAGGTCCGCGTCCACCGAGGGCTCATCCCGTGCGGCGGCGTGCGGTGATCGGCACGTGCTTGTAGCCGGATACGAAGTTCGACACCAGTCGCTCGGGCTGCCCGGCGGGCCGGAAGTCCTCGAAGTCCGTCAGCAGTTCCTCGAACAGCACCCGCAGGGTCACCCTGGCGACGCTGTGCCCGATGCAGTAGTGCGGTCCGGCGCCGAAGGCGAGGTGCTTGTTGGGCTTGCGCCGGATGTCGAACGTGGAGGCGTCGGTGAACTCGTCGTCGTCGCGGTTGGCCGAGCCGAGCCACACGACCACGGCGTCGCCCGCCCGGATCGGTGTGCCACTGACCTCGACGTCGCGGGTGGCGTAGCGCAGGAAGTGGTTGACCGGTGAGGCCCAGCGCAGGGCTTCCTCCACGGCGGTCGTGCCGACCTGCGGGTGCGCCGCCCAGTCGGCCAGCACGTCGGTCTCGATGAACTCCGCCATCACGAAGTTGGGGGAGTGCGGCGTCGTGACGTTCGCGCCCAGCAGCAGGCTGTAGCAGTTGGAGACGATCTCCTCCAGCGACATGTGCCTGCCCTCGAACCGCGTGGTGATCAGCACGCTGATCAGGTCGTCGCCGAGGTTCTCGCGGCGGTGCCGCACGAGGTCCTGGAAGTAGCCGAACAGTTCGTGGTGGGCGATGGCCAGGGTGATGCCCCGCCCGCCCTCACCCTGGTACTCGGGGTCGTCCGGCGCGATGCAGGTCGTGTTGAGGTTCGTCAGCCAGTCCCAGTCGGACTCGGGCAGCGCCATCATGGTGCCGGTCACGGACATCGGCATCGCCAGCATCGCCTCGGCGAAGTCGAACACGCCCCCGTCACCCAGTGGCCGCAGCAGGTCGCGAACGCGGCCGCGGATCATGTCGCGCTGCCGGTCGACCGCCTTGATGGCGAGCGCCTTCTTCAGCCGTCCCTGCATGTCGGTGTGCCGGGGCGGGTCGGTGACCGCGAGCTGGGTGCCGCCCGCCGGGTCGTCGGTGCCCAGCAGGTCCAGCAGGGTGCCGCGTTCGGAGGTGAAGGTCGCGGTGTCGCGCAGGACGTGGTCGGCGTCGGCGAACCGCACCGCCGACCAGAACCCGCGGTCCGCATCCACCTGGCGCCAGCTCAGCCCGTCCACCGCGCGCAGCGCGCGCCAGACGTCGTAGGCGTTCCCGTCGCTGTAGAGGGTGGGGTCGACCAGGTCGTCATGTCCGATGTGAATCGGGCACCGCGATACAGCGGTGTCATGCGAGGTCATGGCCCGCCATTCTTTCGTATTTGTGGTACGTGGAAATTCCCGGATCTGCCGGGTTTAGAGAATTGCTCGAGCGGGTAGGCCCGGAAAGTTAGCGCCGTCCCTCTGGAGCCGAACTCGGTTGCACGAGTTCGGCTTGAGCGGATGCGACGATGCAATCCTCAGGAAGTCAAGAACAATGTCCGAACGGCTTCGGGCTTCCGGCATCCAACTTCGGTACTCCCCAGTAACAAGGCTCTGATCACCCCTGTCATCGGAGTCAAGCACGGGCGTTTGGCCGAGTCAATGCCGAAGTCGAGGTGCCTTCGGTGCCTGTCATACACATATGTAGTTGACAGTGATTGGGCTGGTGAATGTGACCTTGCCGGTCATCCCATCGATGCCGTTGACAACGCCGACAACGCACTTTTAGTATCGGCGGCCGATGGGGATTGAATATGCCATGCCGGGGGATGGGGAATTGTCCGAAATCGATGTTGTCCATCTGACATGGCGTGCCGCCACCCCTGCTCAGCAGGGGATCTGGGTTCTCGACACCGACGAGGAAATTCGCCCGACCTACTTGATCCCGACGGTCCTGGAGTTCACCGGCGAGGTACGCCACGACCTGCTCGTCGCTGCGGTGCGGTCCACCGTGGGCAGACATCCGGCCCTGCGGTCCAGGTTCCGGCTCGACACCGCGACCCGTCGGGTGCAGTACCACACCGACGGCCCGCCCGGCGAGATCGGCTTCATCGACGCCGTCGCCGAAGGCTGGTCGGCGGAGGAACTGGACGGGCTGGTCGACGTGCTCTGCTGGACCCCGTTCGACCTGGGCACCGAAGCCCAGGTGCGCGGTGAGGTGATCAAGGTCGACCGCACCACTGCGGTGCTCGTGCTGACCATGCACCACATCTCGTTCGACGGCTGGTCGCGGCACCTGCTGGTGGACGAGGTCATGTCCACCTACCGCTGCCTGCTCGACGGGCGGGAGCCGCGGCTGCCGGAGGCCGGGCACCCGGCCGACCTGGTGACCGCGCTGTCCGGGCGGGAGCTGGAGGAACGGGTCGAGGAGGCCGTGCACCGGCTGCGCGGCGCACCCACGACCATCGCGCTGCCGTACGACCGCAGACCCGCCGTGACGGCGGTCCTCGGCGCCAACCTGGCCGTCGAGTTGGACGTCGAGCTCAGCGGTGCGGTGCTCGCGGTGGCGAGCCAGGAGGGGTGCACACCGTTCATGACCGCGGTGGCGCTGCTCGCGGGGACGTTCTCCCGCACGACCGGGCAGCGGGACTTCCTGTTCGCACTCGGGTGGCCGGGCCGCGAGGACCCGGCGACCGCCGACGCCATCGGGATGTTCATGTCCACGCTCGTGCTGCGCGTCGAACTCGACCACGCCACGACGTGGCGCGAAGTGCTGCGCAGCGCGCGGATCGGCGCGCTGGAGGCGTACATGGACTGCGACGTGCCGCTGGACGCGATCGCCGCGGCGCTCAACCCCGGCCGCCAGGTGATCTGGCCGCCGCTGACCCCGGTCCTGGTCAACGTCGACGACCTGCCGAGAGAACTCGACCTGGCACCAGGGGTGCGGGGCCGGTACCTGCTGAACGGGCCCGTCTACACGAAGTACGACCTCGACCTGTTCGTGCGCGTGGACGACGGGCCGGACGGCTCGCGCGTCACGTTGTCGATCGACTACCCGCTGGACCGGTTCGACCACCAGACGATCGAGGGGCTGCTCTCGGCCCTGCGGCGCAGCGCGCACGATCTCGCCCACTCCTCGGAGGAATCACATGTCCGAACTGCAGACCGCTGACAGCGTCCCGACCCCGGCGAACCTCGACGACCCCGGCGTTCGCCTCGAGGTCGTCCGCTCGGTGTGGCGGGAGGTCCTCGACGTCCAGGACGTCACCGACGACGCCACCTTCTTCGACCTCGGCGGCGACTCGCTGCGACTGGTGATGCTGGTCGAGCGGCTCAACCAGGTGACCGGCCGCAAGCTCAAGACCGTCGACCTGTTCCGCGCGGGCACCGTGCGCGGGCACGCCGAACTGCTCGCCGCACCGGACCCGCAGGCGTCCGGCGGGTTCCGCGGCACCGGCCGCGAGCACCTCCTCGCGGCCGCCCGCGCTCGCGGCGGTGCTTCCCGCCAGGAGTCGTAGGCGACCCGTTCGCCTGTCCGGAAGACGAACTCGCGAGCGCCAGACGCGCCGCCGGCTCTTGCTGTGGAGGTCAACCATGTCGTTGGACGAGTACGCGGTATCGGTGCTGGGGCCCGGAACCGAGGTGGCGGGCTTCGCGACCCGCAGCTTCATCGGGCTCGGCGGCGACTCGCTGCGGGCGATGCGCTTGGCCGCGCTGTCGCGGGAACACCTCGGTGTCCGGCTGTCGGTGGAGCAGCTGCTGTCCGCCGCGCCGCTGGCGACCGTGTTCGCCGACGCGGGCGTGGCCTGCGGACCGGCGGAGCCCGCGGAACCGGTGACCGCCGGGTCCTCCGCGGTCCTCTCACCCACCCAGCGCGGCATGTGGATGATGGAGAAGCTGCTCGGTGGCTCCACCTACAACCTGGTCTTCACCTGCTTCGTCGACGGCGGCTCGCTGGACCGGGCGGTGTTCGGGCGCGCGGTCGCGGCGACGGTCGCCCGGCACGCCACGCTGCGCACCACGTTCCGCGAGCAGGACAACGAGGTCGTGCCGGTCGTGCTCGACGCGCCCGCGCTCGACATCGCCGATGTCCGGCACGACGGCGACCCGGACGCGTTCGAGGAGTTCGTCCGCGCCACTGCCGCCGAGCGCGGCCGGGCGCCGTTCGACCTGACGGCCGCCCCGCCGCTGCGCTGGCTGCACCTCTCGAACCCCGCAGGGGGGCAGGCGGTCGTCCTCGTGGCGCACCACATGATGCTCGACGGCTGGGCGGTCGGCCTGCTGCTCAACGAGGTCTTCGCCCACTACGGCGCGCTCGTCGCGGGCGAGCCCGCCCCGTTCACCGAGGCAGGCCCCACGATGCGGGCGCTGGTCACCGGGCAGGACCGGTCCCGCCAGTCCGGCGAGTGGGACAACCAGGCCGAGTTCTGGATCAAGCACCTCGACGGCGTCCCCACCGTGCTGGACCTGCCGACCGACAGCCCGCGCCCGGCCGTGCAGGACCCGGCGGGCGCTCGCGTCCCGCTCGACCTCGACGCCGACCTGAGCACGCGGGTGACCGACCGGGCCCGCGAGCTGTCCATCACGCCGTTCGCCTTGCTGCTCAGCGCGTACGGGCTGGCGCTGAGCCGCTGGACCGGTGCGGGCAGGCTGCTGGTCGGCGTCTCGCTCTACGGCCGCGACACCGCCGAGATGGCGGAACTCATCGCCGTGGCGGGCAACCTGGTCCCCGTGCGGATCGACGTCGACGATGACGCGTCGACCGCGGACTTCCTGCGCTCCGTGCAGGAATCGCTGGCGCAGGGCATCGGCGCGGGCCAGCTGCCGTTCGACGAACTGGTCACCCGGCTCGGCGTGGAGCGCGGGGTGGGCGCGCACCCGCTGGTGCAGGCCTGCTTCGGGATGCACGACCAGCTCGTGCCGCACCACATCCGGACCGCGGGTGCGGAACTCCGGGTGGAGGAGGGCCACGGCGGCGGCGCGCAGTTCGACCTGTCCCTCCTCTTCGGACGGTCCGAGCCGACGCTGGGCGCCCAGCTGGAGTACGCGACCAGCCTGTGGGAAGCCGCCGACGCGGAGGCGTTCCTCGCCGACTTCACCACCGCCATCCGTGAACTGTCCACAGTGGATGGCAAGCTTGAGGGCCTGCGCTGCCTGTCCGACGACCGGCGCCGCGTCCTCGACGCGCTCAACGCGACCCGCCGGGACTTCCCCGACGCCACCGCGGTGCAGCTGTTCCGGGAGGCTGCCGGGCGCACCCCGGACGCGGTCGCGGTGCGCGACGGCGACCTGGAACTGACCTACGCGCAGCTCGCCGGAGCCGCCGCGGAACAGGCTCGGCGACTGGGTGAACTCGGTGTGGGTCGGGGCGACCGCGTGCTGGTGGCACTGGAGCGGTCGATCGCCGAGGTCGTCGCCGTCCTCGGCGTCACGTGGGCGGGCGCCGCCTACGTCGGCGTCGACCTCACCGAGCCCGCGCGGCAGGTGGACCACATCGTCGCCAAGGCCGCGGCGAAGGCCGCGCTGGTGTCCTCGCCCGACCTCGTCGCGCGCCACGGCCTGCCGGTCTGCGCCACGTGGGACCCGTCGTGGGAGCCTGCCGATACCGAACCCGCCGCCACCGAACCCGCAGGCACCGGTCCGGCCGACCTGGCCTACATCGCCTTCACGTCGGGTTCTTCGGGGTTGCCCAAGGGCGTCGCCGTTCCGCACCGCGCCATCGTCCGGCTGGTGCACGAGGCCGAGTTCGTCCGGCTGGGACAGGGGGAGCGGGTGCTGCGGCTCTCGCCACTGGCGTTCGACGCCTCCACCCTGGAGCTGTGGGGACCGCTGCTCGGCGGTGGCGCGCTGGAGGTCTTCCCGCCGGGCATCCCCTCGCCGACCGAGCTGGGCGAGTTCCTGCTCGACCGCGGGGTCACCGTGGCGTGGCTGACCGCGGGCCTGTTCCGGCTGGTGGAGGAGTTCGCCCCGGCCGCGCTCGGCGGACTGCGGCAGCTGCTCACCGGCGGCGACGTCGTCCCGCACGACCACGTCGCCCGCGCACTGGAGCGGCACCCCGGTCTGGTCGTCACCAACGGCTACGGCCCCACCGAGAACACCACCTTCACCGCCACCTACTCCGTGTCGTCGCCCGCGGACGTGGACGGCCCGCTGCCCATCGGCACCCCCGTGCCCGGCACGCGGGTCCACGTCCTCGACGAGCGGCTCCGGCTGGTCCCACCGGGAGCGGTCGGCGAGCTGTGCGCGGCGGGTGACGGGCTGGCCGACGGGTACGTGGACGACGACGCCCAGACCGAGAGGGCGTTCGGGGTGTTCTCCCCGGACGTCCCCGAACGCCTCTACCGAACCGGGGACCTGGTCCGCGTGGACACCTCGGGGCGGCTGCGCTTCCTCGGCAGGCGCGACGACCAGGTGAAGCTGCGGGGCTTCCGCATCGAGCTGTCCGCGATCACCGACGTGCTGGCCGCCGACCCGCGGGTGCGCGACGCGGTCGTCGTGGCCACCGAGGGCGACAGCGCCGACAAGCGACTGCTCGCAGCGGTGGTGCCCGCGGACGGCGACGTGCGCACCGAGGACCTGCGCGACCACCTGGCCGAGCGGCTGCCGTCGTACATGGTGCCGGTGCTGTGGGCCGTGGTGGACCGGATCCCGGTGACCGGCAACGGGAAGGTCGACCGCCGCGCGCTCGCGACCGTCGCGCTGCCCGCCGGCCAGCGGCCCGCACCCGTGGTGCGCGAGGACCCGCTGGGCCCGATCTCGGACCTGTTCTCGAGGGCGTTGAAACAGGAAGCGGACCTGGAGCCCGACACCGACTTCTTCACCATCGGCGGCAACTCGATGGGCGCGGTCCGGCTGGTCCGGCTGGTCCGCGACGAACTGGGCGTGACCGTGCGGCTGCGGGACTTCCTGCACTCGCCCACGCCCGACGGCCTGCGCGTGCTCATCGACAAGGCAGCGCGCTCGTGACCGGCCTGCTGCACGACGACGTGCGCGGGATGCTGTGGGACGACGACCTGGAGTGCTGGATCGTCTCCGAGCCCGCCCTCGCCCGCCAGGTGCTGAGCCACCCCGGTTTCTCCTCCCGCACCTCCCAGCGGCTGGGCGAGCTGTACATGACCGAGGAGTCACGGCGCGAGCACCACGCGCTCACCGAGTTCCTGCGGCTGTGGTTCGTGCACACCGACGGACCGGAGCACGCCGCGCTGCGCCGACCCGTGCAGCGGCTGTTCTCGGCGTCCTACGTGCGCTCGATCGGCGCGCGGATCACCGAGATCGTGGACGGCTGCCTCGACGACCTAGCGGCCGACCCGAGCCGCGACTTCGTGCCCACAGTGGCCGAGGGCGTGTCCGGCAAAGTCATGGCGCACATCGTCGGCGTCGACCAGGAACCGCCGGTGCTGCACACGTGGTCCAAGACGCTGTCGGGGTTCATCGCCGCGATGTACCGGCGCGACCACGCCGTGGCGGCCACGAAGGTGATGCGGGAGATGGAGGAGGCGCTCGCCGGAGCACGCGCGGTCGAGGGCTTCCCCCGCGACACCCAGGAAGGCCGGGCACGCACCACGGCGACCTGGGCGATGCTGCTGTTCGGCGGCCTGGAGACCACCGCGTCGCTGCTGGGGTCCAGCCTGCTGGCGGTGCTGGGTGATCCCGCGCTGTGGCAGGCGGTCCGGGAGGACCGGGCGGGCACCGTGGAGTCGATCGTCGAGTCGGTGCTGGCCCAGCGGCCACCGCTGCGCAACGTGGGCCGGATCGTCGCCGACGACGTCGAGTTCGCCGGTTCCTGGCTCAAGGCCGGCGACCTGGTGCTGGTGTCGCTGGAGGGCGACGGCCTGTTCGACGGTGCCCAGCCGGGGCAGGAGCTGGCGCTGCGGCCCGCCGAGGAGCAGGGGCAGCGGCACCTGGTCTTCGGCCACGGCATCCACTACTGCGTCGGCGCGCCGCTCGCGCGGCTGGAGGCGGCGACCGCGCTGCGCCGGTTCGCCCAGCGCTTCCCCGACGCGCGGCTGGCGGAGAACGCCGCCGTGTGGGGCCCGAACCTGTCCTACGTCGGCTTGGACCACCTGTACCTCGACCTCGGCGACGGGGGGAGCTGATCTTGACGACGTCGAACGCCGTCGCCGTCGTCGGGATGGCCTGCCGCTACCCGAAGGCCCGCGACATCGGCCAGTACTGGGCGAACCTGCGCGCGGGCGTCGAGGGCATCAGCCGCTTCGACCCCGAGGAGCTGGTGGCGCGCGGCGTCGACCGCGCTCGCGCGACGCGGCC
>JBDSAJ010000035.1:0-5197 GCA_039922235.1 Umezawaea sp.
CAGGGTGCCGTGGTGGTCGGTGAGCAGTCGCCGCCAGGTCGCGTCCCCGGCGAGTTCGCGGGCGGTGTCGGCGGTGATCGGCCCGTAGCCCGCCAGTTCGCCGGGCTGATCGTCCAGGCGCATCACCATCGACACCGGCACCGTCACCTGGAGCTGGACGTGGACGTTGCTGGGCTTGCCCAACAACAGGTCGCACACCACATCCGCCCGGCGCTGATCCATCGTGCGTTGATCCTCGGGGGTCTTGGACTGGCGGGCGATCTTGTCCACCCGCAGCGCGATCGCCACCGCCTTCTCCGCCGGGACCACCGCATACACCTTCGCCATCCCGTCCTCCTCGGACACGAACCCCGCACACCGCGCAGCTTTCGCCTCGGCCGCCCGCTCGCGCGCCCCGACCGGGTCCACCCGCGCCACGATCCGCCGGGCCCGCTGCCGCAGCTGCGCCCCGGTCTGCTCAGCGGCTTTCTCCAACACCCGCTCCTCCACCTCCCGTGCCAGGTCTGGCGGGAGGTTCATGGTCAGTTCGTGGACGGTCCGCACCTTGTACAGGTCGATCTCCCCACGCTCCAACGCCGCCAACGACCCCTGCGACCGGCCCACCACACCCACCGCAAACGCGACCTGATCGGCAGCCCAGTTCGACGACCACGTCAACAACAACGACACCGACTCCGAACGGGATCGGCCGTCGGACCGCGCAGCGATCCCGGCTAGCGCCCGCAATAGCCGGGCGTGCAGGGAATTGATGCCCCGCTGGCATTCCAACACGATTTCTTCAAGCTCACGAATCTCATTGCCTTCCATAGGTAGAATTCTATCGACAACACAAGATCGACTCGATGACACGAATCGGTGAACAAAGTGATGGATAATCTTCAAACCTCACCAGCGAACGCAAACACGCAGTTCAGCTGGCCGCGTGACCACGAAAAACGAGACGGGCACCACGGAACGTGGCCGATTTTACTTGGGGATTTGACCCTTACACTTGTCGATCGGGCAGGCTCTTCCACGCCTGCCTTTTAAGCCCGATAAAGGGTCAAATGAGGGGTCCCCAAGTCAAATCGGCCACAGCACGCTGGAAGCCGCAGCCACCGAGCCACAACACGCCAGCACGCCGAACCCCACACAAAAAAAGGGGGCGACCACCACGGCCGCCCCCTCCACCAAACCAAAGATCAGATCAACCCAAGAGCCCGAACCGCGTCGCGCTCCTCAACCAGCTCAGCCACCGAAGCGTCAATCCGCCCACGGGAGAACTCGTCGATCTCCAACCCCTGCACGATCTCGTACCGACCATCCTTGGCAACCACCGGGAACGAGGAGATCAACCCCTCAGGCACCCCATAGGACCCATCGGACACAACAGCAGCCGACGTCCAGTCCCCAGCAGGCGTCCCGTTGACCCACGAGTACACGTGGTCAAGCGCCGCGTTGGCCGCCGAAGCAGCCGACGACAACCCACGAGCCTCGATGATCGCCGCACCGCGCTTCGCCACGGTCGGGATGAACGTCCCCTCCAGCCACTCCTGGTCGTTCACCGCCGAAGCAGCGGACACGCCATTCACCTCGGCGTGGAACAGGTCCGGGTACTGGGTGGCGGAGTGGTTGCCCCAGATGGTGAGCTTCTTGATGTCACCCAGCGGCACGTCGAGCTTCTTCGACAGCTGCGCCAGCGCCCGGTTGTGGTCCAGGCGGGTCATCGCGGTGAAGCGCTCCGCCGGAACATCGGGGGCGTGCTGCTGGGCGATGAGCGCGTTCGTGTTGGCCGGGTTGCCGACCACCAGGACGCGGACATCGGAAGCTGCACCTGCGTTGATGGCCTCGCCCTGGGGCTTGAAGATGCCGCCGTTGGCCGAGAGCAGGTCGCCGCGCTCCATGCCCTTGCTGCGGGGGCGGGCGCCGACGAGCAGTGCGACGTTGACGCCGTCGAACGCGGTCTTCGCGTCGTCGGTGATGTCGATGCCGGACAGCAGCGGGAACGCGCAGTCGTCGAGCTCCATGGCGGTGCCCTCGGCGGCCTTGACCGCCTGCGGGATCTCCAGCAGGCGCAGGCGAACCGGGGTGTCCGCGCCCAGCAGGTGGCCGGAAGCGATGCGGAACAGCAGTGCGTAGCCGATCTGGCCGGCCGCACCGGTGACGGTGACGTTCACGGGCGTGCGGGTCATGAGCCTTCCCGAATGACGGTCCAGGGGGCGGAGTCCTCGGGTGGCACGACCACTAGGCAGGACAGACCTGTCAGCGGCGGTCTCTGCACCGGGACCGCGCGCCGGGCGTTTTCGCCCGACCGCCGCAGGTTACCAACTGGCCAACGCCGACCGCCGGTGCGGTGAGCAGCCTCTCAGGTGGTTAGGTGTGCTGCGTGGATGACGAGGTGATCATCGGCGAGGACTACGCCGACGCGGTCCTGTTGCAGGAGAAGTGGGAACGGCGGTCGTTCGACCGCTGCGACTTCAGCGAAGCGGACATGCGGGGGCTGGTGACGAAGGGCTGCACGTTCACCAACTGCACGTTCGCCCGCACCGACTTCGGCGATTCGAAGCACACCGCGACGGCGTTCCGCTCGTGCACGTTCGACCAGGCCGTGCTGGCGGGGGCGTCGTTCAGCTCGTGCAGCCTGCTCGGGTCGTCGTTCACGGCGTGCGTGCTGCGGCCGATCACGTTCCACGAGACGGATCTCACGCTCGCGAGCCTCTCGCGGGCGAACCTGCGCAAGATCGACCTGCGGGGGCTGCGGTTGCGCGAGGCGAACCTCAGCGACGCGGACCTGCGGGACACCGACCTGCGCGGCGCCGACCTCCAGGGTGCCCGGCTGTTCGGCGCGAACCTGGCGGGCGCGGACCTGCGCGGCGCGCGGCTGGACGCCAACGGGTGGGTGCAGGCGAAGATCGCCGGGGCGACGGTGGACCTGTCGATGGCGGTCGCGTTCGCCGCGGCACACGGACTGGTCGTGGAAGAGCTGGGTGGCGGGGACTGAGAGGCCCCCGCCACCTCACTAGTTCTGCGCTTCCTGGTGCGAGACCTCGACCAGGGAGCCGTCCGCGATCATGTCCTCGACCGAGCTCGGGAACAGGTACGCGGTGCCGCCGCCGGGCTGCTCGAACCACGGCACGGCCACGCCGGTCAGCACCTCGACCGGACGCCGCAACCGGTAGACCCGGTACGCGCGGTTGATCCACGACGGCACGAGCGACCGCTCCTCGAACGGCGTACCCGCGGCGTAGACCAGGTTGCCCGTTGGCTCGCCGAACCGGTCGACCTCGAAGCCGACGGGCAGTTCGACCATCTTCTTGTGCCGGAACAGCGTGAGCGGCGGTTCGCCGGACATCGGCTTGATCGGCCAGCCGCGCTTGCCGCCCGTTTCGGGCTGCTGCTGCACCGGTTCCTGGCGCGGCGCGTCGACCCGCACGGGCTTCGTGCTGATCGGCTCGGGCCTCGGCGGCTCAGCCCTGGGCAGCGGCTCCGGGCGCGGGAGTTCCGCGCGGGGCAGCGGCTCGGGGCGGGGCATCTCGACGCGGGGCAACGGCTCCGGACGCGGGGGTTCCGCGCGGGGCAGCGGCTCCGGACGGGGCATAGGGGCGACCTGCACGGCCTGCGGCGGGACCGGACGGCCGTCGCGGAACCCGTTGACGCCGTTCGGCGGAGGCCCCTGCGGCACGCCGAGGGGCGGGCCCTGCGGCGGACGCATCTGCGGCGGCGGGGGCTGCCTGCGCGGCGCGCGGCGACCCGTGAGCACCAGCTTGCCGATCAGGTACGAGGCCGCGTCCTCCAGCCGGTCGAACCCGATCGGGTTCTTCGGCCCCTGGTCGTACCAGGCGACGACCCAGCTGTTGCCCTCGGTGCGCAGGTTCCACGTGCGGTCCACGGGCTCGCCGATGCGGTACGCGACCGGCGGCACGTCGAGGTCGTCCAGCGCCCGGCGGACACCGGACAGCTCGCGCTCCTCGTCGGGCGTGACCTGCCTCGGCACCTCCGGCTCCGGCTCCGGCTCTGGTTCCGGCTCGACCGGGGCGGGCTCGACCACCACCGGCTCGATGTCGAACTGGGTCTCCTGGTCGACCTCGAACCTGGTCGTCACGTCCGAGTGCCTCGGGTCGGCTTCGACCTCGAACCTCGGCACGACGTCGACCAGATCCGACTCGACGAGCGCTGCTTGCTCCACGACCGGTTCTTCGATCGGCAGCGGCTCCGGTTTCGGCTCCACCAGCGGCTCGTCGGTCGACGGTTGCCCGGCTGCGCCGAACGGGCTCCACGCGGCGGTGTCCTGCTCGACCCCGGCGCTCTCGTACCGGTTCGGCGCGAACAGGTCCATGCCCTCGACGTAGGAGTCGCGGCGGTACCGGTCGTCCCTCGGCGGGGTCGGCTCGGTGTCGAAGTCGAACTGCACCCGGTACGGCGGACCGTCCTGGGCGGCGTCGAACTGCCGCTGGTCGAACTCCAGCACCTCTTCGGCCTCCGCGCCCGTCGCGGGCCGCAGGTCGACGAGGTCCATGGTCGCCGTGTCCTCGACACCCGGCTCGTCGATCGGCAGCGGCTCCGGCCGCGGTTCGACCAACTGGTCCGCAGGCTCGACCTCGGGCTCGGGCTCTCGTTCCGGCTCGGCGCGGAACCCGTGGTCCACGTCCGTGCGGAACACCGGGTGCGCGTCGAAGTCGTCGGCGGGCTGGAAGCCCGGCCCCGGCTCGGCCCGCAGCAGTTCCGGTTCGGATTCGAGTTCGGGCTCGTGCTCGGCGTCGAAGTCCGGCTTCGGGTGGAACACCGTCGCGGGCTGCTCGTGGAACTCCCGTTCGGGCCGGAACTCCGCGTCCGGCTGGGAGGGTCGTTCGACCGGGGCGGGCGTGTCCGCGAAGTACTGGTCGTCGCCGTCGAACCCGCGGGACTGCTGAGGAGCGTCGTGCGACGGCTCGGACGGCCTTCTGTCGTCTTCGGCGAAGAAGTTCGGGTCGGCGTCGAAGTCCTGGAACTGCTGAGGAGCGTCGCGGGATGGCACGTCCGTGGAGACGAACTGCTCGTCGACGGCGTAGTCGGACTCCGGCTTGGGCAGCTCTTCGGTGTGGAAGTCCGGCACGGGCTGGAACTCGGTGTCCGGCTGGGAGGGCCGTTCTACCGGGGCGGGCATGTCCGCGAAGTACTGGTCGTCGCCGTCGAACCCGCGGGACTGCTGAGGAGCGTCGTGCGACGGCTCGGACGGCCT
>JBDSAJ010000036.1:0-15422 GCA_039922235.1 Umezawaea sp.
CAGCGACGTGCTGACCGCGAACGGCACCGTCCTGGTGGTGGCGTTGCCCGCGACGTCGGTCGCGGTCACCCGCAGCTCGTGCACGCCCAGTGCCAACTCGTGCAGCGGCACAGCCGTGCCCGAGAGCAGCGGGCGCTGACCGACGGCAGCGGTGACCGAGCGGACGCCGGAGGTGGCGTCACCGGCCTCCCACGACACGACCACGTCGGTCGCGTCGCCGTAGACCCGGCCGTTCGCCACGCCCGTGACGAGCAGCGTGGGCGCCGTGCCGTCGATCTCGATCGTCGCCGCGCGGTCGACCTCGGTGTTGCCCGCCGTGTCGACGGACCGGTACAGCAGGGTGTGGGTGCCGTCGCCGGACACCGCCACCGGACGGTCGTAGGCCGTCCACGCCCTGCCGTCGAGGCTCCACTCGGTGCGCGCCACCCCGGACGCCGGGTCGGCGGCGGCCAGTACGACGGACACGGCGCCGCCGTGCCAGCCGCTCTCGCCGGGCGCGGCGAAGGTGGCGGTGGTGACCGGGGCGGTGCCGTCGATCTTGACGTCCAGCGACTTGACCTGCTCGACGTTGCCCGAGGTGTCGGTGGAGCGGTACTCCACCTTGTGGGCCCCGTCGCCGGTGACCACGATCGGCTCGGTGTAGGCGGTCCAGGCACCGGCGTCGAGCCGGTACTCGGTGCTCGCGACGGCGCCGCCGACGTCGGTGGCCGCCAGCTCCACCGACACCGGGGCCGCCGTGAACCAGCCGGAACCGCCGGGTGCGGTGCCGGTCGTGGCGGTGGTCACCGGTGCCACCACGTCGAGGTCCTTGACGCGCACGTTGCGGAACCGCACGTCGTCGGAGTCGCCGTGGTTCTGCAGGCCGATGAAGCCCTTCGTGAGGTCGCGCGCGGGGTCGGTGCTGGTGTAGTCGTTGATCTTCGCCCCGTTCAGCAGCACCTGGATGCGCTGGCCGGTGACCACGATCTCGTAGGCGTTCCACTGGCCCGCGGGCTTGAGCGCGGCATCGCGGGCGGCGATGTCGGCGGCCTTGAAGGTGTAGATCGAACCGGTGGTGCGGTCTTCCGCGTCGGTCGGGTCGATCTGGATCTCGTAGCCCTGGTTCACCGCGACCCACGGGTCGTTGCCGGGGTCGGGGAACCCGATGAAGACACCGGAGTTGTCGTCACCGGCGAGCTTCCAGTCGAGCTTGAGGCTGTAGGAGCCCAGCTCGGCCTCGTGCCACAGCAGACCCATGCCGCCCTCGGAGCGGATGGAGCAGTCTGCCTGGTGCGCGAAGCGACCGGGACCGGCCTGGTTCCACGCCTCCAGGCTGGCCGCGGTGCCGTCGTAGAGGCTGCGGTAGCCCGCCTCGGGCACGACCGGCGTGCAGGCGGCGGGGGTGTCGGTGCTGAAGGTGAACGAGTCCACGTCGAACAGCGAGCCCGAGCCGCCCTTGAACACGAAGTACATCTCGTGCGTGCCACCGGGGTCGGTGACCGGCGTCGGGTCGAGGTCGACGTAGTTGTCCCAGCCGCCGGTGCTCGCCACGGCCACGGACTGCACGAGCGGGCCGTCCGGTGCGTCGAGGCGGACTTCGAGGGTGCCGCCGAACCCGCCGGAGGAGACGCGGTAGCCGATCCCGGTCACCCCGGCCAGGTTCACCGGGTTGAACTTGATCCAGTCACCGTTCTCGATCTCGCCGACCCGCTTCTTGCCCTCGGCCGTGTCGCGTTCCAGCGCCCGCGCGCCCTGCGCTCCGGTGTAGAACTCGGCCTGCTTGTGCTTGGGCTGCAACACAGCCTCGTCGGAACCGGTCAACGCGGGAGCGCCCGGCGCGCCGTTGTCGGTGTAGGTCGCGTTGATGACGCCGAAGACGTTGGCGTCCGCTCCGTGGCCGCCGTCGGCCGGGGTGGGGATGGTGCCCTGGCAGCCGGTGGCCCGGCTGAGCGGGTGGCCGTGGCTGTCGTGGCCGAGGATGTACTCCACGACCACCTTGGAGCAGTCGACCGGCTGGTCCTCGGGGTCGGTGACGGTCACCGAGAACGGCACCTGGTCGCCGAAGCTGAACACCGAGCCGTCCAGCGGGGTGTTGAGGGTGACCACGGGGGCGGTGTTGCCGACGTTGATCACGACGGTGGCCGAGCCGGTCAGCCCGGTCGGGTCGGTGACCGACAGCTTCGCGTCGTACCGGCCGACAGTGGTGTAGGTGTGGCTCACCGGTCCGGCGTGCGTGGAGTCGGTGGTGCCGTCACCGTCGAAGTCCCAGGCCCAGCTCAGTTCGGAGCCGCCCTCGTCGGAGGTGCCCGTCGGGTCGAAGTTCACCGTCAGCGGCGCCGGGCCCGACGTCCTGTCGGCCTTCAGCTTCGCCACGGGCGTGTGGTTGCCACGGGTGTAGTCGATCCGGTAGACCGCCGAGTCGGGTGCCCCGCCGAAGTAACCGCTGCCGTAGTCCAGGACGTAGAGCGAGCCGTCCGGCCCGAACTCCAGGTTCATCGGCCTGGTCAGGGTCATCGAGTCGAAGAACGGGGTGATCGCGCCGCGTTCGCCGTTCGGTCCCACGTCGATGGTCTTGATCCAGCCGCGGTCCCACTCGTAGGCGAAGTTCTTGCCGTCGAAGAACTTCGGGAACTTCGTCACCTTGTTCAGCGCGGGGTCGAAGTCGTAGGTCGGGCCGCCCATCGGGGACTCGCCGCCGGTGCCGAACTCCGGCACCGAACCGCCGTCGTAGGGGATCCACGCGGACTTCACCGGCGGCAGGTCCACCAGCCCGGTGTTGTGCGGGCTGTCGTTGCGCGGGTGGGCGCAGTCGAACTTCGGCCCCGAGACGCCAGTCGCGAAGTCGTAGTCGTTGTACGCCTGGTTGTCCCCGACGCACAGCGGCCAGCCGTAGTTGCCCGGCTCCTTGACCAGGTTGAACTCGACGGTCCCGCCGGGCCCGCGGTTCGGGTCGGCCGATCCGGCGTCGGGACCGTAGTCGCCGAGGTGGATCCAGCCGGTCTTCTTGTCGACGGCGAACCGGAACGGGTTGCGGAAGCCCATCGCGTAGATCTCGGGACGGGTCTTGTCCGTGCCCGGCGCGAACAGGTTGCCCGCGGGGACCGTGTACGAGCCGTCCGCGGCGACCGTGATGCGGACGATCTTGCCGCGCAGGTCGTTGGTGTTGGCCGCGGAGCGGCGGGCGTCGAACGCGGGGTTGCGGTCGGGGCGCTCGTCGATCGGCGTGAAGCCGTCCGAGGCGAACGGGTTGGTGTCGTCCCCAGTGGACAGCAGCAGGTTGCCCTGCGCGTCGAAGTCGATCTCACCGCCGGCGTGGCAGCACAGGCCGCGGTCGGCCGGGACCTGGATGATCTTCTGCTCACTGGTCAGGTTCAGGGTGCCGTCGTCGGACAGCGTGAACCTCGACAACTGGTTGTGGCCCTTGAACCGCGCGAAGTCCGCCGCGGTGCCGTTCTCCGGCGCGTCGCCCGCCGGGGTGTCCAGCGGCGGTGCGTAGTAGAGGTAGACCCACTTGTTGGTGGCGAAGTTCGCGTCGACGGCGATGCCCTGCAGACCGTCCTCGTCGTGGTTGTAGACGGCGATCTGCCCAGCGAGCGACGTCGTCGCTTCCGGGGTGGTCAGCCACACGCGACCGTCGCGGGAGGTGTGCAGCACCCGGCGGTCGGGCAGGACGGCGAGCGCGATCGGCTCACCGGTCTTCTCCTCGCCCAGCGCGAGGGTGATCTGGTCGAAGTCGGCGTCGGTCGGCGGCTCGGTCGGCTCCGTGCCACCCGGCTCGCAGGTGGCGGGCGCCGTGCCCGCGGCGTACCTGATGCCGCCCAGCAGGTGCTGCCGGAACGCCGGGTCCGCGTAGGACTCCTTGGTGTGGCCCATTCCCGTGTACCAGGAGCGGCCCCGGTCCTGCGGGTGGCACCAGGCGATGGGGTGGTCACCGGCGGGGTCGGTGGGCGTGTAGCTGGTCTCGTCCAGTGCGGCCAGCACGTGCACGTCGGCGCGCGGGTTGCTCTGGTAGCTGTACCACTCGTCGGTGCGCGTCCACTTCGCAGGCAGGTGCGCCGTCGAGGCGTGGTCGTGGTCCTCGACCACGACGTCGGCTTGCTGGATGGCCGGGTGGGACTTGAAGTAGGCGCCCACCAGGTCGCCGTACCAGGGCCACGAGTACTCGGTGTCCGCGGCGGCGTGCACGCCGGCGTACCCGCCGCCGTCCCGCACGAACCGCTCGAACGCGCCCTGCTGCTCGTCGTTCAGCACGTCGCCGGTCGTCGACAGCCACACGACCGCGTCGAACCGGTCGAGGTTGGCGTCGGTGAACGCGCCCGCATCCTCGGTGGCCTCCACCGTGAACTCGTTGGCCTCCCCGAGCGCCTGGATGGCGGCGATCCCGTCCGGGATGGAGTCGTGCCGGAAACCGGCGGTCTTGGAGAACACCAGGACGTGCTCGCCGTCCGGGTGGGCCGCAGCTGGCGCGGCGGTGCCGACGAGACCAGCGCCCACGCCGGTCAGCAGGGCCAGGGCGGCGACGCCGAGGCGCTTCGCCGGTCCGTACAGGTGTGGAGGTGATGTCCGCGACTGCGGATCGTGCTTGACGCTTTGCTTACCACGCACGGGTACTGTCTCCTCGTTCTCACCGAACTGGGAACCGCGGAAGGGTGCGAGACCTCCTTTCGTGCAGCGGCACCGACCCGGCCCGTCCGCCGGGTCGGTGCCGCCCTCGTAGGGCGTTCCTCCTGCTGTGCCTCAGCCGGGGACCTGCTGCCAGTTCTCCGCCGCCGCGCTGTCCTCCACCGCCGCGAGCACCCGCTGGACCTGGAGCCCGTCGGCGAAGCTCGGGGCCGGATCGGTCCCGGCGGCGATGGCGCCCACCAGGTCGACGACCTCGTGGACGAACGTGTGCTCGTAGCCGAGCAGGTGGCCGGGCGGCCACCACGCGCCGACGTAGGGGTGGTCGGCCTCGGTGACCAGCACCCGGCGGAAACCGGACTCCGCGCCGGGGGCGTCACCGTCGAAGAACTGGAGCTCGTTCATCGACTCGAAGTCGAAGGCCAGGCTGCCACGCGAGCCGTTGACCTCCAGCCGCATCGCGTTCTTGCGCCCCAGTGCGTAGCGGGTGGCCTCGAAGCTGCCGACCGCGCCGCCCGCGAAGCGGGCCAGGAACAACGCGGCGTCGTCCACTGTGACCTCGCCCGTGCCGCCCGCACCGTCCGGGCGCGACGTCGTGAACGTCTCGGTCAGCGCCGACACGCTGGTGATGGTGAGGCCGGTGACGAACTGCGCGGCGTCCACGATGTGCGCGCCGAGGTCGCCGAGGGCGCCGGAGCCCGCCTTCTGCCGGTCCAGCCGCCACGTCATCGGCGAGGCCGGATCGGACAGCCAGTCCTGGAGGTACACGGCCCGGACGTGCCGCACCTCGCCGATCCGCCCCTCGGCG
Organism: Umezawaea sp.; assembly: GCA_039922235.1. Taxonomy (GTDB): domain Bacteria; phylum Actinomycetota; class Actinomycetes; order Mycobacteriales; family Pseudonocardiaceae; genus Umezawaea. The sequence goes on from JBDSAJ010000036.1 coordinate 5,408, forward strand.
ACGAGTTTGCGGGCCAGCGCCAGCGCGGGGACCCGGCGGTAGTTGAACGCCACCATCGACCGCACGCCGCGAGCGGCGGCGGCCTCCGCGGCGGCGACCATCTTCTCCGCCTCCGCGACCGAGTTGGCCAGCGGCTTCTCGCACAGCACGTGCTTGCCCGCCTCCAGGGCCGCCACCGCGATGTCGCAGTGCGAGTCACCGGGCGTGCAGATGTCCACGAGCTGCACGTCGTCTCGCCGGACCAGCGCCGCCCAGTCGGTCTCGACCGCGGCCCAGCCGTACTTGTCCGCCGCCTCCTGTGCGCGGGTCGCGTCCCGACCGCCCAGCACCGAGAGCCTCGGCACCAGCGGCAGGTCGAAGAAGCGGTGCGCGTTGCGCCAGGCCTGGGAGTGCACCGCGCCCATGAACGCGTGCCCCACCATCCCGATGCCGATCTCCCCGCGGTTGTCGTTCATCGATCTCGGCCCTTCGTCGATCCTGCGTTCCACCTCGACCCTTCGGGGTCCCGGCGGCGCCGCGCCGCGCCGCCGGGACCACCGGCTCAGGAGTCGAAACCGACGTCGAGGTAGGAGTCCACGTTCTCCTTGCTCACGACGGCGGAGTAGGTCGTGATGAGTGCCGGGATCTCGTGCTCGGCGAGGTCGCCGATCCCCTTGGACTGGCCCAGCATCCGGGCCAGCGCGATCGCGGACGAGGCCATCGACGGGCTGTAGAGCACCGTCGCCTTGACCACGCCGCTGTCGGCCTTGATCAGGTCCATCATGTTGCGCGACCCGGCGCCGCCCACCATGACGAACTCCTTGCGGCCCGCGCCGTCGATCGCCGCGAGGACGCCGATGCCCTGGTCGTCGTCGTGGTTCCAGAGCGCGTCGATCTTGCTCGCGCCCTGCAGCAGGTTCGCGGTCACCTGCTCGCCGGACTCCGGGGTGAACGCGGCGGCCACCCGCGGGCCGACGGAGAAGCCGGCGCGGGCCAGCGCGTCCTTGAAGCCCTTGCTGCGCTCCTGGGTCAGCGGCAGCGAGTCGATGCCGGCGATCTCGCCGATCACCGGGCTGGAGATGTTCTTCGCCTTCATCTGGCCGATGATGTAGTTGGCCGCGTTGACGCCCATCCGGTAGTTGTCGCCGCCGATCCACGCCCGGTAGGCCAGCGGCGTGTCGAAGATCCGGTCTACGTTCACGACCGGGATGCCCGCTTCGGTGGCCTGCCTGCCGACCTCGGTGAGCGCCTTGCCGTCGAAGGGCAGGATCACCAGCACGTCGACCTTGTCGTTGATCAGCGTCTCGACCTGGCCGATCTGCTGGTTGACGTCGTTGGTGCCCTCGGTGGCCTTCAGCGTCACGTCCTTGAACTGCCCCGCCTGTGCGCGGGCGTTCTTCGTCATGGCCGCCATCCACCCGTGGTCGGCGGCGGGCGCGGAGAAGCCGATGGTGACGGCCTTGCCTGGCTGGCTGTTCGCCCCCGACGCCCCGGCCACGGCGTTGGTGGCGCCCGCGGTCGGCGTCTCGTTGGACGTGCAGCCCGCGAGGACGGCGGTGGCGCCGAGCGCGGTGGTGCCCCACAGGAAGCGGCGGCGGTCGACTGATGGCATGGCGAACTCCAGCGGTGTGGTTTGAGCAGAGCGATCGGGCAGAGGTGCAGGGGCCGGGCAGGTGTTCCGGCTGAGGTCAGGTCTTGCGGATGCGGCGGCGCAGCCTGGTGCTCTGCAGCAGCACGGCGGCGACGATGATCACGCCCTTGGCGATGTTCTGGATGTCGGTGTCGAGGTTGTTCTGGGTGAAGATGCTGTTGAGCACCGTGAAGATCAGGACACCGACGAGCGTCCCGATGAGGCTGCCCCGGCCACCGGTGAGGAGCGTGCCGCCGATGACGACGGCGGCGATGGCGTCCAGTTCGTAGAACAGGCCGTTGGTGGAGGCGCCGGACGTGGTGCGGGCGACGACCATGATCGCGGCGATGCCGCAGCACAGGCCCGCGATGCCGTAGACGAGTGCGGTGTGCCGCTTGACGTTGATGCCCGCCAGGCGGGCGGCCTCGGCGTTGCCGCCGACGGCGAACGTGCGGCGGCCGAACGTGGTGCGGTTGAGCACCACCCAGCCGACCGCGAACACCAGCGCCAGCATCCAGATCAGCACCGGGATGCCGAGGATGGCGCCGCGGAAGAACGTGGTGAAGCCGGTCTCGGACACGACCTGCGTGCGCCGCCCGGACAGCCGCTCGGCCAGGCCGCGCGCCGAAGCGTACATGGCGAGGGTGGCGATGAACGGCACGATCTTGCCGTAGGAGATCAGCACCCCGTTGACCAGACCGCAGCCGAGGCCGACCAGCAGCCCGCACAGCACCATCACGACGGGTCCGTAGGCCTGTGTCGCGAGGGTCGTCATCCACACGCTGCTCAGCGCCACCATCGACCCGACGGACAGGTCGATGCCGCCGCTGATGATCACGAACGTCATCCCGACGCTCACCACGCCGATCGCCGCGGCGAGCCGCAGCATCGTGGAGATGTTGGCCTCGGTGAGGAAGCCGTCCGGGCGGGTGATGTAGCCGACCAGGCACAGCACGACCAGCACGCCCACGAGGCCCGCGAGGCGCACGTCAACGGAGAACCCGCCCCAGCGCGAGCGCTCCCGCGCCGGTGGGGACGGAGCCTGGTCGTCGGTGCCGGTGGCGAGCACCGGGGTCGAGGACTTGGTCACGACGATGCCTCCTCTGCGACGCCCGCGAGCTCGGTCGCGGCGCTGCCTTCCATCACGATGTCGAGCACGGCCGCCTCGGTCAGCTCGGCGGCGGGCCGGTCGGCGAGCACCTCGCCCTCGCGCAGCACGAGGACCCGATCGGCGAGGCCGAGCACTTCGGGGACCTCGCTGGACACCAGGACCACGGCCATCCCGTCGGCGGCCAGTTCGTGCACGAGCCGGTACAGCTCGGCCCGCGCGCCGACGTCGACGCCGCGGGTGGGTTCGTCGAGCAGCAGGACCCGGCAGCCGCGCACCAACCAGCGCGCGACGACGGCCTTCTGCTGGTTGCCGCCGGAGAACGTGCCCACCAGCCTGCGCGGGTCGGCGGGCCGCAGTTCCAGCTTCTCCAGCACCGCGCGGGAGTCCTTCATCTCCCGCGCCCGGTCGGTGAACCCGGCGGTGCTGTAGGCGTCGAGGCTCGCCAGCGTCACGTTGTGCGCGACGGGCAGGTCCAGCAGCAGGCCCTGGCTCTTGCGCTCCTCGGGGGCGAGCCCGATCCCGGCCTTCACCGCAGCGGACACGCTGCCGGGCTTGAGCGGTTTGCCGTTGACGGTCACGGTGCCGGAGTCGGGCTTGCGGGCCCCGAACACGGTCTCCAGGATCTCGCTGCGCCCGGCGCCGACGAGCCCGGCGATGCCGAGCACCTCCCCGGCGTGCACGGTGAAGCTGACGTCGGCGAACTCCCCCGCCCTGGTCAGCCCCTCGACCTTGAGCACCTCGACCCGCTCGTCGGCCGTGGACACCTCGCGGACCGGGAACACCGTGTTGACCTGGCGGCCCGACATCAGGTTCACCAGCTCCGAGGTCGGCGTGTCGGCGGGGAGTCCGGAAGCGACGGTGCGGCCGTCCTTGAGGACGGTGACGCGGCTGCCGATGCGGCGGATCTCCTCCAGCCGGTGGGAGATGTAGACGACGGACACGCCGTCGGCGGCCAGCTCGGCGACGATGCGGAACAGGTTGTCCACCTCGTCGGACGCCAGTGCGGCGGTCGGCTCGTCCATGACGATGAGCCGCGCGTCGTGGGCCAGCGCCCGCGCCATCGACACGAGCTGCTGCCCGGCGGCGGACAGCAGGCCGACCTCCCGCTCGGGCCGGATCTCCGCGTGCCCCAGCCTGCGCATCAGCGCGGCGGCCTCGGCGCGCGCGGCGCCCCGACGGCTGAACCCGAACCGGGCCTTCTCGTGCCCGAGGAACACGTTCTCCGCGACCGAGAGCCCCGGCACGAGGTCCAGCTCCTGGTACATCGTCGCGATCCCCAGGCGCAGCGCCGCCACCGGCGACGACAGCGACGTGGGCTCGCCCCGCCAGAGGATCTCGCCGTGGTCGGGCCGGTGCGCCCCCGCGAGGACCTTAATCAGCGTGGACTTGCCCGCCCCGTTCTGGCCGAGCAGGCAGTGCACCTCGCCCGGCAGCACGCTCAGCTCGACACCGTCGAGCGCGCGGACACCGGGGAACTCCTTGACGATGCCGGTCATCCTCAGCAGCGGCTGAGCGAGGTCGTCCGCGTCAGCGCTCATCGGGCCACCATTCCTTCCGCGTTCTCGGTGTTGTCCAGGTCCGCCTCGATCGGCACGACGGCCGGGTCGTCCAGTACGCGGCGCAGCGCGTGCACCGCGCCGCCGGTGGACGGAGCCCGGAATCCCAGCCGGGACGCGACGACCGTCGCACCACCGGCGCCCTCGGCGACGACGCGCGCGGCGACCTCGGAGCGGACCGGCTCGACCAGCCACTCGGGCAGGGCGGCGAAATAGCCGCCCAGCACCACGGCGGCCGGGTTGAGCAGGTTGACCAGCACCGCGACGCCCGCGCCGAGCGCGGCGCCGATCTGGTGCAGTGCGTCCAGGGTGCGCCGGTCACCGGTCTCGGCCCGTGCCCTGACCAGCGCCATCCGGGCGTCCGGGTCGAGCGCGGGGTCGCGGACCGGGTCGTCGGGGGTGGCGCAGGCGTGCAGCAGCGCGCCGAGGCCGACCTGCGTCTCCCAGCAGCCGCGCCGCCCGCAGGAGCACCACGGGCCCAGCGGGTCCAGCGTCATGTGGCCGACCTCGCCCGCGTAGCCGAGGTGACCGCGCACGAGTTCACCGCGCGACACGACCCCCGCGCCGACGCCGTGGTCGCCGGAGAGGTAGACGAAGTCGTCGAGCCCGGCCGCCGCGCCCAGGTGGTGCTCGGCGACGGCGGCGAGGTTGGCATCGTTGTCGGCGCCGAAGAAGTCCAGTGCGAGCCCGGTGCGGGCGGCCAAGCCGTCGCGCAGGGCGACCTCGCGCCACCGCAGTTGGGGAGCCAGCCGCACCACGGCGCCGTCGGTGTCGACGAGCCCCGGCACGGCGACCGTGGCCCCCACGACCCACCCATCACGCGCCCGGACGTCGCCGAGCACGCCGGTCAGGACGTCCGAGAGGAGGTCCAGCACTCGTTCGGAGCCGGAGGCGCGGACGTCGCAGGCGATCTGCTTGCGCAGCAGCACCTCGCCGGTGAGGTCGAGGACGGTCGCGCCCACGTGCTCCACGTGCAGGTCGAGTCCAACGCCGCAGGCTGCGGCGGGCCGGAGTTCGACCAGCTCACCGGGCCTGCCCTGCCCGCCCGCCGCAGTACCGGCTGCGCGGACGAGGCCACGCTGCGCGAGGTCGCCGATGAGCGACGAGACGGTCGCCTTGGAGAGCCCGGAGTGCACCGCGAGCTGCGCGCGGGACGTCTGGCCCTGTTCGCGCAGCGTCCGCACGAGGAGGGCCAGGTTCGCTCGGCGCAGACCTGTGCGGTCCGCCGGGCCCGGATGACGCAGCACGGACGCTCCACTTCGTTGAGGAGCCGATCAAAAGTCAGTGTCTCAGCTCACAAAGGAGCCTGAACTACCACCCATATCGGACGCAATAGGCCATCTAGAGCAAGAAGTGGGGGTGACTTTCGTTTGAATCGTGCGAAAGTTGGTCGTGTTGACGCGAAACTTGGTGGCAATGCGGCGGTCGACCTGCTGGCCGCCGGAGGGGTGACAACGTTGTCATGAGTAGCCGATGTTCACACCAGCCTGACCCGTGCCTTTGGCGCGAGGGGTCAGGTGACCGTGGTGAAAGCCCTGTCCGTGGCAGACCAGGCCGCGCCCGTCACGCCTGCCAGGTCGCCCAGTTCGGAGAGCACGATCGGCAGGTTGCCCGTCGCCAGCGGCAGCGAGCGGCGGTAGACCGCGCCGCGGACCTCGGCCAGCAGCGAGTGCCCGATCCGGGACACGCCACCGCCGATCACGACCATGCCGGGGTTGAGGAAGCTCACCAGCGACGCCACGACGTGCCCGAGCCGCCTGCCGCCCTCGCGCACGAGGCTGGCCGCGGCGAAGTCGCCGGACTTGGCCGCCTCGCCCACGTCCTCGGCGGTCAGCCGTCCGCGTTCCGCCAGTGCTGCGGCGAGCAGCGTCGACCGGCCGCTGCGGGCCAGCGTCAGCCCTTCGCGGGCCAGCGCCGCGCCGCCGAAGTACGCCTCCAGGCAGCCGACCTCGCCGCACGCGCACGCCGGGCCGAAGTCGTCCAGCCTGATGTGGCCGATGTCCCCCGCCGTGCCCGCGACGCCCCGGTAGACCCGGCCGCCGAGCACGATGCCGCAGCCGATGCCCGTGCCGACCTTGACGAAGATCAGGTCGTCGATGGACCGCGCGACCCCGGCGTGCCGCTCCCCCAGCGCCATCACGTTGACGTCGTTGTCGACGGTCACCGGGCATCCCCACTTGCCCGCCAGCTCGTCGCGCACCGGGTACCGGTCCCAGCCGGGCATGATCGGCGGCGCGACGGGCATGCCGTCCCGGAAGCTCACCGGCCCCGGAAGCCCGATCCCCGCGCCGATCAGGCGTCCCGGCGCCTGCGCCAGCACCTGATCGGCCATCGCGATCACCCGGCCCAGCACCGCCACCGGCCCTTCGCGGACCTCGCACTCCTCGCTCAGGTGGGCCAGCACCTCGCACCGCCCGTCGGTGACGGCCACGGTGATCGACGTCGCCCCGACGTCCACGCCGAGCAGGCGCAGGTCGTCGGCCAGGTGCACGAAGGTCGAGCGCCGTCCGCCGCGGCTGGCCGACGGACCGCCGACCTCCACCAGCCCGGTGTCCACGAGCTTGCCCAGCTCGGCGGTCAGCTTCGCGCGCGGCAGACCGACGCGTTCACCGAGCGCGACCCTGGAGACGGCGCCTTCGTCGCGCAGCAGCGCCAGCAGGTCCGCCTGTTCGCACGACCCGACCCGCGGCTGCCGCGCTGTGCCCCCTGCGCCCATCGCGCCGCCCTTCCGAGTGCTGCTGATCCAGACCAGTGTGCCGGTTGCGCGCCACCGCGCGGCGACGTGGCCCTCGCAACGCGGCCAGGACGACCCGATCAGAGCACGGGAGGCTGCCCCTTGACCCCGTGGATCGACCACAGCCTGCCTCGCCGCCACCGCTGGTCCACTGTGGACGAATCACCGCGGTTCGACGGAGATCGAGTCGAGAGCGCGGTGGATCAGGGCGGGGAGGTCGCCGCCGTCGTGGATCCAGTCGTCGAGCGAGATGCGGACCGCGGCCATCACGAGGGCGGCGAGCAGGCGGGGTCGTGGATCGCGCTCGGTGACGTCGGGGAAGCGCGGGACGAGCAGGTCGGCGATGGCGTGCTCGTAGCGCTGGTACGCCTGCGCGGTCCAGGCGCCGAGGGCGGGTGACGAGCGGGTGAGCAGGGCCAGTTCGCGGATCTGGACGAGGTGCGCGGGGAACCGCCCGGCGAGTTCGGCGAACGCGGCCACGAGCGCGTCCTTCGCGGGCAGGTGGTCGGGCTGGCGGGCGATCGCCTCGGTGACCAGGCTGAGCCAGGGACCGGTGATGCCTTCGGCGACGGCGCTCTCCTTCGTGTCGTAGTACCGGAAGAACGTCGCCCGCGCGACGTCGGCGTCCGCCGCGATCTGGTCCACCGTGGTGTTGCCGACGCCCCGCAGGCCGACGAGCCGGGCTGCCGACGCGGCGATCCGGGCTTTCGTCGCCCGCCTCTTGCGGACCGCCAAGCTCTCCGGTTCACTATGAGACATAGTCTCAGTCTGGACTAAGTCTCATCGAGTGGCAAAGGCGGCTCTCATGGGTGTGAACCAGCGCGCGCAGATCACCATGTCCGCCGACGAGATCACCCGGTTCCTGGCCGAGCAGCGGGTCGCGACGCTCGCCACGATCTCCCCGTCCGGACAGCCCCACCTCATCGCGATGTGGTACGCGGTGATCGACGGCGTGGTGTGGTTCGAGACCAAGGCGAAGTCGCAGAAGGCCGTGAACCTGCGCCGCGACGACCGGGTCACCGTGATGATCGAGACGGGCCACACCTACGACGCGCTGCGCGGCGTCTCCCTGGAAGGCCACGCCACGATCGTCGACGACCCCGACGCGCTGTGGGCGGTCGGCGTGAGCGTGTGGGAGCGCTACAACGGCCCGTACAGCGAGGAAGTCCGACCGATGGTGGAGTTCATGCTCACCAAGCGGGTCGCCGTGCGGGTCGACGTCGCGCGGACCCGGTCGTGGGACCACCGCAAGCTCGACCTGCCCGCGCTGCCGCTCGGTGGCAGCACCGCCGCACACCTGTGAGGCCCGCGATGGAGTTCAACCTGGCCGACCTGTTCGAGGCCGTCGTCGACGCCGTCCCCGAGCGGGAAGCCCTGCACGTGGCAGGGCGGACCCTGACCTACCGGGAACTCGACCGGCGCGCCAACCGGCTCGCCCACCACTTCACCTCGGCCGGTGTCGGCGCGGGCGACCACGTCGGCTGCCACATGATGAACGGCGCCGAGCACCTGGAGACCATCCTCGCGCTGCTGAAGGTCCGCGCGGTGCCCATCAACGTGAACTTCCGGTACGTCCGCGAGGAGTTGCGGTACCTGTACGACAACGCGGACCTCGTCGGCCTGGTGTACGACACCGAGTTCGCCGACCGCGTGGCCGACGTCCTGCCCGACGTCCCGCGGTTGCGGCACTTGCTGGCCGTCGGCGCCGCCGAGGACCTCCCCGACGGCGCACAGCGGTACGAGGAAGCACTGGCCCGGCAACCCGACGACCGCGAGAGTTTCCCCGACCGCTCCGCCGACGACCTGGTGATCATCTACACCGGCGGCACCACCGGCCTGCCCAAGGGCGTCGTATGGCGACAGGAAGACCTGCTGTTCGGCGGTATGAGCGGCGGAGCACCGCCACTGGCCAGGCCCGAGGACGCGGGCCCCCGCGCGGTGGCCACCACTCCCCTGGTGATGTTCGCCGCGCCACCCCTCATGCACGGCACCGCCGTCCTCGCCGCGTTCATCACGTTGCTGGCAGGCGGCAAGGTCTGCCTCATCCGCAAGTACTCCGGAGAGGGTGCGGTGCGGGTGATCCAGGAGCAGGGCTGCCAGACGATGATGATCGTCGGCGACGCGATGGCCATGCCGCTCATCGAAGCGCTCGACGCCGAACCCCGTGCCCTGCCGTCGTTGGCCATCATCGTCAGCGCAGGCGCGCTGCTCACCCAACCCGTCCGCGACCGCCTCCGCGCCCACCTGCCGACCCTGTACATAGTGGACAGCTTCGGCTCGACGGAGACCGGGCACAGCGGGGCGGGCCTGGACAAGGCGCTGCGCTTCACCGTCAACGACACCACCACCGTCCTCGACGACACCTTCCGGCCCGTCACCCCCGGCAGCGGTGTCGTGGGCCAAGTGGCCCGCCGCGGCCACATCTCCCAGGGCTACTACCGGGACCCCGACAAGACGGCACGCACCTTCGTCGAGGTCGACGGTGTCCGCTGGGTCCTGTCCGGCGACCTGGCCACCGTGGACGTCGACGGAACGGTGAACTTCCTCGGCCGCAGCGCGATCTGCATCAACTCCGGCGGCGAGAAGATCCACCCCGAAGAGGTCGAATCCGCGCTCAAGACCCACCCGGCGGTCACCGACGCCGTCGTCGCGGGCATCCCCGATCCCCGCTGGGGGCAGAAGGTCGCGGCGGTGCTCCAACTCCACCCCACCGCGGCCACCCCGACCCGGCAGGACCTCGAAACCCACCTCGCCCCGCTGATCGCCCGCTACAAACTCCCCCGCTTCACCCACATCGTCCCCAACGTCCAACGCTCCCCGTCGGGCAAGCCGGACTACCAGTGGGCGACCGAAACCCTCACCCGAGCGGCCGAGAACAGCTAAGCAGGTTGACAGAAGTTGTGTCTGTAACTCGTGTGAGTTGACCTTGCCGCGAACGTGAAGAGCCTCGTCGGGTTGGATTCGGTTACCACACAGAATCGACCCGACGAGGCCTTCACCAGTAT
>JBDSAJ010000037.1:0-4471 GCA_039922235.1 Umezawaea sp.
TGGCCAGCTCTACGACGACACCAAGTCGATCAACGAGGGCGCCATCACGATCCCCGGCTACAGCATGGAGGGCTGGTACGGGCGCATCTTCGCCGGCTGCGGCTTCTTCGACATGGACAAGCCGATCAGCAAGTTCACCAAGAAGCAGCTGGCCGACCTGCTGTACAAGGAACCCACCAAGATCAAGGTCGATGGCATCAACCTCACCTACGAGGGCCTGATCCCGAGGATCCAGAAGTCGTTCCTCGCCAAGGACGTCGACTCCATGCAGCCGCACATCCGCGCCTTCGTGCAGCGGGCGGTCACCTTCGCCACCTGCCCCGAGTGCGACGGCACCCGGCTCAGCGCGGAGGCCCGGTCGTCGAAGATCAAGAAGATCAACATCGCCGACGCCTGCGCTATGCAGATCAGCGACCTGGCCGACTGGATCCGCGGCGTGAAGGAGCCGTCGGTGGGGCCGCTGCTGACGACGCTGGGCGGCACGCTCGACTCGTTCGTGGAGATCGGGTTGGGCTACCTCTCGCTCGACCGGCCGTCGGGCACGCTGTCGGGCGGTGAGGCGCAGCGCGTCAAGATGATCCGCCACCTCGGGTCGTCGCTGACCGACGTCACCTACGTCTTCGACGAGCCGACCGTCGGCCTGCACCCGCACGACATCCAGCGGATGAACGACCTGCTGCTGCGGCTGCGGAACAAGGGCAACACGGTGCTCGTCGTCGAGCACAAGCCGGAGACGATCGCGATCGCCGACCACGTCGTCGACCTCGGTCCCGGTGCTGGCACGGCGGGCGGCACCGTCTGCTTCGAGGGAACCGTCGAGGGGCTGCGGACCAGCGACACCACCACCGGCCGCCACTTCGACGACCGGGCCGCGCTCAAGGACGCGGTGCGGACGCCCACCGGCGCGCTGGAGATCCGCGGCGCGACGACGCACAACCTGCGGGGCGTCGACGTCGACATCCCGACCGGCGTGCTCTGCGTGGTGACCGGTGTGGCGGGCTCGGGCAAGAGTTCGCTGATCCACGGCTCAGTGTCCGGGCGGGACGGCGTGGTGGCGGTCGACCAGGCTGCGATCCGCGGTTCGCGGCGGAGCAACCCGGCGACCTACACCGGGCTGCTCGACCCGATCCGCAAGGCGTTCGCCAAGGCCAACGGCGTGAAGCCCGCGCTGTTCAGCGCGAACTCCGAGGGCGCGTGCCCCAACTGCAACGGCGCGGGCGTCATCTACACCGACCTCGCGATGATGGCGGGCATCGCCACCACCTGCGAGGTGTGCGAGGGGAAGCGGTTCGAGGCGTCGGTGCTGGACTACCACTTCGGCGGCCGCGACATCAGCGAGGTGCTCGCGATGTCGGTGGCAGAGGCCGAGGAGTTCTTCGGCGAGGGCGAGGCGCGCACGCCCGCCGCGCACGCCATCCTCACCCGGCTCGCCGATGTCGGGCTCGGCTACCTCACCATCGGCCAGCCGCTCACCACGCTGTCCGGCGGCGAGCGGCAGCGGCTCAAGCTGGCCACGCACATGGGCGAGAAGGGCGGCGTCTACGTCCTCGACGAGCCGACCAGCGGCCTGCACCTCGCCGACGTCGAACAGCTGCTCGGCCTGCTCGACCGGCTCGTCGACTCGGGCAAGTCGGTCATCGTCATCGAACACCACCAGGCGGTCATGGCGCACGCCGACTGGATCATCGACCTGGGCCCCGGCGCCGGTCACGACGGCGGCAAGGTGGTCTTCGAGGGCACCCCCGCCGATCTCGTCGCGGCTCGCTCCACCCTCACCGGCGAACACCTCGCGGCCTACGTCGGCGGCTGAACGAGGAAGCACGGCACCACGTCGCCACCGGAGTCCGGCGGCGACGTGGTGCCGTGCTCCGGTCAGCCGGTGGTGCCGTGCCCGACCGCGCGCAGGACGTCGGCCAGCCACACCAGGCCGTAGCCGACCGTGCGGGACTCGTCGTCCAGCATCGTCCGCACGTGCTCCCACGACTCGGTCACCTGACCGATCGTCAGGTCCGCGGGCTCGGCGTCCACGTCGTACGCCGACTCCAGGGGCACGCTCCAGAAGTAGTCGTGCTCCACGGTGACCGAGCCGCCGTGGCGTTCGACGTGGGCGATCAGCAGTTCGCACGCGCGCCGCACGTCGGCGAGGGGGATCTCGACGGTCATTTGCACCTACCGGTCAACTTGTTGAGCTGTTCCTGGAAGCCGCGGATCTTGGTCTCCAGGTGCCTGATCCGCCCGTTGATGATCCGCTCCCGGATCTCCTGGCTCTTGCCGCGCAGGATCCCCGGGTTGTCGAACGCGTCCGGGTCCTTGCGGTAGGCCTCCAGCTTCTGCTGGTGCTCCTCGATCAGGCGCCGGAACGAGTTGATCGACTTGCTGTCGGACGAAGATACCTCGCTGCTACTCCCCGCCGAGGTCGCCATCGCGACCGCGGTGCTGTACTCGCCGTGCCGACGTTGCTCGCGACGCCGTACTCGGTGTAGGAGTCGTGGAAGAACCACAGGGTCGTGCCGCCGCTGATCTGCTCGATCAGCAGGCCACCGGGTCCGTACACGTAGTCGGTGGTGCCGTCGGACAGCAGGTTGGCGATCGAGCCCGCGCCCCACGAGTAGGCGGTGGCGGTCGTGCCGACCGTCTTGCCGGTCCGCAGGTCGTCGCCGTCGTAGCGGTAGGTCGCGGTGCCACCCACCGACGTCAGCCGGTTGGTCTGGTCGTAGGAGTACGTGGTCGCCGAGCCGGTCGCGGGCGTGGACGTCCGGCGGTTGCCGCGGCGGGCGAGGTGTTCGTGGTGGCGCGGGACGAGAGTTCCCAGACCGCCGCGTTCGCCCGACTCCCCCACGGCTGCGCCGCGGGGATCGTCATCGCCCGCTGATCAGGGGCGCAGGCCGGCCAGGATGATGTCGAGCAGCCCGTCCACGCGCTGGGGCGAGTACGCCGCCGGATCACCGGCGAGGGTCTGGTAGAGCAGTGCGCCGAGCAGCGCGTCGGCGGCCGCGGCCAGGTCAGCGTCAGCGCGGACCTGGTTCGCGCCGACGCCCGCGCGCAGCCGCTCGACCAGTTCGTCCCGGCTGGGACCCGTGAGCTGCCGGTACAACTCGTCGGCGTCCCGGAGGTCGGCGGCCGCCGCGGCGGCGAGCGCGCGGACCAGCGCCGCGTTCCGCGGAGTGGCCTGCGACGTCGACTGCCCGTGCAGCCAGGCCCGCAGGTCGCGGTCGAGGTCGCCGGTCTCAGGCGGTGCCGCGGACCCGTGGGCGTCCAGGACGGCTTCGGCCACGAGCGGTGCCTTCGACGCCCACCTGCGGTAGACGGTCTGCTTGCCGACACCCGCGCGCGCGGCGACCCGGTCGATGGACAGCCCGGCGTAGCCGCTCTCCACCAGCAGGTCGCGAGCAGCCTCCAGGATCGCCTGGTGGACGACCGCGCTGCGCGGTCGGCCGGGCGGTTCGCTTCCCATGGGTTCCACAGTAGGCGTACCGTCGAATTACGAGACGAAAAGTCTCGCAAATCGGGAGGTCTGCTGTGGAAGTACTGGTCGTCATCGGCGTCGGTGGGATGGGCCGCGCGATCGCGCGCCGCCAGGGATCGGGGAAGGCACTGCTGATCGCCGACCACGACAGCGGCGCCCTGCGGGCCGTGGCCGACGACCTGCGCGGCGACGGCCATGACGTGACGACGCGGCAGGTCGACGTCTCGGAGCGGGAGCAGGTGGCCGAACTCGCCCGTGCGGCCGCCGAACTCGGCACCGTCACGCAGGTGGCGCACACCGCTGGGCTCTCCCCCGTGCAGGCGACGGCCGAGGCGATCCTGCGGGTGGACCTGCTCGGGGTGGCGCTGGTGCTGGAGGAGTTCGGCCGGGTGATCGCGCGGGGCGGCGCGGGCGTCGTGATCGCCAGCATGGCCGGGTACCTGGCAGCGCCCTTGACCGCTGAGCAGGAGAGCGCGCTCGCCGACACGCCCGCGGACGAGTTGCTGCGCCTGTCCTTCGCCGACCCGCGCACGGTGACCAACCCCGGAGCCGCCTATGGGATCGCCAAGCGGGGCAACCAGGTTCGGGTCCGCGCCGCCAGCGCGCACTGGGGAGAACGCGGCGCGCGCGTCAACTCCATCAGCCCTGGCGTCATCTCGACCCCGATGGGTCAGCAGGAACTGGCATCGGCGTCCGGCGGGGTGATGCGGGCGATGGTCGCCGCCTCCGCCACCCGCCGGGTGGGCACACCCGAGGACGTCGCCGCCGCCACCGCGTTCCTGCTCGGCCCGGACTCGACCTTCATCACCGGCACCGACCTCCTCGTCGACGGCGGCGCCGTCGCGGCCATCCGTTCCGGCAGGGTGCGGTTCGACGCACGGCCCTGAGCGAGCCCACGTCACCCGGTCCCGTCGAAAGCCTCCCGTGCGCGGGACAGCTCGTCGAGGTTGTCCCGCGCCCAGGCACGTGCCTGGGCGACCAGGTCGAGCAGCGTGCGACCCAACG
>JBDSAJ010000038.1:0-5480 GCA_039922235.1 Umezawaea sp.
AGCTTCAGACGCAGCCGAAAAGCTACCAGGAGAACTGGTGCTGTCGTCAGGAAGCACACCGCGCGGTCCTGACTCTCCGCGAATGACCCCTGTCCAGGTCGTTCGCGGAGAGCTGCTCACCTGCGCCACGTAGTCGTGGCGGTCGGCTCCCCGCATCAGCGGTAGGAGCAGACGTGCAGGCACTGTGGACGTTCCTCGGCGAACTCGTCAACACGAGTTCCGTCACATCAGCTGTTGTTCTGGCCGCGCTCATGGTGACGAAGCCTTTTTGGCTCGGCTTGGTGCAACTATGGGGGGAGTGGGTCCGCACGATGCCGGACCGGCGCCGGGCCTCCGACGAGGCCGCCGCTGTCCGCCGAGCGCTCGAAGCGGAGGACAAGGCGTCCTGCGACCGCGCCTACCGGGTGTTGAAGCTCCTACGTGAGACGTATCCGCCCCCGCTCGCGCCACCGAACGACCTGCCTGCCGCAGAAGGCGAGCCTTGAGTCCGTTCTCCCGCGCTGACCGGCCGATTCCGGGTTAGGTTGGCTCGTATGGCTGGCAAGAGCGGGTCTCCGGCGGTGGAACTGGAAGTCGGTGACCGGACCGTGCGGATCTCGAACCCGGACCGGGTCTACTTCTCCGCACGCGGGGAGACCAAGCTCGACCTGGCCCGGTACTACCTGGCCGTCGGCGACGGGATCGTGCGCGCGCTGCGGGACCGGCCGTGCATGACGCACCGGTTCCCGGACGGCGTCGACGGGGAGAAGGTGCACCAGAAGCGGCTGCCGCACGGGGCTCCGCCGTGGGTGCCGACCGTGCGGGTGACGTTCCCGCGCTACAACCGGCACGCCGACGAGCTGTGCGTGGCGCACGTGGCCGACGTGGTGTGGTCGGTGCAGATGTCGGCGGTGGAGTTCCACCCGTGGAACTCGCGGCGCGCGGACACCGAGAAGCCCGACGAGTGGCGCATCGACCTCGACCCGATGCCGGAGTGCGACTTCGCCACGGTCCGCCGGGTCGCGCACGTGGCGCACGAGGTGCTGGACGAGCTGGGCGCGGTGGGGTGGCCGAAGACGTCGGGCGGCAACGGCCTGCACGTGTACGTGCGGATCCGGCCGGACTGGGGGTTCGCCGACGTGCGGCGGGCGGCGCTGGCGTTCGCCCGCGAGGTCGAGCGGCGGGTGCCCGACGACGTGACGACCACGTGGTGGCGCAAGGACCGCGACCCGGCCAAGCTTTTCGTGGACTACAACCAGAACGCCCGCGACCACACGATCGCCGCCGCGTACTCGGTGCGCGGCAACCGCGAGGGCACGGTGTCCACGCCGATCGCGTGGGACGAGGTGGACGACGTCGACCCGCACGAGTTCACCATCGCGACCGTGCCCGAGCGGTTCGCGTCGCTCGGTGACCTGCACGAGGGCATCGACGACGCGGTGTTCGCGCTGGACCCGCTGCTGGAGTGGGCCGACCGCGATGAGCGGGAGGGCGCGGCGGACCCCGGCGGCCCTGAGGACTGAGACCAGGCGTCACACCGTGAGCTGCGCGGCACACGCTTCCCGCACCAGCACCCGGATCTCGTCCCGCGGCTGGCCCCATTCGTAGTCCCAATCGTCGAGCAGGGTGCAGAGCCCGGCGAGCGGCATCTCCCAGACGGCGGCGGGAAAGCCGGAGTGGTACAGCACCCGGCCGACGACGCCGAGCACCGCCCGGTCGGCCCCCAGCACGTACCGACGAGCCATCTCGGTGAACACGACCCCCACGGCGGCCACCAAGTCCCCGGTGAGCGGTGCGCCGCACTCGGCCAACGCCTCCGCCACGACGTCGTGCACCTCGTTCGAGTCCCTGCCGCTCAAGCCGGCGAGCGTCCTCAGCGCATCGCCGTCGTGGCCGTCGGCCAGCCAGTGCGCCGCCCACAGCGGGATCCGCTCCCACGGCGCGAGCCCGACCTCCACCATGGCCGAGACCAACGAGGGAGCGGGCACATCGGGCAGCAGTTCGTCCACCGTCCCATCATCCCCACGGGCGCACGCGGTTTTCAGCGGTGGAGCCACCGCTCCAGCCGCCGGGTCACCCACGGCAGCAGGAAGTACGTCATGATCGGCGTCAGCACGAGCGTCGTGATCATCACCCGCAGCACCACGGGCAGGTCCGCCAGCAGTCGCCCGAGGGTGACGGTGACGAGCAGGTTGAGCGGGAAGAACACCATCCAGATCGTGGTCGCCTGCTTCCACCTGGGCGGTGCGGAGGCGGTGTGCTCGACCAGTTCCCGTTCCACCGGCGGGTCGAACCAGCCCTCGATGCCGGTTCGCCGCTCGGTCCGGGTGTGCTCCACGAGGCCTTGTGCGGTGTGCAGCCACCACTGGCGCTGGGGCGAGCCCTCCCACGCGGCGAGCGCCACGGGGGTCGCGAACCGGTACAGCATGTGCCACTCGCCCGAACCGGGGCCGGAGCGGACCCAGCCGCCGCCCAGGTAGCCGTCGAACGTCTGGGCCATCGAGATGCCCGCCTGCACCCAGGCGTGCATCTCGGTGTTGTGCGCGGGATCGGCCTGCCGGGTGATCGCGACCGTCACCGGGCTGCCGTTGGTACCGGTCGTCATGGCCGCCAGCGTGCCGGCTGAACTGGAATCCCACCCGTCGCGGGTGGGCCACCATGACCCCCGTCACCCCTGGTGACCCACCCGCGGTCCTCTCCCCGACGACCACTCAACCGGAGTGCGCCGGGCTGCGAGGGGATCTCGGACTAACCTGGAAAATCCTGGACGACACGTGGGGGCGATGTGGGGACGGTTCGCGGTGGACCCGATCCGGGGTCGGTGGAGACGGCGGCCGACCTGGCCCGCGAACTGGACCTGCTGCGGGTCCGGGCGGCTGTGGGGAGCCGCAAGGCGCGGGTGACGCTGGACGAGCTGGCCGGCAGGGTGGGCCTGCCGCGCTCGACCGTGCACGCGTACGTGACCGGGGTGACGATCGCGCCCGCCGACGTGCTGGACCGGGTGGTGATCGCGCTGGGGGCGTCGCCCGCCGAGCAGGCGGCGTGGAGCGAGGCGTGGTTCCGGGCGGTGCGCGGGGCGCGCAAGCCGAAGCACGCCGTGCCGCGCCAGCTGCCGCCGGACGTGTCGGCGTTCACCGGGCGCGCCGACGCGCTGGCGGAACTCGACCGGCTGCTGGCGGGAGCGGGTGGGCGTGCGGTCGTGGTGTCGGCCATCGCGGGCACGGCGGGCGTCGGCAAGACGGCGTTGGCGATCCACTGGGCGCACCAGGTGGCCGACCGGTTCCCCGACGGACAGCTCTACGTGGACCTGCGCGGCTACGACCTCGACCGGCCGACGAGCGCCACCGAGGCGCTCGCGGTGCTGCTGGGCGACCTCGGTGTGGGTGGCGCGGATCTCCCGCAGACGCAGGCCGGGCGGGTGAGCCGGTACCGGACGCTGCTGGCGGACCGGCGGACGCTGATCGTGCTGGACAACGCGAACAGCCCGGAGCAGGTGCGCGACCTGCTGCCCGGCAACGCCCGGTGCTTCGTCGTCATCACCAGCCGCGACGCGCTGACCGGGCTGGTCGCGCGGGACGGCGCCCGGCGCGTCGACCTGGACCTGCTCACCACGGCCGAGGCGGGGGACCTGCTGCGCGGCGTCCTCGGCGACCGCGTGGACGACGAGCCCGAGGCCGTCGGCGACCTGGCGGAGCTGTGCGCCCGGCTGCCGCTGGCGTTGCGGATCGCCGCCGCCGACGTCCTCGGCGGGCGCGGGACGATCGCCGACCACGTGACCGCCCTGCGCACCGGCGACCGGCTGGCCGCGCTGGAGGTGCCGGGCGATCCGGGTACGGCGGTGCGCGCGGCGATCGACCTGTCCTACCGGGCGCTGGACCCGCGGGCCCAGCGGACGTTCCGGCTGATGGGCCTCATGCCGGGCCACGACGTGACCGCGCCCGTCGTGGCGGCGCTGACGGGGGACCCGGACGTCGGGCGGGTGCTGCGGGACCTCGCGGCGGCGCACCTGATCGACGAGCACGTGCCGGGCCGGTACTCGTTCCACGACCTGCTCCGGCTGTACGCCGTGCAGCGGTGCGCCGAGGAGGAACGGGAACCGGCGCGGGCGCGGATGTTCGAGCACTACGCCCGGACCGCGCTCGCCGCCGTCCAGCTGGCCGACCCGGTGTCCCACCGCGACCTGCTCGGCCACGAGCCCGTTCCGCTCGCCGACCCCGCCGGGTGGCTGCGCGACGAGTTCGCGACGCTGGTCGTCTGCGCACGGGAGACCACCGATCCGCAGGTCGCCGCCCGGTTGGGCGGCGCGCTGTTCCCGACCCTGGAGCAGCACCGGCTGATGGCCGACTGGTTCGGCACCTCCAGGGCCGTGCTGGACACCGCGCGACGGCACGGCCACGTCATCGGCGAGGTCTACGCGCTGCACGCGTTGAGCAGCGCCCACTGGTGCGTCTGCGAGTACGACCAGGCGCTCGAACACATCGAGGAGGCACTGGAGATCGCCGAACGCGCCGGTCTCACCGCCCTGCTCGGCCCGGTGCTCGGCCAGTACGGCCGGACCTACGTGTCGATGGGGCGGCTGCGGGACTCGGCGCGGTGCTACCGCCGTGCGCTGGCGGCGTGGGAGAGCACGCCCGCTCCGGCGACCCTGCTGGCCGTCCTCGGCAACGTCCACTGGGAACTCGGCGACCTCTGGCGCGCCCACGGCCTGCACCGGCGCGCGATCCGACTGGCCCCCGACCGCTCACGTGAACTGGGCGCACAGGCCCGCGCGGGCCTCTCCGCCCAGGCACTCGGCCGGTACGACCGGGCGGTCGAGCACTACCAGGCGGGTCTGGCCCTGTGCCGCGACCTGGACGACCCGCCGGAGGAAGCGGGCATCCTCAGCAACCTCGCGGGCACCTACCGCGACCTCGGCCGCTACTCCGACGCGCTCCGCACGGCACGCGAGTCACTGGAGATCTCGACCCGCATCGGCATGCTCCGCACCCGCACCAGCGGCCACCACGTCCTGGGCAGCACGCACCTCCTGCTCGGCGACCACGACACCGCGCTGACCGAGCTGCACACCACGCTGGACCTGGCCGACGCCGCCTCCCACCCCAGGGGTCGCGGCGACGCCCTCGTGTCCCTCGCCGAACTGCACCTGGTCACCGGTGACTTGGACCTGGCTCGGAAGACGGCCGAGGAGGCGGTGCGGCTGAGCCGGACCACTGGCCACCGGCTGATCGAGGGCGAGGCACTGCGGGTGCTGGCCGAGATCGACCACGAGCTGGGGCGCGCCGCGTCCACCCTGGCCGGTGCTGCCTGTGACCTGCACCGACAGTCCGGCTACGCCTTGGGCCTGCAACGGGCCGAAGCGACACTGGCTCGAGTGACGTCCTAGAGCACCGGTCAGGTTGCCGGATTAGGCCCGGATGATGCTGTGGCTGTGTGTTCTGGTTGCGTGGTGCTGCCGGCAGGGCACAAGCGATGGTGTGGTCCCGGTGCGTGCTGTTCCTTCT
>JBDSAJ010000039.1:0-10308 GCA_039922235.1 Umezawaea sp.
TGATCACTCGGATGGCGTTCGGGTTCAAGGATGTCGAGGCTCTGATCGCTCTGGCGATGTTGTCCCTGGGTGGCTACCGGCCTGTTCTACCCGGTAGATGATCACCCACGGAAACAGCAGAAGAGCCGAAATTGTCGGACCCCTGTCGTAGCGTGTGTATCGGGGGGTTCTCACGGGTGGGGGACCCTGGATTTGGGCTTCGGTTGGTGTGGTGGGATGGGTGGCTTTGGCTGCCGTTGTGGGTTTGAGGTGGCTGCGGCTGCCGTTGTGCTGTGGCCGATTTGACTTGGGGCCCCTAGATTCAGACCCTCGGCGGGCTTAACGGGCAGGTGGGTGAAACTTGCCCGCGCCGAAAGTTTAGGGCTGAATCCCCCAAGTAAATCGGCCACGTTCCGTGGCGCTCGTCTCGCCTGGGTGGTGGGTCGGCAGGTTTGTCCCGCCTTGGTGGTGGGTCGCCAGGCTTGCTTGCCTGTGTGTTCGCCTGCCACGAACCTAGGGTTGCCGCCTTGCTCACCTGCGCGAACCCGGCCTTGCCGTCCGGCGTGCCAGCTAGCGGCGCAGAAGTGCGCCGACGTCTTCGTGCAGGTTCAGGCGGTCGCCTACCAGGACGATGTGTGCGTGGCTGGCGACTGCCGCGTGCGGCAGCACCTCGTCGGCCCGTTGCGGTTCCAGGCCGGTGTGGGGGGTTGCGGAGATCTGGTTTCCCGCTGGGTCCACCCACAGCGTTTGGTCGCCTACGACGGTGTCGCTCAGCAGGAGGGTGTCCACCGCGCCTGCGCTCAGGGCTGCCGAAACCGCGCGCAGGCCGTGTACCGCCGCGCCGGTCAGTCTGGTCGACTCGTCGCGGAAGCGGTCGACGATGGTGCGGTGTTCGTCGTGGTTGCGGCGGCTGGCGAGGTGGTGGACGACGTGGTCGAGGTTGGTGTCGCCTGATCTCGGGGTGGCGTCCACCTCGACGATGATGTGGTTGTGGCCTGCCGGTAGTGCGTTCCTGAGGGTGCGGCGGGCATGTAGTGGGCCTGCCAGCACCAACAGCGGGGCGTGCAGCCAGGTGACGAGTCTGATGGCCTCGTCGGTGATGTCGGACAGTTCGGCCGCGCGCAGGCGTTCGCCGGTTGGGGGGAGTCTGCCGCCTACGGTCGCTACCGCTACTGAGCGGCCTGCGTGGTCGACGCCCCTGAGGTCTGCGCCCAGGTGGTCCAGGTGGACGATCACGTGGGGTACCAAGGGCTCGGCGAGGTCCACCAGCGGTAGCAGGTAGGGCAGCGTGGAGACCCTGGCGGTGTAGCCGGATGGTGGCAGGGGGAGGTAGCGGTCCAGGGCGATCTTGTTGTTGGTCACGATGATGGCGCGGCCTGCGAAGCCTGGTGGGGTTTGGTATTCCAGTACCGCGTCCGTCAATGCAGTGAGGGTTTCGGCGGTGGCTGACTGGGCTTCCAGTTGGTCGCGGATCGCGCGCCAGCGCAGGTCGACGAAGCTGGACGCGTCGTAGTAGACGGACGTGAACGGTCCGTCGTTGTGCACCAGTCCGTGCAGATCGCCGGTGTCCATGGTGGTGCTCCTCGGGGGTTGGCTCCCCCGATGAGGTACCCAGGGTGGCTGGGGTTCACGCGCGGGGCTGGCGGTTTGCCTGTTCTACGCGGACGCAGGCCTGTGCGATGACGACGGCGGCGAAGCCGATGGCCAGGTGGACGAAGCCTGCCGCGCTGTTGGCGTTGAGGGGACCGGTGCCCGCGACTTCGCCGGAAGGGGCGCCGATCGCGAAGACGACGAGGTACACCGGGGCCATGAGGGCGCCGAACACGCGGGTCGAGCGGGGGCGCCAGCACATCGACAAGCCGAACAGGCCGGTGATCAGGTAGATGGTGTTCTGCAACGGGTTGACGCGCAGGCCGAGCACGTAGTCAGGGCCTGCGCCGACGAAGTCGTCGAAGCCCGTGACGGCGAAGCCGACCAAACCTAGGAGGGCCAGCAGCACGCTGAGGGCGAGGGCCGCTCGCTGCGGCCAAGCCAGTGTGCCCAACCGCGAGTCCACCACCTACCACCCCATCTCGGAGGACGATCCCCAGTCCTACCACCAGTGGACCACCTGCGCTCATCCTTCTTCCAGCAGATTTCGCAGGCGTTCCAGCGATT
Source organism: Umezawaea sp. (assembly GCA_039922235.1). Taxonomy (GTDB): domain Bacteria; phylum Actinomycetota; class Actinomycetes; order Mycobacteriales; family Pseudonocardiaceae; genus Umezawaea. Next base: position 2,137 of record JBDSAJ010000039.1, read on the forward strand.
GGGCCAGCAGGCGGGAGACGTGCATCTGCGAGACGCCGACGGTGCGGGCGATCTCGGTCTGCGTCTTGTCCTCGAAGAAGCGCAGGATGACGATGCGGCGTTCGCGCTTCGGCAGGCCGCGGAGCATCGGGTTGAGGGCGTGGTGGAGTTCGGCGATCTCCAGTTCGCGGTCGTCGGCCAGCAGCTGGTCGTCCAGCTCCTCGTCGGGCAGGTCGTCCAGTGACAGCAGGTGGTACGCGCTGCTGGCGTGCAAGCCCTCGTAAACTTCCTCGGGGCTGACGCCCAGGTGTCGGGCGACCTCGCTCGGCGTCGGCGCGCGGCCGAGGTGCTCGCTGAGGTCGGCGCGGGCGGCGTCGATCGCGAGGCACAGTTCCTTGAGCTTGCGCGGGACGCGGACGGTCCAGCAGAGGTCGCGGAAGTAGCGGCGGATCTCGCCGGTGATGGTCGGCACGGCGAACGCGAGGAACTCGATGCCGCGGCCGACGTCGAACCGGTCCACGGCGTGGATGAGGCCGACGGCCGCGACCTGCCGCAGGTCTTCGGGGTTCTCGCCGCGGTCGGCGAACCGGTCCGCGATGTGGTCGGCAACGGGCAGGTGCGAGGTCACCAGCAGGTCGCGCAGTTCCTGGAACCGAGGTCTGCCGGGATCGGTCTCGGCCAGTTCGCGGAACACGGGCTCCATCGCGGGGTACTGGATCATCGCAGCGCCGCTTCCCGTCGCCGCAGCTCGATGTGCAGCACCCCGTCCGCGTCGACCTGCGTGGACGCCGAGTCGGCGAGCGAGCTGATCACCCGCCAGCAGAACGACGTCGTCTTCGGCACCCACGTGCTGGGCGACGAGACCTGTGCTTGGAACAGCAGGACGTGGTGCTGCACGGCGAAGTGGCAGGTGAGCCGGGCGCCCTCGGTGGCCCGGCGGATGAGCAGCGAGCACGCCTCGTCGACTGCCAGGACGAGTTCGGCCACGATGTCGTCGTCGAACTCCGCCCGCCGTGCCATGCCCGCGGTGACGACCCTGACGCTGGGGAGATGAGCGGGCCCCGCTGGGACGCGGACGTCGAAGTCCGATGTCGTCACGGGGCCCTGCTCCTGTGCGTTCATCACGCCATGTGCTGTCCGTCGCCGGCGCGGGAACTCCGGTGTTCGCGTCGACCGCCGGACTCGGCGTCGTGGTGCGTGACGGCGTTCGGCTCCGCCCCGGCCATCCCGGTCGAGGTCACCGCTCGGGTCCGCTCGTCGGGTCGGTTGGACTTCACGACTCCGCCGTGCGGGATGTCCTGAGCGGTGTGCCCGGCTGTGCCCTCGTGCTCGTTCGCCGGGACCCGGACGCCGACCGACTTCTCGACGGTGGTCATAAGACCTCCCCCTGTGGATTTCGGTTGCCGTCGCAAGCGGAGTACCCAGGGGTCCGGCATCTACACATCCAGTGGTCTGGTCCACACAGGACGTGACGACGCGGTCGTTACCCGGAGGACATGGGCGCGCAATGACTGGAATCTATCTTCCGCTACGTGGAAATTGACGCGGAGGCGCAGGCCAAGCCCCAGAGCTCCCGGTCCCTGTTCATCCAGATCCTGGTGGCGGTGGTCGCGGGCATCCTGGTCGGCCACTTCTGGTCCTCGATCGGGACGGAGCTGAAGCCGGTCGGCGACGGGTTCATCAAGCTGATCAAGATGGTGATCGCGCCGCTGATCTTCTGCGTGGTGGTCACCGGCATCGCCAAGGTCGGCGACCTCCGGTCGGTCGGCCGGATCGGGTTCAAGGCGCTGATCTACTTCGAGGTCGTGTCGACGGCCGCGCTCGCGTTCGGCCTGCTCATGGGCAACTTGCTGCAGCCCGGCGCCGGGATGAACGTCGATCCGGCCACACTGGACCCGGCCGCCGTGGACGCCAAGACCCAGGGCGGCAAGCTGCCGGGGTTCGCCCAGTTCCTGCTCGACGTGATCCCGTCCAGCATCGTCGACGCGCTGGCCCGCAACGCCCTGCTCCAGGTGCTGCTGTTCTCGGTGCTGTTCGGCTGCGCGCTGGCCCAGCTCGGCGAGAAGGCCGAGATCGTCGTCACGCTGATCGACAAGATCAACCTGGTGATCTTCAAGATCCTGTCGTACGTGATGAAGCTCGCCCCGCTGGGCGCGTTCGGCGCGATGGCGTTCCTCGTCGGCCAGTACGGCATCGCCGCCCTGCGCACCTACGCGTGGCTCATCGTCGCCTGCTACACCGCCGCGCTGCTGTTCTGCGTGCTGCTCGGCGTGATCGCGAAGGTGTTCGCGGGCGTCAACATCATCGCGTTCCTCCGCTACACGAAGGAGGAGTTCCTGCTCGCGTTGGGCACGGCCTCGTCGGAGGTCGTGCTGCCCCGGATCATGACCAAGCTCCAGGCCTCGGGCTGCGCGCCCGCGTCGGTCGGCCTGGTCGTGCCGACCGGCTACTCGTTCAACCTCGACGGCGCGTCGATCTACCTGTCGCTCGCCACCGTGTTCCTGGCGCAGGCTCTGAACATCCCGCTGGACCTCGGCGACCAGATCACCATCGTGCTCGTGCTGGTCCTGACGTCGAAGGGCATGGCGGGCGTCCCCGGCTCGGCGTTCCTGGCGCTGTCCGCGACCGTCGCCGCCGTCGGCTCCATCCCGGCCGCCGCCGTCGCGCTGCTGCTGGGGGCGGACCGGATCATGGACTCGATGCGGGTGTTCACCAACCTGCTCGGCAACTGCGTCGCGACGTTCGTGGTGTCGAAGTGGGAAGGGCTGCTGGACGTGGACCAGATGCGTCGCACGCTGTCCGGTGCCCCGGCTGTGGCACCCGCTGTCGCACAGACGAGCGACACGCCTGGGTGAGCGGGCGGGCAAGGTAGGTGGATGGAGACGGTGGGGGTGCTCGCGCACCGGGGCGGGTTGCTGGTGGACCGGCCGGACGTGACGATCGGCGTGGTGCGGGCGGTCTCCCGGCTGGACGGTCTGGAGATCGAGCTGATCTCGCGCGTCCCACGTGACCGGATCGTGCCGAGTGGCCCCGCGTCGCCGCGTGCGCCGCGCCGGCTGCTGCCCGCCTACGACGAGGGCGTCGACCTGCGGCTCGGGTGGTTGGACGGCGATGGTCGGGTGCACTGGGAGTACCTCGTCCGTAGTTCCTCGCACGCCCACCACCAGACCCCCTACCGGCGCTTCCACTCGGGTTTCGTCCTTCCGCCGATGTTCGACCAGGTGTCGCTGGTGCTGGCGTGGCCGGAGATCTGGTTCCCGGAAACGGTGATCACGCTGCCGCTGCCGGACCGGGAGACGGTCGAGCGGGGCGACTCGACCGTGTGGCGGCCGGGCGACGGGGTGGAGGTGACCGAGGAATGGGAGCGCCGCCCGGCTGCGCACAATCGCGATCCGGTCGAGATCGAGGTCGAGTCCGGCACGGTCGTCGCGGGGCCGGTGGTGCTGCACGGGGCCGAGCAGGCGACCGTCGTGCTGACCCGTGCGACCGCCGTCGGGCCGCTGCTGGCGTTGGAGGTGGTGAGGATGGCCAGGGGTGAGACGGCGACCGCTGTCAGTGCCGTCGCGTTCACACGGGGGGCTCCCCCTGACCCGGCCTCGCGCCATGAGGAGGTCCTTGCCGTTGTCGACGGCTCCGCTGCCCACGCGCTCCGGTCGGCAGGAGGAAGCACCACCGGCGGACCCGGCTACACCTCTGCGGCCGAGTTCTTCCTGCCCCGGCCTGCCACCGACGTGCTCGACCTGATGGTCTCCTGGCCGTTGGCGGGTCTCTCGGAGGTCTGGGTCCGGGTTGCCCTCGGCGAATCCGGAGGCTGAACCGAGAGGTCGGTGCCCCGGCTGTCGCACAGACGAGCGACACGCCTGGGTGAGCAGGCGGGCAAAGTGGGTGGATGGAGCCGATCGAGGTCTTGGGAGCGGTGGCGCACCCCGGCGGGATGCTGGTGCGGCGGCCGGAACTGACCGTCGGCGTGGTGCGCGCGGTGTCCCGGCCGTCCGGGCTGACCCTGGAACTGCTCGCGCGCAGCCCCCGCGAGTCGAACGCTCGGACACCCCGTGCCGAACTTTCGGACACCCTGCGGGCGGGGTGGTTGAAGCCGGACGGCGGCGTGCGGTGGGAGTACGCGACCTCTGGGGAGTACTACACCTCGCACACCGGCACCGTGGTCGACCGCCTGGTCTACGTGCTGCCGCCGCTTTTCGGCGAGGTGTCGCTGGTGCTCGCCTGGCCGGAGATCGGTTTCCCGGAGACGGTCGTCCCGCTGTCCACGCCCTCGCGCGACGAGGTGGAGGCGACGGCCGTGTCCGTCTGGGAGAGCCCGCGGGTCGGTGTGCCCGTCGAGGAGGAGTTCGAGCGCCACCGCCTCGACCCCGAGACCGTCGACGTCGCTCTAGAACACGGCGTGGCCGTGGCGGCGCCGAGGGTGGTGCACGGCTCCGACGACGCGGTGGTCGTCCTCACCCGAGTGGTCGACCACGGCTCGCTGCTGTCGCTGGAGCTGCTGAGCATCGCCAGGGGTGTGGTGGCGTTCGATGCCAGCGCCCACGCGCACGAGCCGTCGGGCCCGGACTACATCCCGTCTTCGGGCGGCGCGGTCGTCGCCGTGGTCCGGGGACGGGCCGCGTACGAGCTGCGGTTGGGCAGCGGTGGCAGCGGCGGTGGCCTGGGCAGCTTCACCGCCACGGCCGAGTACACCGTGGACCGGCCCGTTGGCGGTGTTCTGGACCTGCTGGTCTCCTGGCTGCCCGCCGGGCTCGCCGAGGCCCGGGTTCGGGTGGACCTGGCAGGGTGAGGGGAACCGACTTGAAGAGGGAACCGGTCGAGGTACTGGGAGCTGTGGCGCATCCGGGCGGGTTGCTGGTGCGGCATCCCGAGGTGAGCATCGGCGTGGTGCGGGCGGCGGCTCGGTCGTCCGGGTTGACCCTGGACCTGATCGCGCGCACCCCGCGCGATCCCAACGGGGCTCCGCAGCACAGCTTGACCGACCCTGGTGACTGGGGGCGCCAGCGCATCGGGTGGGTCGACAGCGGTGGTCAGGTGCGCCGGCAGCACATGATCAATGGGTCGTCGGGCGGTCTGCATGGTGGTGACACCGTCGAACACCGGGGGCTCTACGTGCTGCCGCCGTTGTTCGGCGAGGTGTCGTTCGTGTTCGAGTGGTCGGAGATCGGGTTCCCGGAGACGGTCGTTCCCCTGGTGTTGCCCACGCGGGAGGAAGTGGAGCGGACCGAGAGGTCGATCTGGTCCGCGCCGCGTGTGGGCGTGCCCGTCGAGGAGGAGTTCGAGCGCGATCTCAGCGATCGGAGACGCGACAGGCCGGCCCTCGAACAGGGTGTGGTCGTGGCCGCGCCGATGGTGCTGCACGGCTCCGACGACGCGGCCGTGGCGCTCACCCGGCTCACCGACCACGGCTCGCAACTGTCGCTGGCGGTGCTGAGCGTCGCCAGGGGTGCGGTGACGCGCGGCATCGCTCCGGCCCTTCACGGCCTGCGCGAAATCGGCCCGTCCACGGGCGGCGCGGACATCGCCGTGGTCCAGGGGAGGAGGGCCCATCGGGTGTGGTCCTTCGAGGGGTCGCGCTCCAGCGGTGTGGACGCGTTCACCGCCAGCACCGAGCACGCCTTGGCGCGTCCAAGCTCCGGGGTCCTCGACCTGCTGGTCTCGTGGCCGCTCGCCGGGCTCGACGAGGTTCGGGTGGAGTTGACGCTCTGACGGTGTCCGAGTGCGGAGTTCAGGGTGTCCGAGTGGTCGACTCGGGGTGTCTGAGTGGTCGACTCGCCGTTAGCGGGCTAGCAGGTTGGCGGCGGTTCGGGTGTTGATGATGCGGTCGGGGGTGATGCCGTTGGCTTCGGCGCGTTCGCAGCCGTAGACGAGCCAGTCGAGTTGGCCGGGGGCGTGGGCGTCGCTGTCGATGGCGAAGTCGCAGCCGATGGCGGATGCCAGTTGGAGGAGGCGGGTTGGGGGGTCGCGGCGTTCGGGGCGGGAGTTGATCTCTACGGCGGTGCTGTGTTCGCGGCAGGCCTCGAAGACGTCGTCGGCGTCGAAGGTGGATTCGGGGCGGCCCTTGCCGACCACGAGCCTGCCGGTGCAGTGGCCGAGGACGTCGACGTGCGGGTTCGCCACGGCGGTGAGGAGGCGTTCGGTCATCTCGCGCTCGGGCATCCGGAGTTTCGAGTGCACGCTGGCGACGACCACGTCGAGCTGGCCGAGCAGGTCGTCGGTCTGGTCGAGGGCGCCGTTGTCGAGGATGTCTACCTCGATGCCGGTGAGGATGAGGAACGGCGCCAGCTCGACGTTCAGCTCGGCGACGACCTCCAGCTGCCTGCGCAGGCGCTCGGCGCTCAGGCCGCTCGCGACGGTCAGCCTCGGCGAGTGGTCGGTCAGGGCCATCCACTCGTGGCCGAGGTCGCGGGCCGCCTCGGCCATCTCGCGGATGGGGCTGCCGCCGTCGGACCAGTCGGAGTGCGTGTGGCAGTCGCCCTTGAGCGCGGCGCGCAGCTCGTGGCCGCCGGTGACGGGTGTGGGGTCGCCGACCTTGTCGAGGTACGCGGGTTCGCGGCCCTGCACGGCGTCGACGATCACGCCCGCGGTGGACTTGCCGATGCCGGACAGGTCGGTCAGCGTGCCCGCGGCGACCCGGCGGTCCAGTTCGCCAGCAGGGAGGGCGGCGATGACGTCCGCGGCCCGCCGGAACGCCCGCACCCGGTAGGTGGGTTCGCCCGCGCGTTCGAGCCGGAACGCGACCTGCCGCAGTGCCCAGAGGGGATCCACGCCCTCGTGTGTACCCGTTCGGCCGCATGTTGCACCAGTTCTGGGCAACACGGTCGAAATGTGCAAGCGGGAGAATTGACGGCGTGAGGCCGTCCGAGGAGCTGGAGTCGTCGATCGCCGCGGCGTTCGAGCTGTCCGCGCGCGGGCACGACCGGTTCGCGGTGGACAGCTTCCTGGCCATGGGGTCGGTGCTGGTGCAGCGGGCGGGCCTGCGGGCCGGTGAGCACGTGCTGGAGGTCGGCTGCGGTCGCGGCTCGACGCTGCTGGCGGCGCTGGACGCGGTGGGGGCGAACGGTTCCGTCATGGGCGTCGACCACCGGCCCGGCATGGTGCAGCTGGCGGGCGCACGGGTGCGTGCCCGGCACTCCCAGGGGTCGGACGTGCGGCTGGACGACGTCGACAAGCCGAACTTCCAGCCGGGTTCGTTCGACGTGGTGCTGGCGAATTTGATGATCTTCCAGCTGACCGACCCGGCGAAGGCACTGCGCCACTACGCGACCCTGCTGCGGCCCGAGGGGCGGGTCGCGTTCAGCACCGTGGCCGCGCCAGACCGGGCGTTCTCCCGTGCGCTGGGCGCCATCGCGCGGTTCGCGCCGAAGCTCAGCGCGGAGCGCGGGCCCTTCCGCAGCGAGGCGGCGATCCGCGGCTTCCTCACCGACCACGGCTACGAGCGCGTGGCGATCACCGAGGACGTGCTGGAGATCAGGTTCCGCGACCCCGAGCACTGGCTGGAGTGGCTGTGGGCCAACGGCGGGCGTGACCTGGTCGACCGGATCCCCGCCGAATCACTGCCGCACGCGCGCGCCGCCGCGTTCGAGGAGATCGAGGCGGCCCGCTCCCCGGAAGGCGACCTCGTGCTCTCCACCGCGGTCCGCTTCACCGTGGCCGCACCGAAAACCTCGGCGCGGTTGACTCCACACAGGAACGCCCGACCGTCTCCTTTGGGCCCGCGATAGGCCTTCTGAATCGAACGTGCTGGTGAAATCGTTGCTGTGCGGCCATGGGTGGACCAGGATGGCCGCCATGCCCCCACGCACGCCGGTGCACCAAGTCGCGTCCAGACGCAAGCGCAGCAAGGGCGACCTGACCTCCCAGGCCATCCTCGACACCGCGGAGCGCCTGCTGGAATCCCGTTCGCTCGACGAGATCGCGGTCGACGAGCTGACGTCGGGCGCGGGCGTGTCCCGGTCGACGTTCTACTTCCACTTCGAGTCTCGCGAAGCTGTGCTGTACGCGCTGTCGGAACACGTGGCGGTCGAACTGCACGAGAGCGCCGCGCTGTGGCTGCGGCGCGGCAGCGAGCCGCCCGAGGACGCGATCCGCCGCGCCCTCACCGCGACCGTCGCGCTGTGGCGGCAACACGGGCCCGTGCTGCGCGCGGCCATGCGCGCCCGCGACGTGAACCCCCAGATGCAGGAGTTCTGG
>JBDSAJ010000040.1:0-20152 GCA_039922235.1 Umezawaea sp.
ATACTGGTGAAGGCCTCGTCGGGTCGATTCTGTGTGGTAACCGAATCCAACCCGACGAGGCTCTTCACGTTCGCGGCAAGGTCAACTCACACGAGTTACAGACACAACTTCTGTCAACCTGCTTAGCGCGGTGGCTGAAGCGGGCGACCGGGCCAAAGAGATCACCGGCTCCAGCCTGGAGATGGCGGGTTCACCGGTGTTGGTGAACCCGTTCTTCTCGGTGTTCAACCACTTCAGCCCGTGGACGACGTCACGCGCTCGCAGGGGCACCAGTTGGCCGCCGGCTGACAGATTCCCAGCACCGCGACATCAGGTCCGCGGTGTGCTCATCTCGGGGGTGCCGAACCTCGCCACGTGGTGCCACACCCGTTTGAGGGCTTGCTCGTCGTGCCGGCCGGTGCGGGAGGCGTCGCCGATGACGCGGGGGTCGAGCAGGCCGTCGCGGGCGAGGGACGCACCGAGGTCGACGAACTCCGGGCCCCGGTAGTCGGGGTGGCGGCGCAGTTCGGTCGTGGTCAGGGTGAAGCCGCCGTGCCATTCGACCGGGCAGCCCAGTGCTCGGGCCGCGGTTTCGGTCGGGGTGTCGCGGTAGCAGGGGTCGAGTACCAGTGCCTCGACGTCTTGGGCGAGGTCGACCACGCCGTGCACCTGTGCCTCGACGTAGTCGTCGAGCGCGTCCTTGTCGTCCGCCTCGGCCAGGTCGACCAGCGTCGACAGTCGGGCCGCCACGCCGAAGTGCTCGGGCTCGAACACGCTGTCGGGGTAGCAGAACGTGGTCCTGGCCAGGGTGTGCGGGTTGAGGCGCAGGTAGGCCGAGCCGAACCGAGGTGAGCCGCCGACCAGGCGGCCGCGGAAGTTCAGCGATCCGTACTTGGGCCGGTCTGCCGCCGGTGCGTCGTCGTAGGCCCCGGCGAAGATCCGGCTCTCCCACCGCCAGCGGTCGCCGCCGGGGTGTGCGGTCAGGCCCCCGTTGCTGCTGCCGGTCTCGAACTGGGACCGGTACACCCCGTCACGGGCCATGCGCCGCAGGATCGGGGTCCCGGCCACGAGTCGATCGGGGTGGAAGTGCAGCGCCACCCGCCACGACGGGTCCGCGGGCTCGCCGGTCGCCAGCTCCGTGACGTGGGCGATCGCCCGTTCGCGCGGGTGGGGCATGGCGGCAGTATCCACGAACCGCGGTGACGGCAGTGCGGTGAACCGGGTCAGTCCTGGTGGGCGGCGGTGTACTGCGCGTCGGTGACGGGTTCGAGCCAGGTGGTGCCGTCGCCGCCGTTGTCGTCCGGGGCTTCGAGCATGGCGATGTGGCACATGGTGGTGCTGTTGGTGCCGCCGTGCCAGTGCTCCTCGCCGGGCGGGGTCCACACCGTGTCGCCCGCGCGCATGCGGATCGCGGTGCCGTCGCGGCCGACGACGAGCCCGACGCCCTCGGTGACGTGCAGGGTTTGGCCGACGGCGTGGGAGTGCCAGTTGGTGCGGGCGCCGGGGGTGAACCGGACCAGTGCCGCGATCAGCCGCGAGGGCGCCTCGGGCTTCTTGACCGGGGTGACGTAGACGTCGCCGGTGAAGTTCCCGGCCGGTGCCTTGGCGGTGTCGTCCACCGTGGTGAGCTTCATCTTCCCGCTCCTTTCAGGACAGTCGCGTTCGGGCGTGTCGGAAGTGGTCACCACCAGTCAACCCTCCCCGGCGCGTTCGCGGGAGGTCCCGGCAGAACCCCCCTCACCGCCGCCACCCGTCGTACCGTGGAGGTGTGAGCGCCAAGCGCACCGAGGTCCGGGACTTCCTCGCCACCCGTCGGGCCAAGATCACCCCTGACCAGGCGGGGCTGAGCCACTACGGCGGCAACCGCCGGGTTCCCGGCCTGCGCCGGGAGGAGGTCGCGATGCTCGCGGGCGTGTCCGCCGACTACTACACGCGGCTGGAGAAGGGCAACCTGGCCGGTGTCTCCGACAGCGTCCTGGACGCCGTGGCCAACGCCCTCCAGTTCGACGAGGCCGAGCGCGTCTACCTGTTCGACCTCGCCCGCGCCGCCAACGCCGCGGGCCGCCCCCACTCCGGGGCCGGACAGCGTCGCCGCCCGGCGCAGCGGGTGCGCCCCGGCGTGCAGCGGATCCTCGACGGCATGACGACCACCGCGGCGTTCGTCCGCAACGGCCGCCTGGACATCCTCGGCACGAACCTGCTCGCGCGCGCCCTGTACTCGCCGGTCTTCGACAGCCCCACCCGCACCAGCGAGGCCACCCCGCCCAACCTCGCCCGCTTCGGCTTCCTCGACCCCGCCGCGCGCGACTACTTCCCCGACTACGACAAGTCCTGCCACACCTCGGTCGCCATCCTGCGCACCGAAGCGGGTCGCGACCCCCACGACCGCGGCCTCACCGACCTCGTCGGCGAACTGTGCACCCGCAGCGAGGACTTCCGCACCCGCTGGGCCGCACACGACGTCCGCCTGCACCGCAGCGGCGCCAAGCGCTTCCGCCACCCCGTCGTCGGCGACCTCAGCCCGGACTTCGAGGCCATGGAACTCAGCGCCGACGACGGCCTCACCCTCACCGCCTACACCGCCGCCCCCGACTCGCCCTCCGTGGAAAGGCTCCAACTGCTGGCCAACTGGGCGGCGACCGAGGTGTCGAGCGGAGAACGGGTGGACCGGTAGCAGCGACCGGCGTCGACTACCGGGACCAGCAACGGGGAGTCCGCTTCCCCATCATGTTGCGCGACGTCGAGTTCGACGGCGCAGTTGGGGATCGTGTCCTGACCAGCGGAGTTCCGCCAACACCGCCAGGCCGCGGTACGACCCGCGGCCTGGTGATCACTTGACGAACGCGGGGTTCGCCCTCGGCGGCCACATGTCGGAAGCCAGCACGCCCATCGCGTACGCGCGGGACACCAGCGCGGCCCTGTTGGGTGCCTTGAACTTCTTCAGCATCGTACCGACGTGGTATTCGACTCCCTGCCGGCTCAGGTAGAGCTTCGTCGCGAGTCCGATCGTCGAGATCCCGGCCGCGACGCCTTCGAGGATCCGGGCGTCCAACTCGGTCAGCAGGCGTCGGTGCCGAACCGGGGCGAGGGGTTCGCTGCAGTTGAGGGTGACCACGGCGGTGGAAGTGCCGAGCACGCCGTTGTGCACGGCGACCGCGCTGAGGGTGCCGGGCACCTGGCGGTCGTGCGCGGTCACGCAGACGACGGTCTCGACGATCTGGTCGCGCGTGCCGGCGATGAGCTGCTGGAAACGCAGGCGGAGGCCGTCCGGGTCGTCGTGCTGGACGAAGTCGAGCAGGTTGCGCGCAACCGTGGTGCGGTGCCCGATGAGTTCTTGGACGAACTGCCGGTTGACCTCTTGGACGTCTAGGGCGGAGTCGACGAAAGCCATGCAGGCTGCCGTCCGCTCGAACAGTGAGCGGAACGCGCCGACGTGCGCGTCGACCGGAGCACAGGAAGTGAAGGCGGTCGTTTCCAGGCGGGCTTGAGCAGGGGCCAGTGCGGTCGCGTTCATCGCTTCAGCATTCCTCTCGCGCAGGATCGTGAAGAATCCCGTGGTGGCGGATAATCGATAAACTTGGTGTCAGGCAGATCCGCTCCACCATCGATGCCGACAATAGGTAACATCGACAACAATCGTCAACTATTAACACGGGTCGAAACGCTAATATTGTGGTCATTCCACAGGGTGGTTCGGGTGGTGCGGTTCGACCGTGGTTCGGGTCGTTCGGTACGGGGGTCGAATTTCCATTCGTTTGGCTTGGTAAGTAGTTCTTTCATGGTGTTGACAAGCACTTATGCCTTCTTGGGTGATGGGCGCACCGAAGGGTGCATCGTCTCAAATGGTGGCTTGGTACGGTCCGAAACGTACGTTCGGGGTCGCTGGGTCGCGAGTGGTATAGCGGTCCATGCGTGACGCTGTTATGGCAGCCTTTCGTTCTCGATTCGTTTATGAGAATATCGTGAATCTGCAGCCCAATGTGAGCGCTCTTCATGATGGGTGGCCGCACGTCGGGCCCTCCCGTTGTCGAATTACAACGTTGAATCGGGAGGACATTGTGAAACGGTGATGTGTGCGCTGGATTACGGTCGCGGTACGCGGGCGGATATGGCTGACCCCGACGAATCGGAGGGTGCCAGTACTTCAGGGTTCGAGGAGTGGCGACAGCGCCGCTTTCAGTTCCGGACGGCCCGCGATGCCGAGCTTGCGGTAAGCGCTGGTGAGGTGCTTCTCGACCGCGCGGCTGCTGATGCCGAACTCGTCCGCCACGGACTGGTTGGTCCTGCCGGTCGCGACCGCTCCCGCCACTCTCGACTCGGCGGCGGTCAAACCCGGTGCTCGTGCCTCCGCTCCGGCGCCCGCGGGCCAGCCGAGCACCCCCCGTGCACCGGACGCCTCGGCGAGCGCCCTGCCGTTGGCAGCGTGCCGGGCCGCCTCGTCGGGGCGCGATGATCGGAGCAGCCGGGCGAGTTGCAACTCGATCCGCGCTCTCTCCACGTGGTTCTCCGAACGGTCCAGCACGTCGAGTGCTTCCCTGGTCAGCAGCGCTCCGGCGGCGTCGGGGGTGACGGCGCCCAACACCCGGAAGCCACGGGCGATCGCGACCGGGGCTCCCCAGGCGCACGCCGCCTCCACCTCGGCTTCCGCCAAGTCCACCGCGGCTTCGACGTTGCCGAGACCGCTGTGGACCTCGGCCGCCTTCGACCGCCAGGGGATCACCGCCGGGTTGCCCCAGCCCACCCGTTCCAGGTGCCGTCCGCAGTCCAGCAGGCGTTCCAGCGCGGCAGGCGTCGCGGCCTCGCTGACGCCGAGCAGGGCGCGCATCGTGGACACGGCCGGATGAGCCGACCGCTCCTCGCACCGGGTGATGATCCGCCTCGCCAACGTCAGGTCGGGCATCTCCAGTGCCGCCGCGCCGAGGAACACGCCCAGGGTCGCCACGGTGTCGAACCACCGATCGCCCAGCAGGGCCATGCTGTTCTCGGCCAGCACCCCACCCTCACCGACCTGCCCACGGCACAGCGCCAGCAGCGCGCGATCGACTCCGACCACGGCGTCCGCGACCGCGTCCCGGCGCCTGCGGGCGTCGTCGTGCGCGACTTCCAACCACGCCGAGATCCCGTTCCCCCCGTCGGCGAAGGCGAGCACGCCGACCAGCAGCGGCAGCGCCGAGTGCAGCCGCGCCGATTCCGGCGACTCCAACCTCAGCACCCGCGACGTCACGGGCAAGAGGTCGTCGACCTTCGCCCTGCCGGTCACCATCGCCGAGTGCAGCAGGACCGCGAGGAGTTCCCGACCGCCCGGCGACCGGATGTCGCGCTCGCAGTCGTTGCGCTGGAGTTCGCGCACCGCTTCGAGGAGGTCGTCGCCGCCCCCGAGGTAGCGCAGCCGGGCGTCCACGCGGAGGGCGAGTTCTTTTTCGCTGCCTGCCAGGAACTCCGCTTCCCCCAGTCCTTTCGCGATGTCGCGAAGGACGTCGACGGCCTCATCGGGGATGGCGGCCAAGGCCATCGGTGTCAGCAGGACGACCGCTTCCGCCCGGTCGGTGACCGACGCGAGGAGCGGCATGGCCTCCAGCAGGTGCCGGGCGGCGGCACCGGTGTCCGTGGCGCACTCCACCCCGGCGAGCCGGACGAGGAGGTCTGCCCGCTCGACGCCGTCGTTCGAGGAGTCGAGCAGGGCGCGGCGGAGGTAGCGCGCGGCCGTGCCGTGTGCCCCTCGCAGTGCCGCCGACTCGGCGGCGGCGCACAACGCGGCCAGTGCCCAGGGGTCGTGGAACGACGGCACCGCCAGCAGGTGCGCGGCGACGTCCTCGGCCTGGTGCCCGGCGCTGTACAGCAACTCGGCCGCCTTCAGGTGCAGCCGCTGCCCGTCCGCTTCGCCGGTGAGGTCCTCAGCCGCCTCGCGCACGACCGGGTGGATGAACCGTGGGGCACGTCCCGGCAGGACCAGGCCCTGCTCGGCCAGCGATCGAGCCACCGCCATGCGTTCCACTGCGTCGAGACCCGCGAGGTTCCCGACGAGATCACCGCCGGGGACGCCCTCGACGCAGCACAGCGCACTGAGGAAAGCACGGGTGGACGCCGGCTGGACCCGGAGCCGGGAGAGCACGAGCGCGTGCAGCGCGGGCGGTCTGCACGCGTGCACCTCGTCCGCTCGACTGCCGAGCGGCTGCGTCCCGCCGCGGCCCAACTCGGTGAGGATCGACCTCAGCAGCAGGGGGTTGCCCCCGGTCGAGTCGCACAGGGCGTCGATGTACGCCTCGTCCCCGTCCCGGCGGAACTGCTGCCGCGCCATGGTCCGCACGGCGGTCCGCGACAGGTTGTTCAGGCGGAGGTCGTGCTGGGCCTGGTCCACGGTGTCGCGCACGAGCGTTCGCTCGGCGTCGGGGTCGCCGTCCCGCAGCGTCACGACGATCACGACCCGGAGGCCGGCGAGCCGGGCGGCCAGGTAGCCCAGGCAGCGGACCGACTGGTCGTCGGCCCAGGGGAGGTCGTCGACCAGGACCACGACGGGCCGCGCCGTGCCGAGCGCGGCCAGCAGGTGGCGGATCCCGTGCAGCAGCGCGTGTTCGACGGGCACGAGCGATTCGGCGTCGGCCCGGTTACCGCCTGTGGCGAAGAGGGGGCGGATGGACTCCGCCACTCCTCCGAGCACCGAAGCCCGTGTCGCGTCCGACATCGCGGCCACGGCGGGCTCGCACAACTGGCGCACCACGCCGAACGGGAAGTTCCGCTCCGCGGTCGACGCCACGGCGCGCATCACCTCCATGCCGCACTGCCGCGCCAGGTCGGCCGCGGCTCTCAGCAGCGTCGACCTGCCCGCCCCGAGCGGACCTCGGATCGTCACCAGGGAGCCATGGCCTGCCGAGGCGGCCTTCAGGGCTCCGGTCAGGCACGCGAGTTCGCGGTCGCGGTCCAGCAACACGGTCACCCCTTCCGCGATCCGCCTGCGAGCAGGCCCGTGAGGCTCGCGCGGCCGATGATGCCCAAGGTGCGGTAGGTCGCCGTGAGGTGCAGTTCGACGGTGCGCCTCGTGATGCCCAGCTCCTCCGCGATCCGCGCGTTGGTCCAGCCGTGGCCCGCGAGTTCGGCGACCCTCGCCTGCGACCGGGACAGCCTGGTCAGCACCCGCTCGACGGCGGGACGGGTGTGCCGGGCCGCCTCCGCCGCGCCCTGGACGCACTGCTTGACCAGGAGGTCGGACCGCCGCGCCAGCGGTGCCGCACCGTGTTCCCGCGCGGTCAGCGACGCCGTCCGGGACAACTCGGTGGCGGCGGCGAAACTCGATCGTTCGAGCAGGCACTCGGCGAGCACGACCCGTGCCTCCACGTGCAGCAGCCGCGCCGGTGAGGTGCGCAGCGCCCGTTCGGCTCGTGCCGCTCGCCGGAGGCCGATCGGACCGCGGGTCAGCTTGGCCGCGGCGAGGCGCGCGGCGCCGACGCAGGTGGCTGTTCCCCACTCCGCTGCGGCGCGGTGCGCGTCGGCCAGCAGCGCACGTGCGCCGTCCTCGAAACCGAGCGCGACCATCGCCTCGGCGGCGAGCGGACGCCAGTCGAGCAACGCCGGGTTGTCCCACCCGCGGGTGCTGAGGCGCTGCCCGCACTCCGTGAGGTTCCGCAAAGCGCCCTCGTGGTCGCCGAGCGCGAGCCGGACCGCTCCGCGCGCGTGCAGCAGGCTGATCCAGCCGAACCCGGACTCCGCCTCGGGTGGCAACGGCGTCTCCAGCTTGCGCACGGCGTCGTCCAGCAGGCCGCGGTCCAGATCGACGAGCACGGCGGTGCAGAGGGGGAGCGTCCGCGTCCGCGGACCCCACGACTCCAGCGGCAGGGCGGCCAGTGCCGTCTCGACGTGGTAGGCCGCTTCGGTGAGCCGACCGGCGCGGTGCGCCACGTCGGCGAGTTTCACCGCCGCCGACGAAACGAGGATGCGGATCCCGCGTTGGCGGGCGTCGGCGAACAGGACGCTGATGGCCTCCTGCGCCTCGTCCAGTTCGTCCGCGAGCACGAGCGCGGTGGACGCGACCAGCCGCGGCAGCCCCAGTGGCTGCTCCGAGAGCCTGGGTGCCACGGCCAGCCTGGCCAACTCCCGTGCCCTGGCCAGGTCCTTGCCGAGCACGGCCAGCCGCCACGACTCCAGGCCCGCCGCCACGGGGTCGTTCACCGGCGGATGGTCTGCCGAGGTCCAGAGCGGGCTGCTCGCGCCGTCGTCCGTCGACATCAGCGCGATCTGGCGGATCACCTCCAGGCACCGCTGCTCGGTCGACCGGTCGGCCGGGTCGACGGTGACGAGCCTGCGCACGCCGTGGAAGTCCCCGCCGTGGACCATCATCTCGGCCGCACGCGTGCGGTGCGGGCCGTTGTCGGCCAGGGCACTGGCGAGCCGCCGATCGCCAGCACGGGGTCGATCTCGCGCTTCCGCCCGCGCCAGGTCGACCATGATCTGCGCTCGGACCTGCGAGGGCACGGGCTCGGCCAGTGCGCGCTCCAGCAACGCGATCGCGTCGTGGTCGCGGCCTGCCCGAAAGGCCCGTTCCGCTGAACGGCGCAGCACGCCGGACGCCCACGGGGCGCCGAACGGGACGGTGCCGAGGAGGACGCGCCCCACGGTCACGTCCGGTGCGGCGACCCGGTGCGCGAGTTCCGCAACGGAGGCGTGCAGCGTCCCGCGGGCCTCGGCGGACATGCCCGCCAGCACCAGGGAGGCCACCGGAGCGGTGAGCCGCATCCGGTCGGTGCCCTCGGCCAGTCCGGCGGCGCGCAACCGCGCGGGGGAGTCGCCCGCAGACCCGACGAGGGTCCGGAGGAAGCACAGGTCCACGTCCTCGCCCGCGATCGCGAGCGCTCGCAGGAGGTCGAGCGACTCGGTCGACAGGTCTTCCAGCAAGCCGATCACTCGGGCGTCGCGGTGATCCGAGACGATCCTCGCGAACGTGGCGGCCGACCGGTGTTCGACGGTGCCGAACCTCCTCAGCGCCGGCACGAGCAGTCCGGGCAGTCCCGCTGTCGACTCGACCGCCACGTCCACGACGTCGGCCGGGAGGGAACTGCCCAGCGCCGCCGCGCACACCTGTCGCACGGCCTCGCGCGACAGCCGCTTCGGGGCCAGGGTCGTGATCGGGTCCGGGTCGAGGAGCACGTCGTCCTCGACGAGCGTCGGCCGCCACCCGCTCAGGCCGAGGACGATGGCCATCGGGGCCTGCCGCACGCGGCGCAACAGCATGGCCAGCACGGCCTTCGAGTCCTCGTCGATCCACTCCAGGTCGTCGACGACGATCAGCAGCGGCTGTGCGCGGGCCACGGCGAGCAGCGCGGAGCAGAGCCTGATGTGCTCGGCGGGCGATCCTGGTTCACCGGCGCCGGGAATCCCGCCGTCGACCGGGAGGACCTCGCACAGCTGGGCCAGCACGCCGTAGCCCACACCCGACTCGAAGCGCCGGGCTGCTGCCTTCGCCACCACGACACCGGCCGATTCGGCTTCGGCGACCGCCCGCAGCAGCAGCGCACTGCGGCCCGCACCGGGTTCCGCCCGCACCACCACGACGGTCGACCGCCCCTCGGCCAGCGCGGCCACGACCGCGCGCAGGGTGGCGCACTCGTGTTCGCGCTCCAGCAGCGGCAGGACGGAGCTGGTCGACGAGTCCTCCTCGACGCGTGCGGGCACGTCAGCTCGCCGCCTTGGAGGAGTCGGTCGGGAACCGGTCTCGTCGCGGCCGGGTCGCACCGAGCGCGTTGGCCAACTGGGCGCGTCCGCCGATGCCGAGTTTGCGGTAGGCGCTGGTGAGGTGGACCTCGACGGTCCTGGGCGTCACGAACAGCGCTTCGGCGATCTCCCGGTTCGTCAGGCCGTCCACCGCCATGCCCGCCACCCGTTGTTCGCTGCTGGTGAGCACGTCCTCCGAGGCCCCCGTCATCGGGCGCAGCCGCCCTCCCGCCTTGACGAGCAGGTCGCGCGACCGGGTCGCGGCGACGCGCGAACCGCACCGGGTGGCGAGGTCCACCGCCAGTCGCAGGTGCCGTCGCGCGGACCGGGCGTCGCCGCGGCGGAGCAGCTCCAACCCGAGCCGGTGTTCGGCCCGCTGCCGGTCGTACGCGGATGGCGATCCCTCGAAGACGTGGACGGCCTCCTGGAGCAGCTCCACCGCCGCCGGGCCCTCGCTCACGGCCGCGCGGGCGAGCAGCTCGAGCCCGCGGGCGCGGGGAACGCCCCAGCTCCGCACCAGGTGCTCACCGTGCTCGACGTGCGCCACCGCCTCGGCACCGCGACCGTGCTCGGCCAGCAGCAGCGCGACATCGGCCCACCAGGGGACGAACAGCGGAGTGGTGATGCCCGCCTCGGCCAGGCTGCGCCCGCACCAGAGCAGGTGGTCGACCGCGCCGTCCACGTCGCCAAGGCCGGCGCGGGTCTGCGCCCTGGCCATCCGGTAGTAGTGGTTCTCCAGCACGAAATCGTCGAGGCGCGGTCGGGAGACGTTCGCCAGCAGCTCGTCCGCGCCGCGCGCCTCGCCCTGGTGCACCAGCCACACCGCCATGCCGACGGTCGGCTGGATCGTGTTGGCGTGCCAGGCCTCCTGCCGCGCGACCTCCAGCGCCAACCGGACGTCGGAGCACGCTTCGGTGAAGTCGCCCATGTTGCCGAGCACGACGGCGCGCGTGCCGAGGGCGAGGCTGTACGTCCACACCGCCCCGTCCGCCCGGCTCTGGGCGATCACCCGGTCCACGGCGGCCAGCGCCGCGGGCCCCTCGTCCGCGTTGTCCAGCACCAGGGTCGACGCCAGGGCCGACCAGCCGCCACAGGTGGCCTCTCCAACCCGGAGCGCCTTCTTCGCGCGCCGGACGGCCAGCTCCGGGGACTGGCCCTCCATCATGTCGGACACCGCCATCATCGCGAGCAGGTGGCGTTCGGCAGGCGTTTCCCCCGCCGGTTCCTCGACTTCGCTCAGGTACGCCCGGACCAGGGGAACCGTCTGCTTCTCGTCCATCCCGGACATGACGAAGACGGCGCGCGCGAGGTGGAGCAGCTCGCGGTCGGAGACCGCGGGGTCGTTTCCCAGTACCGCGGTGAACTCCTCCAGCGCGCGACCCAGCACCGCGACGGCGGTGGGGGACTGCTGCACCGCCAGTGCCGTTGAAGCGAACTGCATGGCGACGCGCACTCCACTTCGGACGTCGCCGGCGCGGTCGAGTGCGACGTAGAGGTGGTCCAGCGCTGCCGCGGGCCTGGTCTGCGCGAGGAGCCCGGCCAACCGCGTTCGCCGGTTCACGTCGTCCGAACCGTTGGCCAGCAGGCATTCGAGGTAGCGGATCGCCGCCTCCGGCGCGCCTCGCCGCTCGGCGTCGGTCGCGGCCTCCGCGAGGACCGCGCGCATCCACGGCTCGTCCTGGGACGGCAGACGGAGCAGGTGCGCGGCGATCTCCTCGGCCGGGGTGCCGAAGTCGTTCAGCAGCCTGGCAGCCAGGGTGCGCGCGGCCACCAGTTCCACCGGGTCCAGGTCCGCGAGCAGCGAACCGCGGATGAGGTCGTGCACGAACCCGTCCCCGGTCGGGTCCAGGATGTCGTTGCCCCGCAACAGGGTCAGCGTGGTCTCGACGGTTCGGCCCGGCACGCCCGACAGGGCCGCCACCAGGTCCGTGTCGGTGCGTTCGAGGACGGCCACCGCACGGCACACCCGTGCGACGTGACCGGGCTGGTCCGCCAGCCAGTCGAACACCGACGACGCGACCACGTCCAGCGGTGCCGAGCGCCCGGCAGGTCCGAACGGCCTCCTCGACCCGCGCAGCAGCCGGGACAGGGTCAGCGGGTTGCCCGCAGACAGGTCCACGCACTCGGACACGAAGCCCTCGTCCGGCACGCGGCCCAGTTCGCCCGCGATCAGTTCGGCGACCGCCGCCCGCGGCAGTGCGTCGAGCGTCAGGACGGTGAAACCGCCGCCCTGGAGCGCGTCGCCCAGCACGGCGGCCACCGCGCTGGTGCCGGGGGTCCGCATCGTCAGTGTCAGGCACAGCAGCATCCCCCGTGTCCGCCGCAACAGGTAGGCGAGCCAGTGCGCCGACCGCTCGTCGGCCCACTGGACGTCGTCGATGGCCAGCACGAGCGGTCCGCGCGCCATCAGGTCGACGGCCAGCCAGTACAGGCCGTGCATCGAGGTGTACGTGCGGGACGAGTCGGGCGGTCCGCTGTCGACCGTGGACTCGGCCAGCACGGGCAGCGCCCACCGCGCGGCGGGGCTGAGCGCCGATGCGCCTCGTCCCACCAGGTCGAGCGGGGCCATCAGGTCCCGAACCACCCCGTAGGACGTGTCGCGCCAGAGTTCGCGGCAGCGCGCGTGCAGGACGGTCGAGGGGTGCGGGACGTCCGAGGTGCGCAGCGCGGTCTTCAGCACGCTCGTCTTGCCGATGCCGGCCGCGCCTTGGACCAGCAGGACCTGCGGCGAGCCGGAGCACGCGGCCTCCACGACGGCACGTGCCGCGGTCACCTCGCTGTCCCGCCCGACCAGCCTCGCGGGGGCGGCCTCGGCCTGTTCCCTCGGCGTTGGACCTACCGGTTCGACCACACGCACCTCCGTCGAAGCGAACGACAGAACAGGAAAGGCGCCGAACTTCGGAAAACCGAATGACGGTGCTGCGGTCATCCGCCGAGGTGAAGAAGAGGATCCATCACTTCGGCGGTGCATCTTCGGAGATCGTCGTCGTTCAGCATACGACACGGCAAAAGGGGATCGGGTGAACGGACTTCACCCGGTCGCACCGGCGCCGCAAATAGGGCATCGGCATGGTCCTCGATTACCTAATTGTGTCGTGGAACACTGTGGTGTGACGCGTTCCCAGTGCTGTCGCGCTGTCCACGGCCATGGGACGTCCTCGGCGCAACCGGGCGCCACCTGGGCACGCGTCGGTCCGGAACCAGGCTCCTGATCAGCGTCGACTCCGTTCTCCGCCGCCCGTGGGCAGGCGATCCGCGCTCGTCCTGCGGCGCACGCCCGACCGGATGCGCGCCGTTCGACACCATGGGCTGGGGAAATTCGCAGAGCTGGATCGTCACTAATGTCCTCAGATCGACGTGGTGGTCGCGGCCGCATCGACCACGTCCTGACGTGGCACCCCGCGTGGGGCAGAAAAACACGGCTTCGGTTGGCGTTCGGATTCGACCGCTCGAATCGCATCCTGTCGGAATTCCGCAATTCCGCCGCTGACGGGAATCGCGGTTCGGGTAAAACCGGGGGAATCCCCCACCAGCCCGCGGAAGCGCGGGTAGGGCCTCCGCCGAGTCGGTCGGGTGGTCGAGGCCGCGGCGGACCTCTTCGCGGGAATCGCCGCTCCGTCGCACGTGGACATCTTCTAGAGGAATCACCAGGCTTTTCGCCTACGGCCCCGCTCGTCTTGTGCTCGACGTGGCGGAGGCTGTTGCATACCCGAGCCGGACTCGGAGGTGCTGGTGCGTCAGTGCTCCGAGGGCCTTCGTCGTGAGCACCCGAGTCGGCAACCCCGCGGAAGTCGCCCGCGGGTGACGCGTGCGGCCCGCGTTCGACGTCCCGACAGCACGGAGGTGAGCAGATGTGACCCCTGGGAACCCGGCTGCTCCGCCGCTGGTCCCGGCCGCGGCTCCGGTGTTCGTCACCAGGCTGGGCGAGGACGCGGTGCTCGACGTCGGTGCGATGCGCTCGGATGGAGTCCTCCTCGACGCCGGGGGCTCCGAGTCCGCGAGCGGTGCCGTCGGCCGCGGTCGATCGCTGCGCGTCGTCGACAGCAAGTCGCCTTCGGTGACGCGGGCCGTCGGCATCCTGGAGGAGCTGGCGCGC
This sequence comes from Umezawaea sp., assembly GCA_039922235.1. Taxonomy (GTDB): domain Bacteria; phylum Actinomycetota; class Actinomycetes; order Mycobacteriales; family Pseudonocardiaceae; genus Umezawaea. The sequence goes on from JBDSAJ010000040.1 coordinate 13,778, forward strand.
GAGCGGAGCCCGATGGCGTTGTCGCACCTCGCGCGGTCGCTCGACCTCGCCAAGTCGACGGTCGCGAACCTGTGCGCGGCGCTGGAGGCCGTCCAGATGATCCGCCGGGTCGGTGGCCGCTGGACGCTGGACCACAAGGTGGTGGAACTCGGGCAGGGCTACCTCGCGAGCACCGACCTGGTGGACGAGTTCCGCCGGGGGTGCGCCACGCTGCCGACCGCCGCGTCGGAAACCCTGCTGCTGGCCGTGCTCGACGACCTGGACGTCGTCTACCTGGCCTGTCACGACGGCACCCAGTCCGTCCGCCTCTCGAACGAGGTGGGGACGAGGATGCCCGCCGTCGTCACCGCGTTGGGCAAGGCGATGCTCGCCGTCCTGCCGGTGGACGAACTCGAACGCAGGCTCGCGCGCCTGACCGGGTTGCCGGAGCTGACACCGCGCTCGCACCGCACGGTCGTCGAACTCCGGCACGACCTCGACGTCGTCCGCGACCAGGGCCACGCGCTCGACGACGAGCAGAACACCACGGGCGTGACCTGCCTCGCGGTCGCCGTCCCCGGTCGACGGACGGTGCGCGCGGCCGTCAGCGCCACCATGCTCTCCGCGCGCGTCGAACCGGAGCTGCTCGCGGGGATCGCGGCCGACCTCGTCCACCTCGCTCGACGACTGTCCGTCGTGAACTCGTCCTGAACGGTCCGCGGCAGAGCGGACCCGTGCTCCTCCGGTGAGCCAGTCCGAGCACCGGTGGGCTGGGTCGTCCCTGGCGCTCGGACCTGCCAGTTCGACCTGGGCGGTGTGAAGATCCCCGGACGGGGCACACTGGGGGGTGCTGCGGGCTCGTCGGCCAGCCGGAGGGGGTTGCTTTGATGCGGTCGGAGCCACCAAGCCGTCGGTCCTTGCGGGACGTGGAGAGCCGCTCGCCCGCGGTCACCAGGGCCATGGGTGTGCTGGAGGAGCTGGCTCGCCGCCGTGAGCCGGTCGGGCTGACGGACCTCGCCCGGAGCCTCGACCTGGCGAAGTCGACGGTGGCGAACCTGTGCGCGGCGCTGGAGCAGAGCCACGTCGTGCGCCGCGTCGGCACCCGGTGGGCACTCGACTACAAGGTCGTCGAGTTCAGCGAGAGCTTCCTGGCCGCCACCGACCTGGTGGGGGAGTTCCGGACGACGGCCGCCGCCCTGCCCACCGCGGGCGTGGAGACGATGGTGCTCGGGGTGCTGGACTGGCCCGACGTCCTGTACCTGGCGCGGCACGAGGGCAGTCAGGCGGTGCGGCTGGCCAACGACATCGGCAGGAAGCTGCCCGCGGTGACGACGGCACTGGGGAAGGCCATGCTCTCCAGCCTCCCCCCGCAGGAGTTGGACGATCGGTTGAGGAGGCTCGGCGAGCTGCCCGCGTTCACCACGCGCTCGCACCGCACCCTCGAGTCGCTGCGGCACGATCTGGACGAGAGCAGGAGGAGGGGGTACGCGGTCGACGACGAGCAGTACACCGAGGGTGTGACCTGCTTCAGCGTCGCCCTGCCGGGACAACCGGGCACTCCCGTGGCCGTGAGCGCGACCATGCTCACCGCGAGGGTGACGGACGGGCTGCGCGACGCGGTGGTCGCGGACCTCTGCTCGCTGGCGACGCGCCTCGGCCAGTTGACCGTGCGTTAGCGATCCCGCCCTGTTCGGCGACGTCGGTGTGCGCCACCCCGTCGAACCGCGGCAGCACCACCCCGTGGTCAACAGCCGTCCCGCCGGAGTACGCGAAGTGCTCCCTGCCATTGCCCCGGAGCAGCTTCACCCGCTGGTACAGGCCGTCGCCCTGGTGGACCCGCTCGTCGTCGGCCTGCCGGGGTGGACCGCGCACAAGATGACCTGGAGTTCGCCTGCCATGGTGGCTCCCCTCAGTGGACCGGTGAATTCGTCCCGCCCGAGAATCCTGGCCGGGCGGCACGCGGTCAACGCCGGGCGGAGATGTCTAGGAAGAGTCCTAGTGGTGGCCCACGTGCTGGACGGTTGGCCCTGTGCGTGCCGTTGTTGGGCACTCACTGCGCGTAGGATTCGCCCGCAAGTGGTCAGAACTTGGTACGCCGGTCGTAACTTGGTACGAAAACCACCTTGATGGGCCAGTGCCCTGCTCGCGGTCACGCACGGAGGCGCTGCTCATCACCTACTGGATTGGCCACACGTTGTTCGGGTGCGAGGAGTGTTGTCGTGGCTCGTGTGCTCCGCGTCGCCGATCCAGGCAGCGCCGACCTGGAGGTCGCTGGTGAACTCGTCGGTCGGGAGAGGGAGTTAGCCGTCCTCGCGGACCACGCCGACGCCGCTCGCGCGGGCACGGTCCGCGGAGTGCTCGTCCGGGGACCGCGAGGTGCCGGGAAGTCCACCCTGCTGCGTCGGGAAGTCATCCGGCAGGCGCGACTGGGGAGCACCGTCCTGCACACGACCGGACGCGGCGACCGGTCCTCGCTCTCGGCGGCCAGGGACTTGCTCGAACCGGCGGGGATCGCGGTCGCGACCCCGGCGGGTTCCGACCCGGATTCGGTCTACGCCGTCTTCCGCTCGTTGCACCACCACATCGCCGACCTCGCGGCGCGAGCCCCGTTGTGCCTGGTGATCGACGACCTCTGCCTCTGTGACCACGCCACCCTGCAGTGGATCGACTTCCTCGTCCGCCGAGCCGCCGACCTCCCGCTGCTGGTGCTGGCCGCGCGGGGAACCGGGTCCGGTGATCGGGTCGATGGCGTCGTCGCCGATTTGATCGCCCGACCGTGCTGCGCGGCCCTGGAACTCGACCCGCTGTCGCCGGAACACGCGGCGGAACTGGTGTCCGACGTGCTCGGCGGCACGCCTGACGAGGAGTTCACCACCTGGTGCCACCGCTTGGCGGGCGGAAACCCCGGACACCTGCTGTCGTTGCTCGCCGACCTGCGGTCCGGTGGTGCGCGTCCGGACGAGTTCGGCTGGTGGCGGGTCGACGGGATCAGCAGCAACTCGATCTCCGCGGTCCTCGGGCGCAGGCTCCAGGACACTCCGGTCCAAGTGCGCGTCGTCGCTGCGGCAGCGGCCGTGCTGGAACCTGCGGAGCGGGGGTTCCTCCACTCGCTGACCGGCCTCGCCGGTCAGGTGGTCGACGACGCCGTCGCCGTGCTGCGCCGGGAACACCTGGTCGACGACGGAGTGCCGTCCGACCTGCGCGAGTGCTTCCGCCGCGCGGTGCTGGACGCGCTGCCCACCGCCGAGGTGGACGCGCTGCGCGCACGGGCCGCCGTGCTCCTCGACGACGGCGGGCGTCCCGTTGAGGAAGTCGCCCGCCACCTGGTCGAGATGACCACGCTCAACGAGCCGTGGATGTCGCGGATCCTGCGGGCGGCGGCGGTGGTGGTGTCCGAGCAGGGGGCCCCGGACACCGCCGCCAGGTACCTGTCGAGGGTGCTCGACGGCGAACCGGACAACATCGCCGTGCGGATCGAGTTCGCGGAGCAGACGGCGAGAACGGACCCGACGGCCGCGTTCCGGCAGATGTCCGCCGCTTTCGAGCACACCGCGAACCGGTCGCTGCGGGCCAGGCTCGCCGTGATGTCCGCGCACCTGGGGACCGAGCCGGAAGCCGCGCGCGCGATGCTCGCGGCGGTGTTGCGCGAGCTGGACGAACCGCCGGAGGCCTACGGGGCCGCGGACTCGCGGGACCTGGTGGTCGCGGCCCTGCTCGAAATCGACCTGGCCGACCGGGCCACCGCGAAGAACGCATTCGCCCTCGCACGGGACGTCACGCCGCCGAGCGGTGTCACCGCTGCCGAGCGCTGCCTGCTCGGGGTGTTGTCCGAGGCGACGATGTGGCTGGGCGGCACGGCGGCGGTCGCGGTGGCCCAGGCACGCCGAGCGCTGACGGACCAGGCCTCCTGCTCCGGCGTCGGGGCGACGCTGGCGGCGGCGACGGTGCTCCGGTGCGCGGGGGAGACGTCCGAGTCGATCGCGGTGCTGGATCGCGCGGTCGACGACCTCGGGCAACGAGGTGAGGCACTCGCCCTGTCGCGGGTGCTGGCCCACCGGGCCATGACGCTGCTGGCGGTCGGCGACCTGCTCGGTGCGGAACGGGACGCGATCGACGCGTTCGCCTTCGTGGAGCGGCACTCCTGGCACGACCACGAGCTCAGGCCCAGGATCGCCCTCGCCACCGTGGCGGTCCACCTCGGTCAGACCGAGCGGGCCGAGGAGCTGCTCGACGGCGTTCCCCATGATCGACTCGTCACCCGCACCAAGGAGTACCACGAGTTCCTGCACGCCCGCGCCTGGACGAGGTTCGGCCGGGACGACCTGGACGGTGCGCTGGACGACCTCTACCGCTGCGGACGCGCCATGAGCGAGGTGGAGATGTACAGCCCGGTGCTGGTCCAGTGGTGGGCCGACGCGGCGGTCATGGCAGCCGTCCTCGGCCGTCGGGAAGACGTCGTCTCGGTGGTGCTGGACGGCGCGAACCTGTTCGAGCGCTGGATCACCGCGGAATCGGCCGGTCTCTCGCTGATGGCGCGCGGCCTGGTCACCACCCGGCACCGCGCGGTCGACCTCGTCGCCAGGTCGGTCGAGTGCTTCGCGGCCCTGCCCTCACGGGTGCAGCACGCTCGCGCCCAGGTGCTCCTCGGGTGGGCGTGCCTCCGCGCAGGGGACGAGAGGGTGGCGCGCGCGCAGCTCCGATCGGCCGTCGTGATCGCGCTGCGGTGCGATCACCGTCCGCTCGCGGACCGCGCGCGCCAGCTGCTGCTGGACGCGGGTGGCCGGATGCGCATGTCCGACGAGGCCGAACTGGGCGGGCTCACCGCGAGCGAGCACCGGGTAGCCGGGATGGCCGCGGCGGGAGCGACGAACCGGGAGATAGCCAACACCCTCTTCGTGACGTTGCGGACCGTTGAGCTGCACCTGACCAGGGTCTACCGCAAGTTGGGGCTGTCCGGCCGCAGCGAGCTGAGCTCGGCCCTCGGCTTCCGGGAGGACCTGGACGTCCTCGCGGGCAACAACTGAATGCGATTTCCCCGTCGGCCTCGCGTACTCGGATCGGATGGTGACGATGATCTCTGACGATGACGAGCAGGTCTCGGTCCGCGGTTCGCGGACCGCCGAAGCGGGCCAGCGGTCGGCTTGGCGGGACGAGGAGTCCTGGACCGGTCTCCTGGTGGAACGGGACCACGTGCTGGCCAGGATCGGGGAAGCGGTCGAGGCGCTGATGCGCGGGCAGTGCTCGGTGCTGCACCTGACGGCGGTGCCCGGTGGCGGGCTCACGGCTGTGCTCGACCGGATCGCGGTGCTGGCCGGGGAACGTGGGGCCGGAGTCGTGCGCGGGCGGTGTGCCATCGAGGAGTCGACCACGCCGTTCCTGCTGACCGCGCAGGTGCTGGCCTCGCTGGAGACGGACGACCGTACCTTCACGCACTCGTTGGGAAGCACGCCGCCGCCCGCAGAGGTGGTGGCGATGTGCCAGGTGGTGCTCGACGCGGCGCGCGGACGACCGCTCGTCCTGCTCGTGGACGACGCGCAGTGGATGGATCCGCAGTCCCGGCTCTGGCTGGGTGCGCTGGTGCGTCGAGCGCACCACGTGCCGCTGCTGCTGGTGATCGCGACGGGACGCATCGGCGAGTCGGCGTCCATGGCCGTCGAGTCCGACGTGCCGAGCAGCGTGGGCGCGTTCTGGACGCAGGTCCTGCCGCTGAGCACCGCCGGGGTGTCACGGGTGCTCGCCGCGGCCCACCAGGGGCCTGTCGACCCCGACTTCGTGGCAGCCGTGGTCGAGCACACCGCCGGGGTTCCACTGCTCGTCCGGTACGTGCTCGCGGGATTCGCGGCGGAGAAGCGCGTGCCGTCGTCCGCGGAGGTGCCACGCGTGCGCGGCCTCGCCGCCGAGGCGGCGCGCGCGCAGTTCGACCGGAGGATCCGAGCCGTCTCCGGGCCCGCTCGCCTGCTCCTCAACGCCATGGCGGTGTGCCACGGAACGTTCGACCTGCGGCAGACGGCGTCGGTGGCGGCGCTTGACGTCGCGGTCTGCGCGACCGAGGTCGTCGTGCTCGCCGAGGCCGGGCTGGTCGTCGACCGCGACGGTCCGGGACTGCTGAACGAGGTGGTGGTCGGGCGCGTCCTCGCGTCGATGACCTCGGACGAGCGGGAACTGCTGTACGCCGCGGCCGCGAGGCTGGCCTACCACTGCGCAGTCTCGGACGAGGTGGTCGCCCGGTTGCTGATCGGTGCCCCGCCGGTGGGTGCGCCGTGGGTGGTCGCCGCGCTCCGCGCCGCCGCCGCGTCCAGCAGGGCCGCGGGTGACCACCGGCTGGCGCTCGACTACCTGGACCGCGCGTTGCGCGAGCCGGTCACCGGAGCGGAACGGGCCCGGCTGCTGGTGGAG
>JBDSAJ010000041.1:0-3814 GCA_039922235.1 Umezawaea sp.
GCGGATGAAGTCAGGCGGTGCGCGGGGCGTCGATCACCAAAGCGGTGGCCGTGGTGGCCTTGGTGATCGACACCGCAGGTCACTCGACCAGCAGTCGGGCGCATAGTTCGGAGTCGGTGACCTGTTCGAGCCGTTCGTGGATCACCGACAGGGAAAGCGCGTCGCCGGCACCATCGCTGAGCAGCACGAGCCGACCGATCTCCGAACCGTGGTGTCGGCAACCGCGTGAAAGCCATGCCCAAGCGCGACGTGACTTTTCGAGCCTGTGGTCAGCTGGCCCGGTGAGCGATCTCGCGGGGGTGGGCTCGGCCCCAGGCGATGCCGTCGCTGATAGCGCGGTCCCGCTCGGCTTCGGTGAACGCGCCGTTGGCAACGTGGTGGCGGCACGCGTGGCGGAGTTCGTGGGTGATGGTGGCCTCGTCGAGGTCCTGGATTCGGCCCATCCGGCTTGCCGCGGTCAACAGCGCGAGTCGCCGCTGTCCTGTCGGGGCTGCGCGGACTCTGGCCGCTTCGCTGTCCAGCGCTGATGACGCGTAGGCGGTGGCGCCACCAGTGGCCAACCGCACCGGAGTGCTGGGCGTGGGTGGCGGAGGGCGAAGCCGGATGGCCATCCATGAGGGGAGATCGACGACCGGTGCGCGGTTGACCGCGGTGTAAAATCGTCCGTCGATCGTGGAACCGGCGGAGATGATGTAGCCGCCGTCGGCACGTGAGTCGATCAGCGATCCGAGACGTCCGATGGTGTTGCGCAGGCGTGTGCCCGTGTCTGGTTGGCGGTAGTACAGGTGCAGGCCGTTGCCGGGTGTGGAGACGGTGAAGGTGCCGCTGGGGTAGCACTCCCCTATCGCATGGGCCAGCTCGGCGAGCACGTGGCGGCCGTGCGTGGGTTCGCCGGGGCCGGTTTCCGTGGCGCCGTTGTGCCGGGCGTCGTCGAGGTCGATCACGACGAGGTTCGCTGCTTCGGTGGCGATCGCGACGTTGAAGGGGCGTTTGATCCAGGTGTCGATGATCTGCCGTGGATCGATGGTGGCCCAACCGCTCCAGTCCTCGACCGCTGGGATCTTGGTTCCCGGTTTGAGGGGGAAGACCGGCCAGCCGCGGCGGGCGTTGGTCAGTGCGACGGTGGTCAGTCGTGGCAGTGTGGGGGTTGTGTCGGACATGGCATGTGGTCTCCTGGTCGTCCGGATTGTTGTGTGTCGGTGCGAAGCGAGTCAGCGGCTGGAACGGCGTCTGTCGTGCCGGTGATGTCGATGTATCCGGGGTACAGCGGGTTCCAGTGGTTGATCTGATGCCAGCTGTGATTCGAGCCGTGTTTGTCGACCCAGCCGCTACCGGACCGACGAAGGACGTCGCCGGTTCTCACGTTACGCAACACACGGACACAGGGATCCGGATTTCTGCTGCCCGGAGGGAAGTCTCCGTTGTCCTGTATGAGTTTGCGTCGATTCCTAGGCATGATCCTCCTCTCGTGCGGTGTGCCGGTCGGTGAGGATGGTGTGCGAGCGGCGCAGGTTGGCGAGCACCCGCCGCTGCTCGCCGATTCCCGCTGTGGCTTCGAAGACGTCGTGCACGAGGAATCGACTGTCGCGGCACTGGTCCAGCACAGTCGCGGCGGCCCGCAAACGGGCCAAGGGCGACACCGGGATCGCGCAGGGTCGGTCGTGCGGTTCACGACGTGCTACGGGTAACCGGCCGCCGCAGGGGTGCGGCCTTGTGGGCGCATCCCCCAGGCCTCTACTCTGCGTACATATCAATTCTCCCGCCCGCCTGGACCCCGCGGACGCCACGGCTTGGTGAGGAGAACCTCCGTGATCCCCGCCGTCCCCCGTCGGATATCCGTTCTTCCGTTGCCCCGGACCGCGCACCGAGCGCCCTCCCAATCGGCTCCCACACTGCTCAACGTCACTCCCCGATTGGTCCAGCCGGGCGCGGTCATGCTCGTGGTCCGCGGGGAGGTGGATATGACGAGCTCCCCCTACCTGTGGGAACACGTTCACGAGCACGTCCACCACGGCGGCCCGGATGTGATCCTGGACCTCACCGAAGTGACCTTCTTCGGCGCGGCCGGTCTCACGATCCTGGCGAAGCTCCGCGAGGCCGCGAGTCTGGTGGAGATCGGGTTCAGTGTGGTCGCCACCGCTCGCGCGGTCCTGTGGCCGCTGAGGATCACCGGGTTGGACCTGGTGCTCGACGTGTACCCCGACCTCCACCACATCCCGATGCGGTCCTGGCCCCCGATCGGACTTCGATAGCACGCCGGTGAGGACGACCACCGTCGACAGGCCCGGCCGGAGGAGTGACGCGATCGACATGGTGGGCCGCCACGACGACGCAGGCCTCGCCCGAGCACGGGCCTGGGTCACCGAGCGGGCCGACAGCCGCGCGACATCGGTATCGGCGCTGCTGCTGTGCGAGACCGCCGTGTCCCGGCTCGGCGTGAGCGGCGCCGCGCTGACGGTGGACACCTCCCAAGGGTGGTCCGAGACGCTGCATTCGACCGATCTGCTGGGTGAGCAGCTGGCCGAGATCCAGGTCACGGTCGGTGAAGGGCCGTGTGTGGACGCGGGGCGGGTCGGTGGTCCTGTGCTGGTGGCCGATCTGGACACCGCGGCGATCGGGCGTCGGTGGCCGCTGTTCGCGCCGTTGGCGGTCCACGCCGGTGCCCGCGCGCTGTTCGCGCTGCCGTTGCGTGTCGGCTCGATCCACGCCGGCACACTGGTGCTGCACCGGGCCGAGGCCGGATCACTGGACGCGACGACGCTGACGGACGCGCTGGCGTTCGCCCGGCTGGCCCTGCGGCTGCTGCTCGACGAGCGGGCCGGACTCGGTGGCGCCGACCACGACTTGGGTGACAGCCTGTCCTTGCACGACCTGCGGGTGCATCAGGCCACCGGGATGATCTCCGCGCAACTGGAGGTGGGGATGGCCGACGCCTTCGCCACCCTGCGCGGACGGGCCTTCGCCGACCAGCGGCCGTTGGGCGAACTCGCCGCCGACGTGGTGGCGCGACGCGTGCGTTTCGACCTGACCGAGGAGACGACATGACGGCGCGTGCGCGGCAACCCGACGACGGCGCTCCGGGAGAATCGGGTGAGATGACCACGATGGGCGATGACCGTCTTCTGGACACGTTCGTCGAGTTGGCGGACACGCTGATCGACGATTTCGACGTGATCGACTTCCTGCATCTGCTGGTGGACCGGTGCGTCGAACTGCTCGCCGTCGACGCCGCTGGGCTGCTGCTGGCCGACCAGCACGGCAGGCTGCAGTTGATCGCGTCCTCGAATGAACAGGTGCGTCTGCTGGAGTTGTTCCAGTTGCAGAACGACGACGGCCCCTGTCTGGAGGCCTTCGCCACCGGCGTGCGGGTCGGCCACGCCGATCTGTCCACCGCCGGCGGCCGGTGGCAACGATTCGCCCCGGCGGCCACGGGCAGCGGATTCGCCGCCGTGGACGCCCTGCCCATGCGGCTGCGCGGTCAGGTGATTGGGGCGCTCAACCTGTTCCGCGTCCGCCCCGGCGAGCTGACCGACACCGCGCTGCGCACCGCCAGGGCCTTGGTCGACGTGGCCACCATCGGCCTGCTCCAGGAACGCTCGATCCGCCACCAGGAGATCCTGACCGAGCAACTGCAGACCGCGTTGAACAACCGGGTGATCATCGAACAGGCCAAGGGGTACATTGCACACCGCCTCGGCGTCGACATGACCGGAGCCTTCACCGCCCTGCGCGGCTACGCCCGCAGCCACAACCTGAAGCTCAGCGACGTCGCGGCCGCGGTCGTCGACGGCCGCACCGATACTCGTGATCTGCT
>JBDSAJ010000042.1:0-4976 GCA_039922235.1 Umezawaea sp.
TGTTCGGCGCGATCACCCTCGCGTCGCTCTACTTCGGGGGTCTGCTCCTGCTCGACCTGTGACGTCGCCGGGCCTTCGGGTACCCCCGCCGGGGCACCACCGGAGCAGGGCGTGCGCACCGAGGTGCGGGCGTTCTTCGGCTGATCGGACCAGTGGACGAAAGGCCCGAACGGTACGAAGCCGGACGTCGATTCCGGCCCAATCTGTGGGCAACGGCAAAAAGCGGTATGGGACAGGTTTGCGCCGGTCGGCTCGCCGGGTAGTTGAAGGATCGCCGAACAGTTACCGCGCGAGGAGACCGTGATGACCTGCACCACCCGCCTGCCCAAGCCGGTCGCCGATGTGTGGGACTGGCAGATGGAAGGACTCTGCCGAGGCGCCAACAGCGCCATCTTCTTCCACCCCGACAACGAGCGGGGCTCGGCGCGATCCGCCCGCGAGGAGCACGCGAAGCGGATCTGCGCCGCCTGCCCCGTCGTGGAGCAGTGCCGTCAGCACGCGCTGGAGGCGCAGGAGCCGTACGGGGTGTGGGGCGGGATGGGCGAGGACGAGCGACGCAAGATCATTGCGTCGGCTCGTCGTCGCCTCCGGGTCGCCTGACTACTCCTGCAAGCCGTCGCGCAGCTGGCGAAGCGTCTTCGCCAGCAAGCGCGACACGTGCATCTGCGAGATGCCGATCTTCTCGGCGATCTGCGTCTGCGTCATGTTGCCGAAGAACCTCATGACCACGATCTTCCGCTCCCGGTCTGGCAGCTGTTCGAGCAGCGGGTGCAACGCCTCCCGCTGCTCGATCACCTCCATCTCGGGGTCTTCCGCGCCCAGCGTGTTGCCCAGCGAGATCGAGCTGTCGTCCGCCAGCAGCATGTCGTCCAGCGACGCGCTGTGGTAGGCGTTGCCCGCCGCCAAGCCCTCGTGGACCTCTTCACGGGTCAGCCCGAGGTGCGCCGCCAGCTCACTGGGCGTCGGCGCCCGGCCGAGCGTCTGGGAGAGCCGTGACGACCCCGCGTTGATCGCGAGGTGCAGCTCCTTGAGCCGCCTCGGCATCCGCACCGACCAGCTGGAGTCGCGGAAGTACTTCCGCACCTCACCCATGATCGTCGGCACCGCGAACGACAGGAAGTCGCTGCCGCGCTCCGGGTCGAACCGGTCCACCGCGTTGATCAGCCCGACGTTCGCCACCTGCACGAGGTCGTCGTGCGGCTCGCCGCGGTTGCCGAACCTGCGCGCGATGTGCCTGGCGACCGGCAGGTGCTCGGTCACCAGTTCGTCGCGCAACCGCTCCCGCCGAGGATCGTCGGCCGGGAGCGCCGCCAGTTCAGCGAACAGCGGCGCGAGGTGGTCGTAGTCACCCCTTGTGCTGGACGAGCTGGAGACCTCTTTGGCGGTCTCCGCACCGGTTTCGGTCACGCATCCACCAATCCGCGCTTGACCAGGTCGATGTGCACCACGTACTCGTCATCACCGGCCTGCGGCGCGACCCACGTCGTCACCGAGTCCACCAGCGCGCTGAGCACGCGCCAGCCGAAGCTGTCGCGGTCCGGCGGGGACGAGCGCTTCGACGCGACCTGCGTGGACACCTGGACGACGCCGTCGGTCACCACGAACCGGGCGCTCAGCACGGCTTCCGGTGCGGCCAGCGCGATCAGCGTGGAGCACGCCTCGTCCACGGCGAGCTTGAGGTCCTCGATGGAGTCGAGGTCGAAGTCCTGCCGCATCGCGATGTCCGCCGCGACTGCGCGCACGATCGACAACTGCGTCGGGTTCGCCGCCATCCGCAACTCGACGCCCTGCAGGCTGCTCTCCGACTCACCGCGGTGCGGCTCCGTTTGCGACACGCTCACCTCGTAGTCCGTCCTGTAGTTCTGGCCATGGTCCTAGCACTACCCGAATCGGTCCCGCTTCACACGTGTGGGAGGGACCGAAAACGGGAAGTCCGCATTGATGGGCGTGCCACCACCCGTTGGGGGACGCGGGATCCCTCCGACGCGCTTCACGCTCGACTTCCGGACTCGCTCCAGCACCCTCGCGGGGCTGCGGCGGTCCTTCGGCGCGTGGCTGGTCTCGGCAGCCGTCGACGACGACCCGGCGTACGACCTGCTCGTCGCGGTCAACGAAGCCGTGTGCAACTCGGTCGACCACGCCTACCCGCCGGACGTCGACGGCGAGGTGCTGGTCAGCGCCCGCCTGGAGCCCAAGGGCACGGTGCGCGCGGTCGTGACCGACAGCGGCCGGTGGCGGGCGCCGCTCGCCGCGCTGTCCACCAGGGGCCGCGGCCTGCTGCTGATGCGCGAGAACGTCGACCAGGTCGTGGTCGACCGCACCGCGCGCGGCACATCGGTCACGTTGAGCCGCTCGCGGCGCACCCGGCGGTCCGGGGCGCTGGGAGTCCGGCGGTCCGGTCACGAGGTGCTGGTCGAGGAGTGCGGAGCGGGCGTGCACGTCTCGGTGCGCGGCGACGTGCCCGCGAGCACGGGTGCCGCGCTGCGCCGCTGCCTGCTCACCGCGGCCCGCGGCGGCTCGGTGCCCGCCGTGGTCGACCTCGCCGAACTCGGTGCGGAGACGGTGGGAGCGGCGCACGCGGTGTTCGCGCTGGCCGCCGCGGCTTCGGCGGCAGGCAACCGCGTGGTCGTGCTCGCCCGGCCGGGCACCCCTGCGTGGACGGCGCTCGCGGCGTCCGGGGTGCGGCACGTGGCCGCCGTGGTGTCGCCCATCGGGTGAACGCGTCAGCCGAGCGCCTCGTCCAGCGACGCGTGCACGTCGAACACCTCGCCGAGCCCGGTGGCGACGATGGGCCTGGTCACCGCCCGGTCAGCGGCGATGACGCCGAACGTGACCGCCCTTGCCCTGCTCGCCTGCGCGGCTTCCACCAGCACGGCCAACCCGGCGGACCCGAGGAACGACACCCCGGACAGGTCGAGCAGGAACGTGCCACTGTCACCGAGGTTGGTCGTGACGTAGGTGCGCAAAGCCGGAGCCGACAGCATGTCGATCTCGCCCGAGACCGACACGACGGTGACATCCTGCGCCGGGTGGCTCACCGCGAGGCCGATGGCCTGCTCGTTGCGGCTCGCGTCCACGACGTTCGGATCCTGGACCGTCACGTGGGATCTCCCTCTTGTTGTGCCCGGTAAATGGGGTGGGGAGTCCTGGAGGTGCGCGTTCTCCGTGCCGCTACGCGTTGGTGCAGCGAAAAATGGCCGTACGGGCCCGCCGGAACTCCCCGGCGCGGCTGTTGGCTCAACCGCTGCGAGACCCACCGTACGTAACGTGATGAACCATCACAAGGACCGGGGTGCCCGCGAGTCCTGTGTGGTCAATGCGCGGTCTGGGCTCCGGGGCCGGAGCTCGAAGTAGTTCGTCGACCGATCGGTCTCGCTCAACTGGTAGACGAACTCCAGCTCACGGGCGTCGAACTCGTCGAACCACCGGTCCCACGCGATCGGGTCGATGTCGTCGTCGTAGTCGGGGAAGTCGAAACCGAGGCCCTCCGTGCGGTGGGCGATCGGCGCGGCCTCCCTGCTCTCCGCCCAACGGCGGATCTCGAGGTGGTCGGTCGTGCTGAGCCGTCTGACGCCGGTCACGGCGCACCCTCCATCCGACCGCGTCCGCACGGGGGACGGCCCCGTGTCAAGCGGTCGAAAACCCCACCGTAGCCGAGGTCGTCCGGCCGAGTCCCGGTTCAGGACGTGCGCGCGGACCGCGGCGTCGTGCGGTCCGGCCCGTTCGGCGAGGTGCTCCGCGATGCGCTGCCGGACCTCCGGCGACTTGTTCCCGCCGTACGTCAACTTCCCGCCCCTTGAAGGGTCGGGCTTGCAGCTCGGTCCCGCCACTGGAGATGACGTGCCCGGCCGCGTCCAACAACCACCCGTCAGGCAGCCGCAGGGACGGATGACTGCCGCCCCGCGTTCCACACTTCTCCGGCACGGTGACCGATGTTGTGGGAAGCGTTGTGATCCGCGTGCGCCCGATACCCGCAGTGCCGGCATACGAACAGGGCCTGACCGCGGCGGTTGCGTTTGTCGACATGCCGGCAGCGGAAGCAGGTGCGGGAGGTGTCACGCGGGTCGACGAACACCACCGGCACCCCCGCCCGCGCGGCCTTGTACACGACGAACGCCCCGTACTGGGCGAACGCCCACGAGTGCGGCATGACCCGTTGCGGTTTCCGTAGCCGTGCCCTGTCGCGGATCCCGGCCAGGTCTTCCAAGCCGATCCCACGACAGGTGCGTTGCGCGAGGGTGACATGCCGTTTCGAGATGGTGTGGTTGGTGTCGGTGACGAACCGGGCTTCGCGGCGCCGAACCCGTTTCAGCACGCGTTTCGCGGACTTGGTGCCCTTGGCCTGCAGTTTGCGCCGCAACCCGGCCATCCGCCGACGATGTCGGTTCAAGCGCCGACCGGTGGCCCGACACCCGTCGCTGGTGGTGGCGATGTTCACGATCCCCAGATCCACCCCGAGCCACCCCACCGGATCGACCACCTCCGGTTGCGGGATATCGCACGTCGCTATCAGCAACCACATGCCGTCCCGGTGGACCAGATCCGTCTCGCCCTTGCGGTGCGCGACCAACGTCGACAGGTGATCGAGTGAACCCGCGAACCGGACACCCTTCAACCGGCCCGCGGTGCTCCAGATGGACACGGTGCACGCGTCGTGCTGCCAGGACAGGCACCGGTCGTCGAACGGCTGGGCCGCGTCAGGACGGAACCGAATCGGTTTCGACCCGGCCTTGACCCGGCGGGACGAATTTTCGGGCCCGAGGTTCCCGGCACGGATATTCGCGCGCAGGCTGGTGTAAGCGTCGGCGACCTTCCGGATCACCTGCAACGCCGGTCGCGCCGACAAACCCCGGCCTTTCAGATCCTGGTAGACCAGCCGTTGCAACGCCTGCTTACCGGTCACGCCGTGGTCGAACGCCACCGCGGACACCCGGTTCGCCTCTACGTTCACCGTGCGCAGGGTCGCCGCCAACGCC